>CAIPFK010000079.1 GCA_903864315.1 uncultured Burkholderiales bacterium | reverse complement strand
ATATAAAGAACTTTACTGGTAAGCGCACCCAAGTCAGGGTCAATCACCCATTGCTCATTTGCCAATCAAGCTCATTATGTCACTGAGTACTTGGTCTACAAGTGCTCAATGCACCCCACTGGTGAAAACACTAAGCCATATCAAGCTAGAGATTAAAACTACTTGAACGCGGGCCTTTGCCCAGCCTTCGTTTTATCAATAAACCAAAGAGTTGCTTGATCCCCGTAAAAACCATTATTCACATCACCACCTACACGCCTATATTGATGTCTTCCAATGATCCTGCAGCGTTGATAAAAAGCATCCGCAGAGTTTATAGATAAAACGCACAAACAAGAAGGTGCAATGATGTCCATCAAACGAAGAAATATCCTATTGGGCTCAACGGGAACAGTTGCAGCCATGATCAGCGCACCGAGCGAAGCGGCGAACAAAAAAATATCCCCAAAGCGCCTCTGGGACATAGAGACCGACATCTTGGTCATCGGTTCCGGCGCCACCGGCCTTCCTGCTGCGCTCAAAGCCAGACAAAAGGGACACCGTGTGATGGTCCTTGAAGCAGAGAACCACCTGGGCGGACATGCCATTTGCAGTGGTGGCAACTTACCTCTCGGCGGCGGCACCAGTTTTCAAAAGAAATGGGGCGTCAAAGACTCACCCGACCTGGTCTTTCAAGATCTGACCGATTGGTCAGTGATCAGTGCCAATGGCTTTCCAGACTACAGATACAACGACCGCGAAGTGATTCGGGCATTTGCAGATCATTGCGCAGAAACTTGTGAATTTATGTTGGCCAATGGGGTAGTTTTTGTCGATAAAGCACCGGACACCCGAGGGGGCAATTCAGTGGGCTCTTCGGTTCCTAGAGAGATGCACTGCGCGCCCATGGATTGGCCCCTGATCCAGACTGGAAAGCCAGCAGATGCCAGCGTCAAAAAAACCATGTCGACTGGCAACGGCTTAATGCACCCTTTGATCGACTCAGCAAAACGAAATGGTGTTGAATTTCTTCTTGAGCACAAAATGTCTCAGATCATCCGCAAAGAGCAGTCGAATGGCCCAGTTCTGGGCGTTGTTGCCGTCACGCAGGGCAAGGAGATTCGCATCAGAGCCAAGCGTGCCGTGATTTTGGGCACAGGAGGCTCAACATCGAATGTGAATTTTAGGCGCATGTTCGACCCTCGCCTCACAGAAGAGTATTGCGGTGTGGCGGGGACGCCTTGGTCTTATCAAGATGCAAGTGGCGAAATTGCCGCCATGAATATTGGTGCCTCGTTATGGGGTCTGTACAACAACACCGGTGAATTCAGCTCAGGCATCACCAAGCCTGGCACCATCGGTGGCCAGTTCGGCTACGTGAACTTAAAATTTTACCCAGGCAGCGAGGTTTTTCACAAGGCACGCTCCATTGGTCTAACGGTCAAAGACTGGCATGATGTGATCACGGTCAACATGATTGGAAAGAGGTTTTACGACGAAACTGGCGCTCAATTCACCTCTGACAACTACGGCGTCAATAAAAACTACATCCCGAATTCTTACTTGAATGCCAAGAACATGAAATGGGATCCAAAGAACTACCTTAATGCGGCCATGGCAGGCATTGGAGACGGGCACAATGGTGGAGGCCCAATCTGGGCCATCTTTGATTCGGATGCAATTGCTAGAGAAAAGTGGAATATCGCAGTGCCCTTCACGGATGAAGAAAATGGCTTTTTCTTCAGTGCACCAACCCTAAAGGAATTGGCAGAAAAAATAAAATCGAAGTATCAACGCGTGCCCATGCCAGCTGAAAACCTGGAGGACACGGTCAATCGGTACAACGGCTTTGTGGACGCGGGAGTGGACTCGGATTTCGGCAAAGAAAAACCCAAGTACAAAATACAAAATGGCCCCTTTTATGCAGCGTGGGCCACACCGGTTCTTCATGACACGCGAGCAGGCTTAAGAATTAATGCCAAGTGCCAAGTCTGCGACATGAATGGTCAAGTGATTGAAGGTCTATATTGTGGGGGGGAGTCTGCTGGCGGATTCAGTCTACACGGCTTGGCTAGGGCAACCACACAAGGCTTCATCTCAGGAAAATACGCCTCTTCTGAACCCATTCATGAATAGAACATCAGGGCTCGAGCGACCTGCCTGCAGAAGCTTGGGTACACAAAGTGGTGATCGGAAAATAAACCATGGTCGTGAGGGAGTATCGGGAACCATTTGGTAGCCACGGTGAGCGACGATGGCTACACCCTTGGCATCATTTTGGTCAGCGTTTCGGCGGCATCTTATCGGGGTCATGTTTCCTTTGAAACCTTTAAAAGTTTTCTTTCCTCGACAAAAATTTGATTGACATGACACCCATCCTGATCTCGAAAAATCAATCTCACTTTAATTTCATCTTTGCGATGATCAAGTACGCAAGGCCAATCATTTGCAAATACACGCATGATAAATCCAGACAACATCAATATATAAATGAGGCAATGACATTTGGTTGCAGTTGTGAATATGGTTTGGCGGCGTCATCATTTTTTTGAAATTCAATTCTATGTGCATGAAATATTTCAAGTATTTGCATAACATTTTTTGAAACCTGCTTATCGATATCAAATAAGACCGCGGGCGATTAGATTTAATCCAGCGTGAGTCAAGATTTATATAAGTAATATTTATACATATATTGAATTTACATGTGATGTTTCTTGGTAAAAATAGTAAACTATTGGAATCATTTTTATCTAAAAAAAATCATGAATCATTTCTCAAAGATATTTTCTTGCCTTTACCTTTGTTTCTTTTGTACTTATGCAATGTCGTTTTCATTGAGTATTCCTAAATCTTTAATTGATATTGGCGTGGCCAAAAAATTCCCCAAAGAAAAGCTGTCAATAACTTTGGATCAGCCTGTAACAGTATTTAACAAGGATCGTCAAAAAATTGAACTGTGCGGAACATGGGCAAGTAAATTACCAGCAAAATCAGGCGATTTTTGTGTTGATACCCAACCAGTTTGGAATAAAGAGAAGGGGGATATTGAAATTTCAAAGGTAAATATCATAAAGTTAACTGCAGGTGACGGGAAAGAACTTTCCTCAAGTATTTCATCTGCCCTGAATTCAACAATCCTAACGGTTTTAGACGGTACGTCAGTGCATCATGTCGCCGATATGATAGGCAAAAGGTTAGAGAAAATAGAAATTCAAGAGAGCAGTTTTAAGTTGATCTTCTAATCAATTTAATTATTTATTCATTTTTTATTTTTTAATGATGAGAAATTAAAAAGGAGATCATGCCGACCTAGACCTCATTTCATGAGTATCCAGATTGCGCAGACCATCCTACTCCACACGAGTCTTTAAAATTTTTAAAGTCGTACCAGTCAAAAAAATACAGTTCTTACAATTCAGTGATATAAAACTGCCGCCGTTGAACAACCGACTGCACAACATCAACACAATGCAATTGAAAAAAGTATTTAACATCCTGCTTTTAGTAACTTGCTACTTTGTCAGTAATTGTGCAAACTCGCAAGACAGCAATCAAAAATTATTGAGTCCTGAAATTTTTAGTGTAGTTGTCAGCACTTCACCCTATTCTTCAACCGACATCACAATTCCAGTTCAGGTGTTCAAACCGATTGGTCGACATTCTGGCCAAACCAATGAATCGTGGCCTGTGGTAATTTTTTCCCATGGTAGAGCTGGCTCTGCGGCTGCAAGAGCTGCACAAAAAAATCCCGTGAACTTGGATATTGTTCGCTATTGGCACAACAAAGGATATGCTGTAGTTGCACCCACACGTCCAGGCTATGGCAACAGCAACACAGAAGATCCAGAGGACCATGGCGGGCGATGGAGCCGGAGTATATGCACAGGCAATCCTGATTTCAATAAAACGGCTCAAGCAGCAAGCCACGCAGTAAAAGCCGTCCATACGTGGTTGATGACTCAAAACTGGGCAGATAAAAATCATCTCTTATTGGTTGGACAATCTGTGGGAGGACTTGCTACTGTTGCTGCCTGTGGTCAAAACTGGTCAGGCGTGATGGGTTGCATTAATTTCGCTGGTGGTACAGGGGGCAATCCCGATGCATCCCCTGGTCAATCATGTCGACCAGACAGACTTGGTGAAGTACTTAGTGAATCAGCAAAAACAACAGTTGTGCCCAGTATTTGGCTTTATTCTGCCAACGATAAATATTGGGGCGAAGATGCGCCCAAGGCTTGGTTCAAAGCGTTCACAGAAAACATCAATCCGGCTGCCAAAACAGGGACAGTAGAATTTTTTGCTGCCCCAGCTGTTGGCGACAATGGCCACTCGCTTCAAACCATGGGGGGTAAATTTTGGATGCCTGTAGTCAATGAATGGTTAACTAAAAATGGTTTTTAGTTAACCAAAGATTGAGGCCAAAGTTAGCTATTGGGTAGGTTTGAGCCACCGCGTATAAATTATCTCAGCTTGCTGGGGTATAGCGAAATTTCATGACATTGGACAATAAAAAAATAAAACACAAAGAACAAATTAACGCGCTAAAGTAAAAAGTAAATTCTGCGCCGTAGTGATCCCATATCAGCCCAGAAATTGCATTCGATACGAGCATTGACACACCTAAAAATAAATTAAAAACACCATACGCTGTACCTCTCAGATCCTCAGGGGCGACATCAGCAATCATGGTGGCCATGAGTCCTTGAGTGAGTCCCATATGAAGACCCCACAATGAAACACCCATCAAGACGTATCCAAAGTGGTGGCCATATGCCAATATTAAATTCGAAAATAACAGTGTGATAACACCACACTTTAAAAGATTTGCGTATCCAACCCTGTCCGACAATTTTCCAAATGGATATGCGACCAAAGCATAAACAATATTCATGACAACCAATACTAACGGAACCAAATACATTGGAATTCCACTGTCGTAAGCACGCAAAACCAAAAATGCATCGCTATACCTAGCAAATCCCAACATGGAGCCAATTAAAACGACTGACCAATAATTGAAATCCAATTTCTTCAAACTTCTAAAACTCAATGGATTTTGAGGATTTGAAGGACGGTCAACTTTCATCTCATCGACAAAAAGAATCAATAAAATTACAGCAATGGTTACTGGGATGATTGCAACCCAAAACACCCATCGAAATTCGTTCGCCCAAACCAGCATCAAAATCACTGCGATGCAAGGCCCCAAAAATGCACCTACAGAGTCCAAAGATTGTCTTAATCCAAAAGCAGCGCCACGGACGTCCAGTGGGGTAATATCGGCAATTAGCGCATCTCTTGGAGCATCTCTGATTCCCTTGCCAATTCGATCAAGAAATCTAGCGCCAAGAATAACTTGAATCGACAAGGCCACAGGGAAAATTAGCTTTGTTAGAGCGCTTAATCCATATCCAGCCACCACCAAGGTTTTGTGTCGACCCAAGAAATCACTCAAACTTCCAGAAAAAACCTTCATCATCAAGGCAGTTGATTCAGCAACACCCTCAATAAGACCGACAATCAAAACGCTGGCTCCCATGGTGCTCACCAAAAACATTGGCAGCAAACTATGAATCATCTCTGTTGAAATGTCTGTCAACATACTCACAAAACCGAGCACCCAAATACTCGCCGGTATTTTCTTGATGGCGGGCAAATTCTTGGATTGATTAGAAACCATTTAGAGCATCTTCAAAATATTGGTTTCCCATTCATTTATCAGGAATTGATACCTCGCTATCGAGCGCTACGTAGCAAGGAAGCCCCATACTTCGCAATGATGAATCACGTTCAAGTTGCGATTTGAAATGAGCACAACATTCGGTTCATTGATATTTTTAGCAATGAGTTGAAGCCAAAATCCAATGCTAAACTTTTAATCCTCAAAGTTGTTGTCATACATCAATTGAAGTGTTAAAAATGATAGGCGTGAAGCCTCATCACACTCAGGGATCTTGACGAGTCATCAATGAGCGGACACGATGGTTCCACTCGCCCAGATTTGCTCATATTCAATCAAAATCACCCATTTGAAGTTATGCACATTTGCACGACTTTGGTTCAGACCAATCATCGATGTGTATTTTGTGCAACTGCATTCCGAGTCAAATCCCAAAACCCTGGATCGACTCGGACTATTTGAACCGAATCTAAGTTACCTATATTAAGTTACCTATATTAAGTGACCTATGGAAAAAATTACATTATGTTGCAGTCTTGGTTTTACCAAAAAATATGACGATAAAAAAAACAGCCAATAGCTCAGCAGTCACAAATCCTTGGACATCTTGAGGAGCAATGCCTACAAATGTATTGGTCAAACTTCTTGCAAACGCCACAGCGGGATTGGCAAAAAAAGTAGATGATGTAAACCAATAACCTGCAGTGACAGTCATCGCCACCAACATGGGCATCTGGTCTTTGGCCGATTTATCACCAAGACGAATGACCGCCAACAAAACCAACGTTGAGACAAGTTCACTGACCCAAATTCCCAATCCATTTCTGGCTTTGGTTGACTCTTGAATAATGGGCAAACTGAACATCAAGTGAGTGATCCATATCCCAGAGATGGCTCCAGTGAATTGGCACACCCAATAACCAATCATCGTCTTCAAGCCCAGATGCCCCAATCTCCAACTCATCATACTCACGAGTGGATTGAAGTGAGCACCAGAAATTGGACCCAACACCACAATCAGTACATAAAGACCAGCACCAGTTGCAATACTATTGCCCAGCAAGGCAACTGCAGCGTTTCCCGCGCCCAAGGTCTCCCCCATCAGGCCTGAACCCGCAACGATTGCAAGAAGTAGAGTGGTACCAACGTATTCAGATGCATAATTTTTCATAATTTTGCATGCACCTCTTGTAAGCTCATTGCAGTCAATGTACCCAAGGGCATGACTGCCAGAAAGTCGATCCGCTTCTTCAATCCATGCATGACAGTCAAAAAAGCATGTCTCTTTTCTTGTGGTGTTCCTTGGACCTGGGATGGATCAGGAAATCCCCAATGAGCTGAGACTGGTTGGCCTGGCCAATAAGGGCAAACTTCTCCAGCAGCTTGATCACACACAGTGATGATGAAGTCCATCTTTGGGGCATCGGGTAAAGCATATTCATCCCAACTCTTGCTTCTAAGTTTGCTGGGGTCATAGCCAATTTCTTGAGCAAGCTCTGCTGCAATAGGATTGACCGATGTGCCAGGCGTTGAACCGGCTGAGAAACCCACAAATAAACCACTTGGATGAGTCGATGCCAGTGCTTCGCCCAAAACCGATCGCGATGAGTTGTGGGTGCATAAAAACAAGATGTTGTACTTTTTCATTTATTTTTCACTTTTTTAAAGGATTCATTGGGCATGCAAGATTTTCCTGAGCAACAGTTGTCCAATAAAAATTCGCTCAGTTTTTGAACCAACATGGCATTCGGGCGGTAAATCAGATGTCTGCTTTGTCGTTCGACTTGAAGCAACTTGGCATTCATCAACTCCTTGAGGTGAAAACTCAATGTGGCATTGGGAATACCCAGGTGTTCGATGATTTGTGACGGCGTCAAACCGACATCGCCTTTTTGAACGATGAGGCGAAAGACATTGAGTCTCGATTCTTGCCCTAGAGCAAGAAATGCAGCAATGGCATCTGAGTTTTTCATATTTCTATAATAACAGAAATATAAACATTAAATTTGAAGTTTTTATTACAATCTACTCAACCCTGATCCATTCAGCCCCACCCACGAATCCATTGCCAAAATCATGACCGATTTACCCCACATTGACCTTGACCTTTTCAACCGGCCCGCTTTGGATCAGTTTCAGAATTTTCAGACCATTGCGCATGCTCCAAGGATTTTGCTTTTATATGGATCCCTTCGGGAGCGATCCTTCAGTCGACTCTTGGCCGAGGAAGCCTCTAGGCTTTTGATTGCGATGGGGTGTGAGACGAAAATTTTCAACCCCTCAGGCCTACCCCTGGTTGATGAGGCGCCAGAGAGCCACAGCAAGGTGGTTGAACTCAGGCAATGGGTTCAGTGGTCCGAAGGCATGGTTTGGTCCAGTCCCGAACGCCACGGTGCGATGACGGGACTCATGAAATCACAAATCGATTGGATTCCTTTGAGCATCGGGGCGGTGAGACCAACTCAAGGTAAAACTCTTGCCATCATGCAAGTCAATGGTGGGTCACAATCTTTCAATGCAGTCAACCAAATGCGAATTTTAGGCCGATGGATGCGCATGATCACGATCCCCAATCAATCCTCAGTCGCCAAGGCTTTTCTGGAGTTTGATGAAAACAATCGAATGAAGCCTTCCGCCTACTATGACCGAGTTGTTGATGTGATGGAAGAGCTCGTGAAGTTCACTCTATTGACTCGCTCGGTCTCACCATTCCTCACCGATCGTTACAGCGAAAGAAAAGAGACTGCCGAGGAATTGATGAAGCGAGTGAACCAACGATCAATTTAGGTCTCCCTGCGTTCAAGAGTTGAACACAGCTCATGCCCAGCCTCACTCCCATCAAGACTGCACGGTCATGAGTTGACGCAATTCCCCCAGTTGACCATCATCGTCACGCCAAGCGACCACCATCAAAGCCGTGACCGTGGCCCTGACGTAAAACTCAAAAAATGGATTGGCGGCAATTCCTGAGGAGGTCTGCGCTCGCAGCACTTCTTGACCGTCATACACGCAACTCACCCATTGAATGACATTGCGAGGAATCAAGTGACCAGTCATGTCTTGCAAGTAACCGGTCTCCATGGGGTGCTGGATCAATAGGCGAACCTTGACCACATCACCCTTGGAAATCGTTTTGGGCCAGATCAGTCGTGCGTTCATGGATATGCCAGGGTCTTGAATTGGTTGTTCGCCATGCTTGCCTGCTCAATTGGAGGCATCCACGCAAGCCGACTCCGTCACGATGATATCGGCACTGTCCATGAGCCACTGGTCTTTGTTCGTGCGCGCCAGAGCAACGACCTTTTGAGAACCCGCCAAACGCACCCGGGTATTGAGCTCTGCCCTGCCATTCCATGGCCCCAATTGAAGATGGGCCATCACGAGGACCGGGTTGCGTTGAGACAGCAAATAAATGTCTTGAATATGGCTCTCTGGGGTCATGGGCGAATTGACACTCACCCCCAAAGGCACGGAGTTGCCATTGTCGGCCAAAATGGACAGTTGCAACTCAATGCCCTCGCGTTTGAGTTGACTCTCATGCAAGTCATGGCCATGAATGCCAGCGAGCATGTCTTGCATCGTGCGCAATTTACCCGAGGTCATCATGTGCTCGACCGGATCATCCTTGGCGGATGCACTCCGCGCGAACCCCAACCCCATCAAAGACGACAACGCCATCAGCCCAGATCCCAGACTAAAGCGTAGCCCCAAGACCATGCCGTAGCGCCGATGTTGAGCAAAGGCTGATTTAGATTGCGAGGAATTGGACATAGAAGCAATGGTCATGACCAGCCAACAAGAGCCCCCCTTCAACGGCCATCAAGGTGCAGTGACAACAGCAGACCTTGAGGTTTGAAATGAGGGCCTTTGATCAAGCCGAGGCCAACACTTGGTTGAAGGTGGTGCTTGGGCGCATGACTTCGGTCATTTTCTTCACATCGGGCAGGAAATAGCCTCCAATGTCCACCGCTTTGCCTTGAACGCTCAAGAGCTCTTGAACGATCTTTTTCTCATTGTCTGCCAAGGCCTTGGCCAAGGGAGTGAAATGCGCTTGCAACTCCTTGTCCTCGGTCTGAGCGGCCAACTCTTGCGCCCAATAGAGCGCCAAGTAAAACTGGCTACCACGGTTGTCAAGTTCGCCCGTCTTGGGGGAAGGGTTTTTATTGTTGTTGAGCAACTGTCCCGTGGCCGCATCAAGCGCCTTGGCCACGAGCTTGGCTTTGTTGTTGTGGGTCTTGATACCGAGCTCCTCAATGCTGGCCGCCAGCGCCAAGAATTCCCCCAAGGAATCCCAACGCAAATGGTTTTCTTCCAAGAGTTGCTTGACGTGCTTTGGAGCAGAACCACCCGCCCCAGTCTCATACAAGCCGCCACCTGCCATCAACGGCACGATGGAGAGCATTTTGGAGCTGGTGCCCAATTCCATGATGGGGAACAAATCGGTCAAGTAGTCGCGCAAGATGTTGCCGGTGACTGAAATGGTGTCAATTCCACGAATGGCACGCTCGAGGGAAAAACGAATGGCACGCACTTGGGACATGATCTGAATATCCAGTCCTTTGGTGTCATGGTCTTTCAAATAGACATTGACCTTTTTAATCAACTCGGCTTCGTGTGGGCGATAGGGGTCCAACCAAAACACCGCAGTCATGCCAGAGTTGCGAGCGCGAGTCACGGCCAACTTCACCCAGTCGCGGATGGGTGCATCCTTGACTTGGCACATGCGCCAAATGTCGCCCTCACCCACATCTTGGCTCAAGAGTACTTCGCCCGTGGCGTTGTCCACAATGCGGGCTTGACCAGCCTCTGGAGCTTCAAAGGTTTTGTCGTGCGAGCCGTACTCCTCGGCTTGCTGCGCCATCAAGCCCACATTGGGCACCGTTCCCATGGTTTTGGGATCGAAGCGACCATTGGTTTTACAAAAATTGATGGTCTCTTGGTAAATGCGAGCAAAGGTGCTCTCTGGAATGACAGCCTTGGTGTCTTGGGGTTTGCCTGCGGCGTCATACATCTTGCCACCCACACGGATCATGGCGGGCATGGACGCGTCCACAATCACATCATTGGGCGCGTGCAAATTGGTGATGCCTTTGTCTGAGTCGACCATCGCCAACTCAGGACGCGTTGCAGCACAGGCTTTCATGTCGGCCAACACCTCGTCTCGTTTTGCAGCGGGCAAGGTTTGCAGTTTGTCATAGAGGTTGACCAAGCCATTGTTGACATTGACACCGATTTCTTCAAAGAGCTTGGCGTGTTTGGCAAAAACGTCTTTGTAGTACACCCGAACTGCATGACCAAACACGATGGGGTGAGAGACCTTCATCATGGTGGCTTTCAAGTGCAAAGAAAACAGCATGCCTGTCTTTTTGGCATCTTGCATTTGTTCTTCAAAGAACTCACACAGCTCTTTTTTGCCCATGAACATGCTGTCAATGATCTCACCAGCCAGCAAGGAGAGCTTGGGTTTTAGGACCACTGTTTTACCGCTTTGTGTGAGCACTTCCATTCGCACTTCACGTGCCTTGTCCAAGGTCATGGACTTCTCACCGTGATAGAAGTCTCCGTGCGTCATGGTGGCAACGTGGGTGCGAGAGGCTTGGCTCCACTCGCCCATGCTGTGGGGGTTTTTGCGAGCGAAGTTTTTGACGGCCAAGGGAGCTCGCCGGTCCGAGTTGCCCTCACGAAGCACAGGGTTCACCGCCGAGCCCATGCACTTGGAGTAGCGAGCGCGGATGGATTTATCAGCGTCGCTCTTGGGATCTTCTGGAAAGTTCGGGAGTGCAAAGCCCTTGCTTTGCAACTCTTGGATACAGGCCACGAGTTGCGGGACCGAGGCACTGATGTTGGGCAGCTTGATGATGTTGGTCTCGGGCAAGAGTGTCAAGCGCCCGAGCTCGGCCAAATTGTCGGGCAGTTTTTGTGCATCGGTCAAAAACTCAGGAAACTCACCCAAAATACGGGCCGCCACAGAAATGTCGCTCTGAGCGACCTCGATGCCCGCGGGCTTGGCAAAGATGCGAATGATGGGCAAAAAGGATGCGGTCGCCAACAATGGCGCTTCATCGGTCAAGGTATAGATGATTTTTGAGTTGTCGGCTGTCATGTGTGGATCTTCCTAAAAGTGACCTAGGCAAATGGGTTGTTGACTGCGCATGTCCAAGCATCGCGAGCAGAGCCGGCAACAAAAAAGCCCATGGTTGCATGGGCTTTGGGCTACTGGGCTTTGGGCAATCCAAGACAGCAAACTCCAAGCGGAGCACTGCTCGATTATAGTCCCAGCCAAGGCCTAAAAAGACGGGCGAGGACCTGCGCTTTGCACGCCCAACCCCAAGCCTAAGAAGGGTGTCTCTCGAGGCTTGAGTGAGCTGGGTTTGAATTAAGCCTTGGCCAATGTAAAGCCGTGGTTCTTGAGCGGGAAAGAGCGAATGCGTTTGCCCGTTGCATTGAAGATGGCGTTGGCAAGTGCTGGACCAAGAGGCGCTTGAGCGGGCTCGCCCACACCACCCCAAAATCCACCCGTTGGCGCAATCACAGTCTCCACTTTGGGCATCTCATTCAACCGCATCATGCGGTAGTCGTGGAAGTTGGACTGCTCCACTCGGCCATCCTTCAAGGTGATTTCCCCCCAGAAAATCGCACTCAAGCCATGCACCATGCTGCCTTGGAGTTGGGCTTGGATGTTGTCTGGATTGACGGCGTAGCCAGGGTCAATGCCCACCACGATGCGGTGAATTTTGATTTGCTGCTGAGCATTGACGGAGACTTCGCACACACATGCCGTGTAGCTGCCATAGCCTTCGGTCTCGGCAATGCCGCGAAACACGCCTTTGGGCAAAGGTGTGCCGTAATTGGCCGCTTTGGTCACAGCGAGCAAAATGGCCTTGTCTTTGGGGCGTTTTTCCGACAGATTGGCCAGACGAAACTCCAAGGGGTCTTTGCCAGAAGCGTGCGCCAATTCATCAATGAAGGACTCGCGCATGAATGGGTTTTGCGAGTGTCCCACCGACCTCCAAAAGCCCACCGGCACATTGGTGTCGTGCTGTGCGTACTCCACCAAGGAGTTGGGGTTGGCGTAAGGGTGGTCTCGAAGACTGGCAACAGCCTGGGGGTCGACTCCGCCGGGGAGGGGCAACTTCAAGAGCGACGACAGAATCGAGGGCGCGCTCACACGGATGTGAAGTGCCTCGATGCGACCATCGCTACCTAGCGCGCCCCTGAATTTGATCAATGACGCAGGTCGATAAAAATCGTGCTGCGTGTCTTCTTCGCGCGTCCATAGCATCTTGACGGGCAAGGGTGACATGGCGCGGGCAATTCTTGCGCCTTGGATAGAAAAGTCTTGTGAGCCTCCACGACGACCCAAGCCACCGCCGAGTTGCACGGGGTGCACTTTGACGTTTTCTTGCTTCACGTCCGCAGCCCTGGCCGATACCGCCAACGTGGCCTCGGCACTTTGTGTGGAAGTCCAGATTTCGAGTTTTTCATCTTGCAGCCATCCGGTGTAGCCCATGGGCTCCATGGTTGAATGGGCCAAGTAAGGCGTGAAATACTCGCCTTCGATGACTTTGCTGCCTGCGGCAGTGAGCGCGGCCAAGGTGTCACCCTCTTTTCTCGCAACGGCAACTTCGGACTGCGTGAGGCCCTCTTTGAAGTACTCCATCAAAGACGAAGAGGACAGCTTGGCGTTCTTCTCAGGCACATCCCACTCGATGCTGACATCCTTCAAGGCCTCTTTGGCCCGCCACCAGTTGTCCGCCACCACCGCCACAAAATCCCCCATATTGAGGACTTTTTTGATACCGCGGCGATTGTCAATTTTGCTGCTGTCCAAGGACTTGACCTTGCCATTGAAAACGGGGCAAGACGCCACCGCAGCGTACACCATACCAGGCAATTGGGTATCGATGCCATAGCGGATTTTGGCGCGCACGATGTCGGGAATCTCACGACGCTTGATGGACTTGCCAATGATCTTCCAATCCTTGGAGTCCTTCAACGCCACATTGGCTGGCGCATTGAGCTGAGAAGCAGCCAAAGCCAGTTTGCCATAGGTCATGCTCTTTTGACTGGGGGTGTGGTAGACCACCCCGAGCTTGGCCACACACTCGGAGGATGGCACACCCATGGCATTGGCACCGGCCACGATGAGCATCTCGCGTGCTGTGGCACCGGCTTTCCTCAAATACTCATGCGAGTCTTGGATCGTGCGCGAACCCACAGAGGCCATGTCGCCATAAATGCGCTTTTGCGCCAAATTGGCCTCCGCCGTGGCGTATTGGACCGTCACTTTTTTCCAATCGGCTTCCAATTCATCGGCCACCAGCATGGGGGCAGAGGTGCTCGAGCCTTGACCCATTTCTGCACGGGCGTAGCGAATGATGATGCTCTCATCGGGTTGAATTTCAATCCAAGCGTTGACCTTTTGGGGCGTGTTGGAGGCTGCGGCGGTGGCCGCTTGTGCGCCAGGCAATACAAAGCCAAGCGAGAACCCCAAACCTGAGCTCACGCCCACGCTGGTGCTGAGTTTGAGAAAGTCGCGCTTGGCGGGATCCTGGGCCACAGCGGTGGACACGTCAGTGAAGGTGTTGCTCATGCTGAAACTCCTTTGTTGGCAACGGCGTGGATGGCCGCACGAATTCGAGCATAGGTGCCACAGCGGCAAATATTGGTCATGGCCGCGTCGATGTCGTCATCGGTGGGCTTGGGTTTCTTTTTCAAGAGCGCCACAGCGGCGAGCATTTGTCCACCTTGGCAATAACCACACTGGGGCACTTCATGGTCAATCCAAGCTTGTTGCACGGGATGGAGATGGCCTTTTTTCTCCAAGCCCTCGATCGTCACCACTTGCTGACCCACTGCGGCCGAGACTGGGTAGGAGCACGAGCGCACAGGCTCACCATTCAAGAGGACCGTGCAAGAGCCACACTGTGCGACTCCACAACCAAATTTGGGCCCCTTGATATCGAGCTCGTCTCTGAGCGCCCACAACAGGGGCATCTCTGGCTCCACATCAAGTTCATACACGCGTTCATTGATGGACAGTTTCATCTTTTTTCCCTCTTATTAATCTCTACGAGCTTAGCATTGGCAAGCAAGGCCCATTTTCAGGGTTATCCCGAAAAGCCCTGTTCAACGAGGCTGGGCCCTGAGGCTGGGTGCAGTTTGGAGTTGCCTTGGGCATCACTGCACCTCAAACTTTGCGGATCATACAGTTTTCTTTGGATCAGTCCAATGCACTCCAGGCTGGCAAGGATACATGGCCATCAGGCGATCAGACAATCATGTCGTGCGTGATTTCCATGGGCCCCTTACCGGCCCAGCGCTCCAAGTAGAGATAGATCACTGGCGTGATGTAGAGCGTGATCACTTGAGAAAACAGCAATCCACCCACCACGGCGATGCCCAGGGGCGCGCGCAACTCCGCCCCCGCGCCAAGCCCCAAGGAGATGGGCAAAGCGCCCATGAGCGCGGCGAAGGTGGTCATCATGATGGGCCTAAAGCGCAGCACACACGCGCGGCGAATGGCCTGCTCGGGGTGCATGCCTTCGTGGCGCTGGGCTTCCAGCGCAAAATCAATCATCATGATGGCGTTCTTTTTGACAATACCAATCAGCATCAAAATGCCGATGGTGGCAATCAAAGTGAGGTCAATCTTGAAGAACCATAAAAACAAAAGTGCGCCCACCGCAGCCGAGGGCAAACCGGCCAAGATGGTCAATGGATGGACATAGCTCTCGTAGAGAACACCCAGCAAGATGTAAATCACGAGAACGGCCACCAAGAGCAACATCACTTGGCTGCCCTGGGTGTTTTGAAAGACGGCCGCATCGCCTCCGTAATTGGTGATGATGGTAGACGGAATTTGTAGCTCTTGGGAGAACTGCGCAATTTTTTTGGTCGCCTCACCAAGAGCAGACTCAGGCGCCAAATTGAACGAAATCGTCACCGCCTGGAGCTGTCCTTGGTGATTCACAGCGGTGGGCCCCACGGCTCTTGTGACCGTCACCAAGCTCGACAGTGGCACGATCTGACCAGAGAGCTTGGAGCGCACGAAAATGTTGCCAATCGAATCTTCAAACTCGCGATTCTCGTTGGGCGCCTCCATGATCACAGAATAGCTATTGACGGGCGTAAAAATGGTCGATACTTGTCGGTCGCCAAAGGCGTTGTAGAGGGCACTTCGAATGTCTTGGCTTGAAACGCCCAGGGCGCCTGCCTTGTCACGGTCAAAATTCACATTGACTTGCAAACCCCTTAACTGTGAGTCACTCGTGACGTCGCGGAAAGTCGGGTCACCTCGCATTTTTTGCTGCAACTTATTGGACCATTCATTCAAAGAATCGGCATTCACGCTTTGCAAAGCATACTGATAGCGGCTTTTACTTTGCCTACCACCGAGTTGCAAGTTTTGCACAGGCCGCATGTAGACCCCAAACCCTGGATAACGGGCTTTTTTGCGCAACTGCTCAATCACCAAACCAATGCGGGGGCGCTCACTCAAGGGCTTCAAAACCACGAAGATGCGCGCCGAGTTCAAGGCGCTGGGCGAGAACGAGGCCGAGCCGACAAAGGACTGCACATAGGCCACCGACGGGTCATGGCTGATGGTGTCTGCGATGATATTTTGAATGCGCACCATCTCTCTAAAAGAGATATCCTCCGAGGCTTCGGTGGTGATTTGGATTTGGCCAATGTCCTCTTCTGGGAAAAAACCCTTGGGACTGATCTGGTAAAGCCAGACGGTCAAACCAAAGGTGATGAAGGCCACCAAGAGCACCCAACGGCGATGGTTGAGCGCCACTTCCAATGAGCTTTCATAGGCATCCAACACCGCTTTGAACGCCGCTTCAAACCAACGCCCAAACACATTTTCCTGCGCGTGTTCATTTGCCTGGTGTTGGGGTAAAAAACGAGAACACAGCATCGGCACCAAGGTGAGGGACACCACGGCAGAGACCAGCACCGACAAGCCCACCACCACGGCAAACTCGTGAAACAAAAGACCAATGACGCCAGGCATGAAGAAAATTGGAATAAAAACCGACACCAAGGACAAAGAGATCGACACAATCGTGAAGGCCATTTCCTTGCCGCCTTTGAGCGAGGCTTGCATGGGCGTCATGCCGTCTTCAATGTGGCGCACTATGTTCTCGAGCATCACAATCGCATCGTCCACCACGAGCCCCACGGCCAAGGTGATGCCCAAGAGAGAAATATTGTCCAAACTGTAGCCAAAGGCATACAGGAGCGATATAGCACCAATCAAAGACACGGGCAAACTGAGGGTCGGGATGATGGTGGCCATGGTGCGACGGATGAACATCAAAATCACCATGATGACCAAAATCACCGTGAGAGCCAATGACAGTTGAACATCATGAATCGCCTCTCGCACAGAGATCGATCGGTCATTCAAGGGCAAGATCTCAACCGATGCGGGCAGTTGAGACTTAAAACGGGGCAAGAGACTCCTGATCGAGTCAATCACTTCCACGGTGTTGGCATTGGGTTGGCGCTGGATGGCCAAGACGATGGAGGTCTTGCCTTGATAGCTCGCCTGGGTGCGCACCGACTCATAGCTGTCTTCGACCGTGGCCACGTCCCGTAGGCGCACCACCCCATTGGGGCGTGAGACCACGATCACATTGGCAAATTCGCTGGACTTGGTCAACTGCTTGTTGGCCGTGATGGTGAGCATTTGCTTGGGACCATCCAAGATCCCCACCGGTGTGTTGGAGTTGTTGGAGTTGACAGCGCTCATCACGTCATCCATCGTGAGCCCATGAGACGCCAAAGCCTGGGGGTTGGCGCGGATGCGAACCGCAAAGCGCTTTTGACCAAACACATTGACCAAGGCGACACCGCTCACCGTGGAGATGGTGGGGGCAATTAAATTTTCCGCATAATCATTGAGCTCGGACATGCTCATCGAAGCCGAAGCCAGCGACAAAAAGAGAATGGGCGAGTCTGCCGGATTGACCTTTCGATAGGAAGGAGGCAGGGTCATTTCAACAGGCAAGGTCCTTTGCGCTCTGAGCAAAGCGGCTTGCACGTCCACGGCCACCAAGTCGATGTTTTTATTGGAATTGAACTCCAAGTTGATGGTGGTTCCACCCAAAATATTGGTCGAACTGATGACGTTGATGCCATCGATGGTGGAGAACTGCTTCTCCAGTGGCAGGGCCACCGATGCCGCCATGGTCTCGGGAGAGGCGCCTGGAAAGGAGGCCGTCACACTGATCACGGGCGTGTTGAACGTCGGCAAGGCAGAGACGGGAATTTTGCCATAAGCGATGAGCCCAGCAAAGACGGTGGCCAAGCTCAACAGCACCGTCATCACCGGTCGCTGGATACACAACTGAGGAATGTTCATGGCTTGGGAGTGCTGGGAGTGCTGGGAGTACTAGAAGGACTAGAAGTACCAGAAGTACTGGGCGTGCTCGAGGTACTGGATGCGCCAGGAGCACTGGGAGTTGTGGCTCCAGGTTCTTTGTTGCCCGATGATTTGCCAGCCCCCGGGGTCACCACCCTCACTTTGGCATTGGGGCGCACATTTTGTTTGCCATCCAATACCACTTGATCTCCTGCAGCAAGGCCTTCCACCACCATGTCTTCATCATGGAGATAAATGGTCTTGATGGGCTTTGGCACAGCGATTTGATCTTCACCCACCACGTAAACAAATTTTCCGTTGGGGCTATTGACCACGGCTTTGGAGGGAATGGAGAGTGCATCCTTTAAGGTCCCCAAATTGATGGTGGTTTGCACAAACTGGCCTGGCCACAAGGTCTCCTTGCTGTTGCCAAATTCGGCCTTGGCACGGATGGTTCCTGAGTTGGGATCCACCAAATTGTCGACAAAATACAAAAACCCTGAGACCGATTTCGCGGCATTGGGCACTTTGACTTGAACGTTGGGGGTTTTCGATTTTTTTGACTCGGCCAACGTTTGTTGCAATTGAGCCAAGCTGCCCTCAGGCACGCTGAACTGAACCGAGATGGGGTCGAGTTGGGTCACCGTCACCAATGAAGTCGTTTGTGGGATCACCAAGGTGCCAGGAAAGACATTGATGATGCCTGTGCGACCCGAGATCGGGGCTCGAATGGTGTCAAAATCCAACGCCACAAGTGCCGCCTCCAAGGCAGATTCATCGCTCTTGACGGTTGCCATTTGGGCGTCGCGTAAACTGAGGGTCGTGTCCACAGAGCCTTGGGAGACAAAGTTCTTGCTTTTAAGTTCTTGCGCACGGGCGAACTGCCTATCTTGATCGAGTGCCAAGGCTTTGTCGCGCATCAATTGGGCTTTGAGCTTTTCGACGTTGGCACGGTCGGTCCGGTCATCCAGGACAAAGAGCACTTGGCCTTGCGTCACAAACTGTCCTTCACGCACCAACACTTGTTTGACCACATTGGTGATTTGCGCACGCACATCCACCGTTCTCATGGAAGTCACCGACCCATTGAGACTCAAATTGAAGGCCACGTCCTTGGGAGTGACTTGTTGCAAACTCACGGCTGGCTCTGGGGCACCCTTGGGAGCGTCGTCAGTTTTGGGCCAAAGCCGGTACCCCACCAACCCTGCCAAAACGGCCACCACCCCCACACTCCAAGCGATTGATTTGAATTTCATAGTTAAATTTGGTCCCTGGCACAAAAAATAATCAGCACAATCGCCTGCAAAGATAGGCCCAATTTCGCTCTTTCCATCTCGATCTTTTAGGATCGGAGAAGTTTACAAAAAGAATCCCGACTCCAAGCTTAGTGGAAACGATCGGGTACAGCAAGAAAACCCGCCCTCCATTGGCTCAACAGCATACACACTCAGCTTGCCATGGCGAGCGCCAAGGCGCCAAAGCCCCCAAACCAGGCAGTCAATTGCGCCGCCACACAGGCGAATGACTGGTCACTCCCCAAGCGAGTCCACCAAAACTGAATATCAATGATCCATCGATTCAAAGTAGGCTCCACCAATCGATTGAGCACCAAACCCCAAGCCGTGGCGGTGAGCCAGCACAGCACCACCATGGAGAGCGCCCACATGAGCCCTTGCAAGTGTGCAGCGTTCCAAATGGCACTAAAGACCACCACCAACGCGAAGTGACTCAAAAAAGTCGCATAGGCCGCATTGCCCAATTGGGCCAAGACGCGCTTGAAGACACGGCCCAAGGCCTGCCCTGAGTGATCCGCATAAAAGAACAACAAAGCCGCACTGAATAAGGCCACCACAATGCGAAGTCGCCACGAGAGCGCCAGCGACGCAAGGCCCAAGAGCCAAACCGTGAAAAAGAGAGTTCGGGTGTTGTTGAATTGAGAGGCAAAAGCGGCCAGCAGTCCAAGGCCGTATGCACCCATGAAATAAATCGCCCAATCATCGAACCACTCAAATTGGTTGAAAA
Source organism: uncultured Burkholderiales bacterium (assembly GCA_903864315.1). GTDB lineage: Bacteria > Pseudomonadota > Gammaproteobacteria > Burkholderiales > Burkholderiaceae_C > Limnohabitans. Next base: position 22,314 of record CAIPFK010000079.1, on the reverse strand, counting down.
TCCAAAGCGAAGACACGCACATGGCGGCCAAAACCCACAGCAACTGGGCGGTGATTTTGATGCGCCCAGCACCCGCGTTGCCACAAATAGAAGCGACCACGGCGACCAATGCAAAGAGCTGAAAATCAATGGCAACGTACCATACACCTGCTGAAATAGAGGGCACATGGAGTACACCTTGGAGCATCAACGCGTGGGCCAAGATTTGAGTCCCACTGACCGAATCGCGCACCCAATCTTGATCGACCACACCACCCAAGGCGCCCACCACCAACACGCAAATGAACAAGCTCAACACATAAAAAGGCGCCAAACGAAGATAACGCTTGAGCAGCAAGTCGCCCAGGTGTGTCCCGCGCGCGCGCATCAAGGACTTCGCGGCCAAAAAGCCCGCGATCACCAAAAACATTTGAACTGCCAAGCGAGAATAGGTGAAGATGGCATCCACAGCATTGGGGTACTCGCGCTCGAGCACATCTGCCATGGGCCCATGCGCCATCAAATGGTGGATGACGATGCATTGGGCACCCAAAAATTTCAATAGATCAATGACCCAAGAACGCATCAACACCACTCAAACTTGGAAAATTTTTGAAAAACGCATGTGCAATAGGTGCCACGCCATTGAAAGCTGTGCCAAGCGCTTGCAATGTTCACCCACACCAGACTCAACCGCACACGGCTTGGCATAGCCTAGAAAACCCTCTATCATGCCATAAAAATGAGATCAAAGACTCCATCCTCGCCCGCCCTGACCTTTCTAAAGACCCAAGACCCTTTCCCCGATGTCTCTGAGGCATGGGGGGCAGACTCACCTGCACCGGGCCTCCTGGCCGCCGGAGCCGACTTGTCCCCCAGTCGCCTGGTGGAGGCCTATCGACACGGGATTTTTCCCTGGTTCAGCTCGGGTGAGCCGATCTTGTGGTGGAGCACCGAGCCGCGCATGGTGCTGCACACCCAAGAGTTCAAACTGCACCGCTCTTTTTTAAAAACCCTCAAACACTTCACATCGCAGCGCGCTTGCGAAGTTCGCTTTGACAGTGATTTTGCAAGGGTCATCCAAGCCTGCGCGGGCGCGAGCCGCACCGGCCAAGGCGGCACGTGGATCACACCCGAGATGGTGCAAGCTTATACCGAGTTGCACCGCTTGGGTCTGGCCCACAGTGTGGAGACCTGGATCGATGGCGAGTTGGTGGGGGGTCTTTATTGCGTGGCCCTAGGTCGCGCGGTCTTTGGCGAGTCCATGTTCAGCCTGGCAAGCGACGCCTCCAAAATTGCATTGGGCGCCTTGGTGGCGTTTTGCCGAGCCCAACACATTGAACTGATCGACTGCCAACAACAAACCCCTCATCTGAAAAGCCTGGGAGCACGGCCCATGGCCAGGAGCGACTTTTTAGAAGTCGTCCAAGAGGCCTTGCAATGCACGGACCCCGTGTGGGACTTTAACCCGATATACTGGCAAAAAATTCATCCTTCATTGAGTCTGGCGTGACCCATCCCCACGAACTGCCCCTTCAAAGCCTACAGTTTTACTCCACTGCGCCTTATCCATGCAGTTACTTGCAGGACTTGCAAGCGCGCTCACAAGTGGCCTCGCCAGGACACTTGATCAACAACGATGTATACTCCGAGTTGGTGGCCCAGGGCTTTCGCCGCTCAGGCCTCTTCACCTACCGCCCCCACTGCGACAACTGTCAAGCCTGCATTCCACTTCGCGTGAGAGCACTTGACTTCAAGCCCAATCGCAGCCAAGCGCGTGCGCACAATAAACACCAGCACTTGGAAGTTCGCATCTCGCGTTTGAGCTTTGTGAAAGAGCACTACGAACTCTACTTGAGCTACCAAGCCTCGCGCCACCAAGGCGGGGGCATGGACCAAGACAGCATGGACCAATATGCGCAGTTTTTACTGCAGTCTCGGGTGAACTCCAGAATCGTTGAATTCCGGACCCCAAAGACTGCTGAGCCGGCATCCAACGGGGACTCCAGTTTGCAAATGGTCTCGATTTTGGATGTCTTGAATGATGGACTCTCTGCGGTTTACACATTCTTTGACCCCAAGGCTCGGGGCAGTCTTGGGACCTACAACGTGCTGTGGCAAATCGAGCAAGCTCGTCAACTGGGCCTGCCCTATGTCTATTTGGGCTATTTGATCGAAAAAAGCCAAAAAATGCGCTACAAATCCCTCTATCGACCCCATGAGTTGTTACAAAGCGGGGTCTGGTCTGAACCTGAGAGGGCAGTGGCACAGGACTAAAAAAATTCAACCCTTCTTGGGCAAAGCCAGTAAGATGACGATATGAATTACAACGACAAGGTTCATCGCCACTCCAGTGAGTCAAGCAAGCCAAGCCATGAATTGGGCACGCAGCCCATCCACGCCGATGCATTGACCCCCACCATCCAAGTCTTGCAGCGCATGTTCAGCTTGATTGACCTCTTGGCCTCAAGACAAGAGGCGATGAGTCTGAAAGAGATCAGTGAAAAAACCCAGTTGCATCCCTCCACTGCGCACAGGATCTTGAACGACTTGGCCATCGGGCGCTATGTGCAACGGGCCGATGTGGGCAGTTACCGCCTGGGACTGAGACTCTTGGAGTTGGGAAACGCCGTGAAAGAGCGACTCAATGTGCGAGATGCGGCTCTGGAGCCCATGCGCGAGTTGCATCGACACATTGAGCAATCGGTCAATTTGAGTCTTTGTCAAGGCGACGAGATCATCTACATTGAGCGCGCCTACAGCGAACGCTCGGGCATGCAGGTGGTGCGTGCCATTGGCGGTCACGCCCCCCTGCACCTCACGTCGGTGGGCAAGCTATTTTTGGCCACCCAAAACCCGCAAGAACTGCACGCCTATGCGATGCGCACCCAACTCAAGGGCAACACCAAGAATAGTCTCGATGAGTTTGCCAAACTCGAGCTCGATCTCGAACGGGTGCGCGCAAGCGGTGTGGCCCGTGACAATGAGGAGTTGGAACTCGGGGTGAAGTGCATGGCCTGTGGCATCTATGACGACCAAGGTCAATTGGTGGCGGGACTCTCCATCTCTGCACCGGCCGACCGGCTCAACGAGTCGTGGCTAACGCAGTTGCAAGAAACTGCTCACCAAATCTCCCATGCACTTGGACACCGAGAGACTTGAGATGGAGACATTGGGTGCGCAGGTGTGTCAGCTTTGCGGCAAAATTCCCGAGTGGTGAACTTCCACCCAGTGGCGCACACGCTCAGCATCTGCAATTCGGCTCAAATGCCCCGCAGAGTCCAAGAGCACCATGATGAGATGGCGACCCGCAATTTTGGTTTGCATGACCAAGCACTGTCCAGCTTCGCTGATGTAGCCGGTTTTTTGCAAACCAATTTCCCAGTTCGGATTTTTGACCAAGCGGTTGGTCGTGTGAAAACTCATGTGCCGGGTCCCCACTTCAACCGTGTGACTGGGTGAGGTGGTGAAATCTCTGATCAACGGATCTTGATAGGCATGGCCCACCAATGTGGCCAAATCTTTGGCGCTGGACTGGTTCTTACTTGATAGACCCGTGGGCTCTTGGTAGTGAGTGTCTTTCATGCCGAGCATGGCGGCTTTTTCATTCATTTTTTGCACAAACAATTCCAAGCCTCCTGGAAAGGTTCGGCCCAAAGCGTGCGCGGCACGGTTCTCACTGGCCATCAAGGCCAAGTGAAGCAATTCTTGGCGTGGCAAAGAAGCGCCCACTTGAAGGCGCGAAGAGCTGCCTTTTTCTGTATCCACATCACTCTGGGTGATGGTGATCACCTCGTTCATGTCCAACTTGGCTTCGCTCACCAAGACGCCAGTCATCAATTTGGTGATTGAGGCAATGGGCAAAACAGCTTCATCATTTTTACTGAGTAAAACTTCGTTGGTATCTTGGTCCACGACATAAGCGACACTGGAGCGCAAAGACAAATTGTCCACGCCTTCATGCAAGCCCGCCAATTGACCAAACGAAGGCTTGACGGGAACGATCGCCACCGCACGGCGAACATGGTGGGTGACAGAGCGGTGCAGGACTTTCTGCGCATTTTTGTTGGTGTTGCCCACACTCGGTTTTTGGCTCGCCTGAGCCTGGGCAAACTGGCCGAAACACAGTAAAAGCAGCCCAGCGCAAGTTGTCCAGAATGGTTTGATCAACACGTTTCTCCAATAAAAAGGCTTGGGTCAGCCGAGTGGGCCAACGCTCACCCAACGCGAAAACCCCGCATCATTGACCAGAGTATACAGACATCCAAAAAAACATGCAAGATCAAAGACTTGCATCAATTTCATCAAGTAAGGACCAGATCAAATGACCTCGCTGACTGCGACCCTCACCCTAGTATTTACCCTAGCACTCACCCTCCTCTGTCGCCCATTTAAGGAGCTCCAGGATGGCAACCCGAAGCACTGGAGTGCGTAAAAATAGCAGGCCTATGGGAGCCGACATGGCTGTGCGCACGCCAGCCATCGCGGTGCTCTACGCTTTGGGAGATGAGTCTGGCGTAGAGCTCGGGGTAGAGCTCGGTGGGGATTGCACCGCCTCTTGCTCGTGGAGCCCTTGCTCATCGGGCTCATTGGTGGAGGTGCTGATCACGCTCACTTGCAGTCCCTTGGCTTTGCGCCAGGCATAAATCACATACCCACTCAGTGCATAGGCCACAAATAAGCTAAAGAGCACAATGGGGGGATGAATGTTGATGATGGCAATCAAGAGGGCCAGGAAAACGATCGTGGCAAAAGGCACGCTTTTCTTCATCTGTACATCTTTGAAGCTATAAAAGGGCGCGTTGGTGACCATGGTGAGTCCAGCGAACAAACTCAACACGAACATGATCCACGCCACTTCACTGCCCGCGATGCCGTCATCATTGATCACCCAAATGAAGCCCGTGAGAACGGCCGCTGCCGCGGGCGACGGCAAACCCTGAAAATAACGCCGGTCCACCACCTGGGTGTTGACATTAAAGCGTGCCAAGCGAAGGGCCGCGCAGGCGCAATACAAAAAGGCAGCAATCCAGCCCCAACGCCCCAAGCCCTTCAACGCCCATTCATACGAGATGAGCGCCGGCGCCGCCCCAAAGGAGACCATGTCCGAGAGAGAATCCATTTGCTCGCCAAAGGCACTTTGGGTGTTGGTCATGCGGGCAACTCGCCCGTCCATGGCGTCCAATATCATGGCGCAAAACACCCCCATGGCCGCTGAGTCAAAATGCCCATTCATGGCCATGACGATGGCATAAAAGCCACCAAAAAGAGCCGCCAAAGTGACCAAGTTGGGCAGCATATAGATGCCTTTTCTGGGTTTGGGGCGCACTTGCTCAAGCTCCAAAACTGGCTCGCTTTTGGGCGCACTCACAGGTTGCTTCAAGGGGTCATTCATGGTCACAATTTGGCCAAGACGGTGGCCGTGGCCTTGACTTTGTCGCCAGGAGAGACCTTGACAGTGGCATCGATGGGCAAATACACATCGACGCGGGAGCCAAAACGAATGAATCCATAGCGCTCACCTTTGGTGAGCGCTTGACCCACACTGGCGTAGCAAAGAATTCGCCGAGCAATGAGGCCTGCGACTTGGACCAAGGTGATGGTTTGGGTTTGGCCGTGGAACTGGGCGTCAATCACCATGGCGTTGCGCTCGTTTTCAGAAGACGCTTTGTCCAGACTGGCATTGAGAAATTTGCCAGCCGAGTAATCGATGCTTCTCACCACGCCGTCCACACTGGCACGGTTGCTGTGCACGTTGAAGACGTTCATGAACACGCTGATCAAAATCGCTTCGCGCTGTGCATAGGGATCAAAGGTCCTCTCGACTTTGATCACCCGACCATCGGCGGGCGAGAGCACTGCATCGATGTCGCTGGGTATCAGGCGAGGCGGGTCGCGAAAGAACTGAACCACAAAAACGACCACCACATCCAGTGGCAAGCCCCAGGCCCAGGAGCCCAACCAATGCCCAGCAATGGCGAGAAGTACGCTAAGCGCGATGAAAGGCCAACCCTCGCGGGCCAACAGGGGATGAGGATAGTTCAAGAGATTCCTTATGGGCAACGCATTGACATGCGCCCATTGTAATGCCTGCCATCTGCGGGCCATTCCAGCCCAACGGATGGCACGGACAACGCCATTGAGACCCCAAAAATACGCCATTGGCCCAAATTTGGGGATTGATTTGCCCATTGAAGAGGGCCTCCATCGGAGGCCCTGCTTTACTCAAATCAAACTCGATTCAACATCGAATCAACATCGAATCAATTGCGGGTTTGATCGACCAATTTATTTTTCGCAATCCAAGGCATCATGGAGCGCAACTGAGCGCCCACTTTTTCAATGGAATGCTCAGCGGTCAAGCGTCTGCGAGCGGTCATGCTGGGATAGGCGGTGCGGCCTTCCAAAATGAAGTTCTTGGCGTACTCGCCGTTTTGAATATTCTTGAGCGCTTTCCTCATGGCAGCACGCGAGGTCTCATTGATCACTTCTGGACCCGTCACGTACTCACCAAACTCGGCATTGTTGGAGATCGAGTAGTTCATGTTGGCAATGCCGCCTTCATAAATCAAATCCACGATCAACTTCAATTCATGCAAGCACTCAAAATAAGCCATCTCAGGCGCGTAGCCAGCTTCAACCAAGGTCTCGTAGCCCATTTTGACCAACTCAACCGCGCCACCACACAGCACCGCTTGCTCACCAAAGAGATCGGTCTCGGTTTCTTCTTTGAAGTTGGTCTCAATGATGCCAGCACGCCCACCGCCATTGGCCATGGCATAACTCAGGGCCAAGTCGCGTGCTTTGCCGCTCTTGTCTTGATGCACAGCCACCAAATGGGGCACGCCCCCGCCTTGTGTGTATGTGGAACGAACAGTGTGACCAGGCGCTTTGGGCGCCACCATCCAGACATCCAAATCGGCACGTGGGACGACTTGGTTGTAATGCACGTTAAAGCCGTGTGCAAAAGCAAGGGATGCGCCTTGCTTGATGTTGGGCTCAATGTCGTTGCTGTAGACACTGGCAATTTGCTCATCGGGCAACAAAATCATGACCACGTCAGCGCTTTTGACAGCGACAGCAACTTCTTGAACGGTGAGACCGGCCATGCCAACTTTGTCCCAACTCGCGCCACCTTTTCTCAAACCCACCACCACTTTGACGCCTGAGTCGTTCAAGTTTTGGGCGTGAGCGTGGCCTTGCGAGCCGTAACCAATGATGGCCACGGTTTTGCCTTTGATCAAACTCAAATCACAATCTTTATCGTAATAGACCTTCATGTTTTCTCCTGTAGATTAGGGGTCAATTGTTCAACAAACTCTTTACTCAATCGTTCAAATCAACGATCAACTAAACTCTTAAAATCCGCTCGCCGCGTCCAATGCCACAGGCCCCCGTGCGCACGGTCTCCAAGATGGCAGAGTGATCAATCGCTTGCAAAAAAGCGTCGTTCTTGGCTTGGTCTCCGGTGAGCTCCAAGGTGTAACTTTTTTCGGTCACGTCAATGATGCGACCGCGAAAGATATCGGCCATTCGCTTCATCTCTTCGCGCTCTTTGCCCACTGCCCTCACTTTGACGAGCATCATCTCGCGCTCGGTGTAGGGCCCTTCGGTCAAATCCACCACTTTCACAACTTCAATCAAGCGATTGAGGTGTTTGGTGATTTGCTCAATCACATCGTCCGAACCACTGGTCTGAATGGTCATTCGAGAAAGCGATGCGTCCTCGGTGGGCGCCACAGAGAGGGACTCAATGTTGTAGCCCCTGGCCGAGAAAAGCCCCACCACCCTAGAGAGGGCGCCAGGCTCGTTTTCCAGTAAAACCGAAATGATGTGCTTCATAAAAATGTCCTCTTTTTGTGATCCTCCCCTGAAGGCGATAACCTCCAGGCTTGATCAGCAATAGATTGCTCAACCCCATAAAAAATCAAAGATTCGCCTCATCGACTAGGCTCTTGACGCCACAAAGGGTATGCGTGGTGCAAAGCCAGTTGATATCGGCCAATCCAAAAAGCGCAGGCGCGCACTGCGAGTGACGCACCCAAGCCATGCGTTACAAATCCTCGCTGCCCATGAGCATTTCAGTGATGCCCTTGCCCGCTTGAACCATGGGAAACACGTTTTCTGTTTGATCGGTTCTGAAGTCCATGAAAACGGTGCGGTCCTTCAAACGGCGAGCTTCACGCAAAGCGGGCTCGACGTCTTCGTGTTTTTCAATGAGCATGCCCACATGCCCATAGGCCTCGGCCAATTTGACAAAGTCTGGCAATGCGTCCATGTAGCTGTGGCTGTAGCGTCCCGAGTATTCAATTTCTTGCCACTGACGCACCATGCCAAGGTAGCGGTTGTTCAGGGCCACGACTTTGATGGGTGTGTTGTACTGCAAACAAGTCGAGAGCTCTTGAATGCACATCTGCACCGAGCCCTCACCGGTGATACAAAACACCTCAGACTCTGGCTTGGCCAATTTAACCCCCATGGCGTAGGGGATGCCCACGCCCATGGTTCCCAGCCCCCCGGAGTTGATCCAACGCCTGGGTTCATCAAAGCGGTAATACTGAGCGGCCCACATTTGGTGCTGCCCCACATCGGAGGTGATGTAGGTGTCTTGGTCTTTGGTCATGTTCCAAAGGGTCTCCACCACGTACTGCGGTTTGATCACAGAGGTGTTGGCTCGGTCATAGTCCAAACAATGCCGTCCACGCCACTGCTCAATGGTGCTCCACCATGCCGAGAGGGCGTGAGGGTCAACGCGTTGGGTGTTTTCATGCAACATGTGAAGCATCTCGGTGAGCACGGCTTTCACGTCGCCCACGATGGGCACGTCAACCTTGACGCGCTTGGAGATGCTGGATGGATCAATGTCGATGTGGATGATTTTGCGCTCGTTTTGGGCGAAATGTTTGGGGTTGCCAATCACTCGGTCATCAAAGCGCGCACCCACGGCCAAGAGGACATCGCAATGCTGCATCGCGTTGTTGGCCTCGATGGTGCCGTGCATGCCCAGCATGCCTAAAAATTTGGGGTCACTTGCTGGATAAGCCCCCAAGCCCATCAAGGTGTTGGTGCAAGGCACACCCAAAGCGTCCACCAAGGTTCTGAGTTCTTGAGAGGCGTTGGAGAGCAGCACTCCACCGCCGGTGTAAATATAGGGGCGCTTGGCATTCAATAGCATTTGAAGTGCTTTTCTGATTTGCCCGCCGTGGCCTTTTTTCACTGGGTTGTAGGAGCGCAACTCCACCGGGTGGTGGTCTGGCACATACATGGCTTTGTTGAACGACACATCTTTGGGGATGTCCACGACCACAGGTCCAGGGCGACCGGTTTTGGCGATGTGGAAGGCCTTCTTGATGGTTTGCGCCAAGTCATTGACGTCTTTGACCAAAAAGTTGTGTTTGACAATGGGCCGTGTGATGCCCACGGTATCGCATTCTTGAAAGGCATCCAGGCCAATCGCATGGGTCGGCACTTGGCCGGTGATGATCACCAAGGGGATGCTGTCCATGTAGGCCGTGGCAATGCCCGTCACCGCATTGGTGACACCTGGGCCGGAAGTGACCAAAGCCACGCCCACATCGCCCGTGGCTCGAGCGTAGCCGTCGGCCGCGTGCACCGCAGCTTGCTCATGGCGAACCAATACGTGTTGAATCGTGTCTTGTTTGTAGAGCGCGTCGTAGATGTAGAGGACGGCACCACCAGGGTAGCCCCACAGGTATTTGACGCCTTCGGCCTGCAAGGCCTTGACCATGATCTCGGAGCCCATGAGCTCGACAGGCGCAAAGGAGTGTGAGTGATTGGGCTCAGAAACGGCTTGTGCAGCGTGGAGCTGCGCTTTGTTGATTTCCATGATAAACCTTTGTGAATTTCAGTCAGAAAAACGCTGGGGTGCCTTTGGGCGAGTTCTCTTGAAACCGCTGCAAGACTTAAGACCACAGGCCATGAGCGAGTGAACTCGCTGTGCCCAGATCCGTTTGATTGTATTTTTCAATACCAAGCCCTCAATTATGACACCGTTTTAAATAAAACAAGATTGCTCGCCCAAAACTGTCGTTAAAAAACCTAGCCGTGAAACTCGCTTGCGTGCATGGCAGATCTCTCCTGCACACAACTCACTGAGCAAAATCTCAACGGGCCATGCTCGGGCTCTCCAGGGGTCGACATTGAAGACAGTCCATGGCAAGCGCTTGGCCCAAACGTCGGCAAAAAGCAGCGCCTATTTTTAGCCTGTGCAGTTGCGCACACGAGAAGGCCTCTACAATGCAGCATCTGTCATTGAACACCGCCTCACTTTGGCCACCGAACAAGAACTCTCTGACTTTTTGATCAGCGTTGAAAAACGAGCCTTCAAACGCTCTCTCTACCATGTGAGGGACGAGGAGGCCGCGCTTGATATTGTTCAAGACAGCATGATGAAGTTGTGCGAGCATTACAGCAACAAAAGCATCGCAGAGTTGCCCATGCTGTTTCAGCGCATTCTCTCCAACACGACACTCGATTGGTTCAGACGGCAAAAGACCAAAAACGCCTTGTTCTCCAATTTCAATGAGTTTGAGAGTGAAGCCCAGGGTGAGGACTTTGATTTTCTGGAAATCAACGCCTCAGCCAATACGGCAGCCCAAAGCGAGAGCGCGGAAAACGTGCTCACCCAGGCCCAAAACGTGGCCGAAATCGAAGAAGAGATAAAAAAGTTGCCCGCACGTCAACGAGAAGCCTTCCTATTGCGTTATTGGGAGGAGCTCGATGTTTCTGAGACGGCGGCCGCTATGGGATGCTCAGTTGGAAGCGTAAAAACACATTGCTCTCGAGCCGTTCAGGCATTATATTCAGCACTCAAGGCAAAGGGACTTCAACCATGACAACAAATTTCATATTGCGAAATAACGTTGAAAACCAACTCGCAGCGCGTTGGGTGCAGGGTTTGGACGCGTCCCTTGAAACCTTGCCCCATCATGTGAGCGAACGTTTGCGAGTGGCTCGACTGAAAGCCTTGGATCTCAAGCGTGTTCAGTTCAAACAAACTGCGAGCCACCTCCAAGTCAATGGCGGCGTGGCCACCTTGTCCGGACCCAATGACGAGCCCGGCGTGTGGTCGCGTTTGGCCTCCTACTTGCCCTTGCTCGTGCTTTTGGCGGGCTTGATTGGCATTCATGAGTTTCAAAATGACTCGAATGCCCACAAATTGGCCAATTTAGACCAAGCGCTGCTGCTTGATGATTTACCCCCCGATGCTTACACGGATCCAGGCTTTTTGAAGTTTTTGAGTGTTCCAAGCTCCGTGGGTCAATCCCAGCCTTAAGCCCCCCACATGCCATTGAACCGTGGACCGCTTGACGCTTTGTTCTCCTTGGGCTTGCAAGCCCTGGGGTTCAGCACGGCTTGGTCGATGGGCCAATACTCAACTCCCCTGAGATTCAATATCCTCACCCCCTTGACCATCCCCAGTGGCCCGAGGTTGGCGCCCATCCGCCTTGGCGCATTCATCACCACTGCAGTGCTGAGTGTTTCCATGCTGGCAAGCGCACAAACGCCTGCCCCCACCCCCCCGAGCTCCATTGGCGAAGGCTCCCCCGTCTCCAGCAGCGTCAACACACCCCTCTCCGCGACCACCACGGGGTCGAATGCAAGCGAGCCCAACAACCCCATTGAACTGAGCGTCAAAGGGCAAGCCACCGCGGCGTCTGCTGTCACGCCCAAGACCAACATCACCACCAACATCACCCCCAGCAGTGCACCCCAAAGCCCCAAAATCACCCCTGAGAGCGCGCCCAAGTGGGCCGACCTCACGGCAACCCAACAACTCGCCTTGCAGCCTTTGAACGTCTTGTGGAGCACCATCACCTCAGCGCACAAAAGAAAATGGATCGCCTTGGTCGCCAATTTTGCAGACCTGCCGGCCAAGGACCAAGAAAAACTGCAGCAACGCATGAATCAATGGGCCAGCTTGAGCGCACAAGAAAGGGCCCAAGCGCGTGTGATCTTCTCGCAAGTGCAGCAACTCTCGGGCGACGACCGCTTGAGCAAATGGCAAGCCTACCAGGCCTTGGAGCCCAGCCAAAAAAACCAGCTTGCCCAATCCACGCAGATGCTGCCCAACAGTGCCGCCATCTCGCCCGCCCCCATCACTTCTCGCCCAGTTGAATCGATTCATTTGCTGTTTTCTCAATCGTTCAGCAGCAGTCGCTTGGAGGTTGACCAGCTGTCGAGCAAAACCTTGCTCCCACCGAAGGTGCAAGCACCCGCGCCTTGAGTGAACTCTTGCCCTGGACACGCATCGATCCTTGCACACACGAGCGCCTCCCCTCCCTCCCCTCCCTCCTCTTTCGCCACTTTCGGCCCATTCGCGTGAACCACCCTCCCCACCCCCCCATCGAGACACCGAGGACTCCAGAGACAATTCTCGCCTGGGTCACCCCGTCTCTTTGGCGAAGAATGGCATGTTGGATATACGAAGGTCTGCTGCTCTTTGGGGTGGTGTTCATTGCAAGCTTACTCTTCACCGTCTTGGCGCACGGCGTGAAGTCACTCTGGGCCAGTTGGGCGGGGTTGGGGGACCCCAATTTGCCGGCGACCAGCTCCGCCATTGACCTCTCGAATGTCACCGCAGCCAGCAGTGCATTGCCTTCAAACCTTGAGCGCGAATTGCTGCAACTCTTTATCTTGAGTGTCTTGGTGGCTTACTTTGTGTACTTTTGGCGAAAAGGCCAAACCCTGGCGATGAAGACCTGGGGCTTGGAGCTCACGACACGCGAGGGACAACGACTGAGCACAGCGCAAGCTCTTCAGCGCTTGGTGCTCAGTTGGGTCTGGTTTTGGCCTCCCTTGCTGGTGTTGATTCCGTATGAGTGGTCTTGGCCCGAGCGCAGTGGCCTCGCCCTGCTGTGGGTTGCGTTTTGGGGATGGCTCAGCTTACTGCAGCCGCAAAAACAATTTTGGCACGATGCTTGGGCGCGCACCCAACTCGTGCACAAACCACCACCCCAAAGCAAACCCCAAGATTCAACATCTTCGCGTTGATTCCGCCCGGGACGTCGGACTTTGGTGACTCTGTGCGTTTGAACATTTTCGTGCCATCACAACAACTGTCACAATCGGTGGTGACAATGATCGTGAATCCGATATGAAGAACACCCAAGAAACCCAAGAGCAAAAAAGTAGGCGAGGCCTTTCTCGGATTTGGCACGCCTTGGGCTTTTCGCTTGAGGGACTCAAAGCGGGTTGGTTTGAGACGGCTTTTCGGCAAGAGAGCTTGCTCGCCTTGGTTCTCATCCCTTGTGCATTTTTTTTAGGGCACAACTGGGTGGAGGTGGCCATGCTCATCGGCAGTGTCCTTTTGGTGATGATCGTGGAGCTCCTCAACACCGCCATCGAGTCGGCCATTGACCGCGTGGGGCCCGACTGGCACGCCCTCTCCAAGAGAGCAAAAGACTTGGGCTCGGCCGCAGTGCTCTTGGCGTTGCTCCTGTGTGTTGGGGTGTGGCTCAGCGCTATGTGGCATGCCAGTTTTTGGGCAGTGTTGAAAAACACGCTTTGGCTTTGAAGCGCTCTCTTGAAAAACGATTCCCTAGGCACCAACACCTATAGACCATGATCGAGCCAGCGAGATGCGTTGTGTCGCTGGGCCAATTTCAGTGCGTTGAGCGTTGTCTTTCAACGGCATTCAACGGCATTGAACCGCATTCAACGTTATGAAATGGCATCAAACAGCCTGCTCGCCAGTCTCGCCCGTGCGGATCCTGACGGTTTTTTCAACCGAGGTCACAAAAATCTTTCCATCCCCAATCTTGCCCGTTCTGGCGGCGGTGACGATGGCGTCCACGCACGCATCCACATCGTTGCTGTTGACCACCACCTCAATTTTAATCTTGGGCAAAAAGTCAACGACATACTCCGCACCACGGTACAACTCGGTGTGACCCTTTTGGCGACCAAAGCCTTTGACTTCCGTCACCGTGAGTCCACTCACCCCACATGCGGCCAAGGCTTCACGGACTTCTTCCAATTTAAAGGGCTTGATGATGGCAGTGATTTGCTTCAAAACGTGTCTCCTCAATGTGTCGGTTTTGTAAACCCTATTATGCCCTGAACTTGCTGGTGATGGGGTAGCGCCAATCCTTGCCAAAACTGCGGTGCGTCACGCGAATGCCCACGGGCGACTGGCGACGCTTGTACTCATTGACCCGAATGAGGCGCGTGACCAAGGCCACATCGTCGGGGGCAAACCCTGCGCTCACAATGTCCAAAGCACTTTGATCCTCTTCCATGAAACGCGACAAAATCGCATCGAGCACGTCATAGGGTGGCAAACTGTCTTGGTCGGTTTGATCGGCCCGCAACTCCGCGCTGGGAGGGCGGGTGATGATGCGCTCGGGGATGGGGTTGCTCACGGTGCCAAAGGGGTTGTTGGCGTTTCTCCACCGGGCCAGTTTGAAGACGGTGGTTTTGACGACATCTTTGATCACTGCAAAACCACCGGCCATGTCGCCATACAAGGTGCAGTAGCCTGTGGCCATCTCGCTCTTGTTGCCCGTGGTGAGCACAATGGCACCCAATTTGTTGGACAAGGCCATGAGCATGGTGCCGCGAATGCGCGCTTGGATGTTTTCCTCCGTCGCGTCTTCAGCCCTTCCTTCAAAGAGCGGGTTGAGGCTTTTTTTGAACGACTCAAATTCTTCGACGATGGAGAGCACGTCATAGCGCACCCCCACGCGAGAGGCCATCTCCTGCGCATCCTCCAAACTGATCGAGGCCGTGTAGGGAGATGGCATCATGACAGCTCTCACACGCTCTGGGCCCAAGGCATCCACCGCGACTGCCAAGACGAGGGCTGAATCGATGCCTCCCGACAAACCAAGGAGCACACCAGGAAAGCCATTTTTGGTCACATAGTCGCGCACACCCAGCACCAAGGCGTGCCACAAATCGCAATCGGCATCGGGGCTCAAGCTCACAGGTCCTCTCAAACGCAATGAGGAATTGGAAGCCTTCGAAGGCTGCGCGCGATCAACCTCAATTTCAAGCAAGCACTCCTCAAAACTAGGCGCCCTGGCACAGACCTCACCCAAGTCATTGATCGCAAAGGATCTCCCCTCGAACACCACCTCGTCTTGACCCCCGACCAAGTGCGCATAAATGAGCGGCAGCCCCGTCTCGAGCACCCGCTTGGCCATCACCTCTTCGCGCTCCGTGCCTTTGCCAGCGTGAAAGGGCGAGGCATTGAGCACCACCAAAAGCTTGGCCCCAAGACTTGCGCATTGCGCTGCAGGACCTTCAAACCACGCATCCTCACACAACAGAAGTCCCACTTTGACGCCCTGCACTTCAAAGACCACGCTTTGGTGTCCTTTGCTGAAATAGCGGCGCTCGTCAAAGACTTGGTAATTGGGCAACTCTTGCTTGTCGTAATGCGCGACAATCTGACCGTTCATCAAGACCGAAGCGCGGTTCATGCAAGGTGCGGAACTCACTGAGCGGCTTTTTTCACTCATGGGGCGATCCACTTGCTCACCCACCCCACGCGCATGCGGATGCCCCACCACCACGCAAAGACCCTTCAGATGTGCCAAGTCCTGGCAGAGCTTGTGCAAGGCTTGGTCACAAGCTTGTATAAAGGAGGGTCTGAGTAGCAAGTCCTCTGCGGGGTAACCACACAAGGAGAGCTCGGCGGTCAGCAACAAGCTCACCCCTTGGGCATGCGCAGCATGGGCTGCATTCAGAATTTTTTGGGCATTTCCAGCCATGTCGCCCACCACGAAATTGAGCTGAGCCACAGCGAGTTTTAAAGTCATAAGTCAAAAAGGTAGAAGTTTGCCGTGAATTATGTCACCCAGGTGCACGAATCCATTCAAAGCATCGAAAAAACACAATGGAATGCCTTGCTGGGCCGCCAAGACGAGCCCACGCCCTTCATGCGCCACGAGTATTTGAACGCGCTCGAGACGAGCCGCAGTGCCACGCCTGAGACCGGTTGGCGCTCGCGCTTTGTCACGTTGGAGGACAAGCACACGCTCTTGGCCGCTTGCCCACTCTACCTAAAAACCCACTCCTATGGGGAGTATGTGTTTGATTGGGCCTGGGCACAGGCCTACGAGCGCCATGGCCTGGCCTACTACCCCAAAGCCTTGGTGGCGGTGCCCTTCACGCCCGTGCCCGGGAGTCGACTGCTCGCGCAAAGCGACGTGCTCAGAAAAGCACTCTTGGAGGAGGTCTTACTCTTGTGTCAATCTTGGCAGGTGTCTTCCCTGCACTTGCTCTTTACCAGCGAAGACGACCAACGCGCCACCTCTGACGTGGGGCTCATGGCACGACAAACCGTGCAGTTTCATTGGCAAAACCCCCGACTCCCTCAGGTCTCGAGTTTTGATGATTTTTTGATGACCTTGAACCAAGACAAGCGAAAAAAAATTCGCCAAGAAAGACACAAAGTGAACCAGGCCGGCGTTGTCTTCAAGACCATCGAGGGTCGCCACATGGTCCAAGAGGATTGGGAGTTTTTTTACCGCTGCTACTCACAAACGTATTACGAGCATGGCAATGCACCCTATTTGAGTCGCGAGTTTTTTGAAGCCCAAGCGAGCTTGATGCCAGACAATTGGCTTTTATTCAAAGCGCAGCAAGGCGGCGACGACATCGCTTGCAGTCTCATTGGACTCGAGCGCGAGCCCAGCACGCACAGGCCCAAGGTGGCCTATGGACGCTACTGGGGAGCGCTCAAACGCGTTGACTGCTTGCACTTTGAAGCGTGCTACTACCAGCCCTTGTCATGGTGCATCGAGCACGGGGTCGATCGTTTTGAGGGGGGCGCACAAGGCGAACACAAAATGGCCCGCGCCTTGCTCCCAGTCGCTACCCAAAGCGCTCACTGGTTGGCGCACCCAAGTTTTGCAAGCGCGGTGGAGAACTTTCTTCAACGCGAGGGTGAAGGCGTCTCCGAGTATTTGGAGCACCTCAAAACCCGCAACCCCATCAAGACGCCAAGTTAGAGCCCCCCCTCTTGCCGTCCTCGACACCCTGAGCCGACTGGCCAGTTGTGGGCGAGAGCAGCGACTGCGGCGCCAGCACACGACCAAGAGATGCTTTATTTCTTTTGCGCGAGTTGGTAGTTTTTTATCCCATCGGCCACTTCCGTGCGAGCTGCATCTGGGCCTTCCCAGCCCAGCACCTTGACCCACTTGCCCACTTCCAAATCTTTGTAGTGCTCAAAAAAATGGGTGATGGTCTTGAGCCGCATGGGGTTCAAGTCTTCGGGCTTTTGCCACTGGGTGTAGATGGACAAAATCTTGTCGGTGGGCACGGCCAAAATCTTGCCGTCCATCCCAGCCTCGTCTTCCATCTTCAAAATTCCAATGGGGCGACACGTCACCACCACACCCGGGATCAAAGGCACCGGCGTGATCACCAACACGTCCACGGGGTCACCATCACCGCTGATGGTCTTGGGCACGTAGCCGTAATTGGTGGGGTAATGCATGGACGTGCTCATGAAGCGGTCGACAAAAATTGCACCGGACTCTTTGTCCACCTCGTACTTGACAGGGTCGGCGTTCATGGGGATTTCAATGATGACATTGAAGAAATTGGGAGCGTCTGGGCCAGGGTTTACGTTATCTAGTGACATGTTTTTGCTTGATATTGATCAAAATTTGTTCGGTATTTACCCTATTTTAATCCTTTTCAATGAACACCCTTATTTTCAGGCTGAACTTTTCCCTTACATTGATTGTTGCAGTCGCTGCAGGGGACTTGGTGTGCCCTGCAATTGCAATCGGTCACTCCACCGCACCCGCTCGAGCCACAAGCACAACTGGGGGCAGGAGGACAGAGACTGCAAGTTCTTTCGCTGTGCTTTAAAGGGCCCCAAGTGGGACAAAGAAAAAACACCGGGCCCAGAAAATTCGTCAACGTTTTTGAACCCTTCTAGGAGAATTTATGTCTGGCAATACTGCGCTGATTTTCGCGCTCGCTTGTGGCCTGGTGGCCGTACTGTATGGCTTTTGGGCCCGTTCCTCGATTTTGGCCATGGACCCAGGGAATGCTCGCATGCAAGAGATTGCCGCGGCCATTGAACAAGGTGCAGGCGCTTACTTGACTCGCCAATACCGAACCATCGCCATGGTGGGCGTGATCTTGACGGTCCTCATTGGACTCTTTTTGGATTCCATCACGGCGGTGGGATTTGTCTTGGGTGCAGTGCTCTCTGGCGCTTGTGGCTTCATCGGCATGAACGTCTCCGTCAAAGCCAATGTGCGCACCGCGCAAGCGGCCACCCACGGCATTGGCGCGGCGTTGGACGTGGCCTTCAAAGGCGGCGCCATCACTGGCATGCTGGTGGTGGGTTTGGGACTCATTGGCGTGAGCGCCTTTTATTGGTTTTTGACGACCACCGGTCAAGCTGCGCCAGGCAAGCCATTGGCTGAACTGCTCAATCCCTTGATTGGTTTTGCCTTTGGGTCCTCACTGATCTCCATTTTTGCCAGGCTTGGTGGCGGCATCTTCACCAAAGGCGCCGATGTGGGCGCCGATTTAGTGGGCAAAGTCGAGGCGGGTATTCCAGAGGATGACCCCCGCAACCCAGCCGTCATTGCCGACAACGTCGGTGACAACGTGGGCGACTGTGCGGGGATGGCGGCCGACCTCTTTGAGACTTATGCCGTCACCTTGATTGCCACCATGGTGCTCGGTGCTTTGGTGGTGAGCTCGGCTCCCGCTCAAGCCGCGCTTTATCCCCTGGTGTTGGGTGGCGTGTCGATTTTGGCCTCGATTGTGGGTTGCTTCTTCGTCAAAGCCTCACCAGGCATGAAAAACGTCATGCCCGCGCTCTACAAGGGCTTGATCGTGGCCGGACTGCTCAGTTTGTGTGCCTTTGCTTGGGTGACATGGACCATGATGCCCGATGACGCCATCAAAGCGTCAGGCTCTCGACTCGCACTCTTTGGCTCGTGCGCCGTGGGCCTCGTGCTTACCGCGGCCTTGGTGTGGATCACCGAGTACTACACCGGCACCGATTACGCGCCTGTCAAACACGTGGCGCAAGCCTCGACCACCGGTCACGCCACCAACATCATCGCCGGTATTGGCATCTCGATGAAGTCCACGGCCTACCCCGTGCTCTCGGTGTGTGCGGCGATTTTGGCCGCCTACGGCATGGCAGGACTGTATGGCGTGGCCATTGCGGCCACGGCCATGCTCAGCATGGCCGGCATCATTGTGGCCTTGGACGCCTATGGACCCATCACCGACAACGCAGGGGGCATTGCCGAGATGGCCGAGTTGCCACCCAGCGTTCGCGATGTGACCGATCCTTTGGATGCCGTGGGCAACACCACCAAAGCGGTGACCAAGGGTTACGCCATTGGCTCAGCGGGCCTGGCCGCCTTGGTGCTCTTTGCCGACTACACCCACAAGTTGTCCGCCAATGGACAAGACGTCACGTTTGACCTCTCGGACCCCATGGTGATCGTGGGCCTCTTTATTGGCGGCATGATTCCTTACCTCTTTGGTGCCATGGCCATGGAGGCCGTGGGCCGATCGGCCTCGGCGGTGGTGGAGGAAGTGCGCCGCCAATTTCGCGAGATCAAAGGCATCATGGACGGCTCGGGCAAGCCCGAGTACGGCCGCGCTGTTGACATGCTCACCACGGCGGCCATCAAAGAGATGATGATTCCGTCCTTGTTGCCTGTGGTCGTTCCGATTTTGGTGGGCTTGATTTTGGGACCCAAAGCCTTGGGTGGCTTGCTCATGGGCACCATTGTGACGGGCCTATTTGTCGCCATCTCCATGTGCACGGGTGGAGGCGCTTGGGACAATGCCAAGAAGTACATTGAAGATGGTCACTTTGGCGGCAAAGGCAGCGATGCGCACAAAGCGGCGGTGACTGGCGACACCGTGGGTGACCCCTACAAGGACACAGCGGGCCCTGCGGTCAACCCTTTGATCAAGATCATCAACATCGTGGCCTTGCTCTTGGTGCCACTCTTGCCGATTGCCCCCCACGCCGCACCCAGCGCCAAAGCCTCCGAGGTCAATCCTCCGGCTGTGGTGGCGCCGGCAATGCCGGCATCAGCACCTGGTGTGGATGCAATGTCCACCGCCCCAAGTGCAGCAAGCCCAGGTGGAGCCACCACTGCGGGTGCGCTCAAGTAAAGCGGGGTATCCAGGCATAAAGGCAAACCCACACGGCCCCAAGTCGGGCCTGGCGCCCAAGGCTCCAGGCCAAGCCGGTACAACACGGGCCAGCGGTTTGGGGCTTTGGTGTTGGCCACCTCTCGTGAGAGCAAGAACAGTCCCTGCGTGGGACTGTTTTTTTTGGTAAAGCCACCCACCCCCATGGCCAACGACGCGCGCACCAAGGACCGCGGTCTTGTCAGGTGTTTTTTCAGCTGCTTTTTTTCCGTTCATTTATCCCCTACCCCCGACTGGTCTAGCAAGAATGGTGCAAAATGTGAAGCTATGAATGACCGAGTGATTCCTTTGATCGATGAGCGTGCACGCTCACGTGCCGTGCCGGCTCCAGGCTCGGCGCTGAGCGCACCTGCACTGAGCACGCCTGTGCTTGATCAATTCGAACGGGCCTTGAGTGACTTGCGCATCTCGGTGACCGACCGCTGCAATTTTCGCTGCAGCTACTGCATGCCCAAGGAAGTCTTCAACTCGAACTACATGTATTTGCCCCAAAAGGCCTTGCTGAGTTTTGAAGAAATCACACGGCTTGCGCAAATTTTTGTCTCCCTTGGCACTGAAAAAATTCGCCTCACCGGTGGCGAGCCTTTGCTGAGAAAAAATCTCGAGCTCTTGATTGGCCAACTCGCGCAGATCAAAACCCCCTCGGGCAAGGCGCTGGACTTGACGCTCACCACCAACGGCTCACTCTTGAGCAAAAAAGCCTCTGCTCTCAAATTGGCGGGACTGCAACGCATCACCGTGAGCTTGGACGCCTTGGATGACCGGGTCTTCAAGGCCATGAACGATGTGGACTTTCCCGTCGAGGACGTGCTCCAAGGGATCAAGGCCGCCCAAACGGCGGGCTTGGGCTTGGACGAGAGGGGCCTCTTCAGTGGTCTGAAGATCAACATGGTTGTCAAAAAAGGCACCAACGAGCATGAAATTTTGCCCATGGCCAGGCGATTTTTAGCGCAAGGCTTGAGTCTGCGCTTCATCGAGTACATGGACGTGGGCAGCACCAACGGCTGGCGCATGCAAGAGGTGATGCCCTCAAGGGACGTCTTGGCACTGCTGCGCACGGAGTTTGACTTGGTGCCTGTGCCAACGCATAAACTCGGCGAAACGGCGCAACGCTTTGGCTTGAAAAATCAAAGCGGCGTGCACGACCCAAGCCTTGGCGAAGTGGGCCTCATCAGCAGTGTCACCCAAGCATTTTGTGCAGACTGCACCCGAGCGCGACTCTCCACCGAAGGATTGCTCTATCTGTGCCTCTTCGCCACCGAGGGCCATGATCTCAAAACCTTGCTCCACTCAGGGCTCACAGACCAAGAGATCGCTCAACGCGTGGGTGGGCTGTGGCGACGTCGAGACGACCGCTATTCCTTGCTCAGGGCCCAAGACCTCACCCCCCAAGACAACAGTGAGTCCGGCTCCAATCCCAAAAAACGCGTGGAGATGAGTTATATCGGTGGCTGAGAAACCTGGCATGACCCACAACTGAACCACTGCAGGGTCAACTCGTGAGAGTCGACTCACCTCCTTTTGACCTGGCATGCAGCCCACCACCCGTCATCCTTCGCCCTTCGCCCATCACCCATCGCCCATGACCGACACTGACTCGACGCTGACACGCATGACCTTGCCCATGGATTGCATCACCGCTATGGTTTTGTCTGGAGGACAGGGTCAACGCATGGGCGGCGTGGACAAAGGCCTGCAACCCTTCCAAGGCAGGCCCATGGCGCAGCGAGCCCTCCTTCGGGTGGGCAATTCGGTTGGGTGCGTTGCCATCAACGCCAACCGCAACTTGGCCACCTATGCGACGTTTTGCGAAAGAGTCTGGCCAGACCAAGACACCGATTTTTCTGGTCCCTTGGCGGGTTTTTGTGCGGGGTTGAACCAAGCAACCACCCCCTACTTGTTGACCCTGCCTTGTGACTGTCCTTTTTTCCCGCTGGACTTGGTGGCACGGCTCTCAAGTGCGTTGATTCAAAGCGGCGCAGAGGTGGTGATGCCGCGTGCTTTGGAGAGTCTCGTAGGCACCCAAGAGCTCCGCGCCCAACCGGTGTTTGCGCTCATGAGCGTGACCGTGCTCGAGAGTTTGCAAAGCTTCATGGCCCAAGGCGGCAGAAAAATCGACACCTGGAGCCAAACACGCCATCACGCCTGGGTGGACTT
>CAIPFK010000078.1 GCA_903864315.1 uncultured Burkholderiales bacterium | reverse complement strand
GCAGCGCAGGAAACTAACCGCTCAGCACCGCCCCGATTTGTTGCCGCTTGCGGTGCAGTCTTCACCCATCAAGAAAAAATCCAGTCCCAGCAAGACATGAATCTGGAGTTTTGAGCGGGTCGATGGCGAATGCAAAGCCTGGATGCAGTGTGTCGCCATGTTGACAAAAAGCGACATTTCACTGGGGTCGGATGATGCGCACCTGAGTGTATGGGCTGCGAGCTCCTCGGGCTTCTGGGCGAAACGACAGTTTGGCTTTTGCTTTGTGCACAATCCTGTTATAATCATGGGTTGCGATCCTCTGGGTGGCCGCTTTGAGTGCACTGATCGATGTCAAATCTTTCGGCACTGCATGTCATGTCAATGCATGTCCAAAAGCCTTTCGTGTCGCGCATCCAAGATCGTTAATGAGGACATCATGAATTTAATCCAAACTTTGGAACAAGAAGAAATTGCACGTCTGGGAAAGAAAATCCCCGAATTTGCACCTGGCGACACAGTGATTGTGAGCGTGAATGTGGTCGAGGGCTCCAGAAAACGGGTCCAAGCTTACGAGGGTGTGGTCATTGCCAAGCGCAACCGCGGCCTCAACAGTGGCTTTATCGTTCGTAAAATCTCCTCCGGCGAGGGTGTTGAGCGGACCTTCCAAACCTACAGCCCCTTGATCGCCAGCATTGAAGTCAAGCGTCGTGGCGATGTGCGCCGTGCGAAGTTGTATTACTTGCGCAAACGCAGTGGCAAGTCTGCACGGATCAAAGAAAAATTGGTCAGCAAGTTTGCGCAAGCTGCCCAGGCCGCTTCCGCCGCAGCCGCTGCAAACAAAGCGTAATTCTCTCCCCGGTCTTGGGACTTGGTCTTGGCTCCCCCATGAGCTTGAAGGCCCAGTCTTTTCGATTGCGATTGGAGCGCAAAAGCCGATCTCGTCACCCCGAGTTCGGCTTTTTGCCATTTGAACCAAAGTGTCTCAGTTGGTGAACAAGTTGGTGAATCCCCCCGTCCTTGAAATCGGTGTTCTTCCCCCCCCAAAGTCGTAGACCATGCTGCCCCTGTCCAAAATACCGCACTTTGATCCCCTCAGAGCACCCATCATGGGGGTGGATCACCACCTGAGGGCCTTGGGCTCTCAAGAGACCAGTGTGGAGTCCATCCGAGCGCGTTTTCAAAACCCCGCCGCCTTGGCGTTGACGCAAACGGTCAACCATGAGCGACGCCTTCATGGGCAGCCCTTGAAGGCTGCCGCGGTGCTCTTTGGTTTGGTGCAGCGCACAGAGATCACGGTGATTTTGACCCAGCGCGCCAAACATTTGTCCACGCATTCTGGGCAGATTGCCTTTCCTGGTGGCAAGGTCGATCCGCAAGATGCAAATCCCGAGGCCACGGCCCTGCGCGAAGCCCATGAAGAGGTGGGACTGAGCCCCAGCCATGTCACGGTCCTGGGTCGGCTGAACCCCTTGGTCACTGGAACCGCCTTTCGCATCACACCCGTGGTGGCGTGGGTTCATCCCGAGCACGAGATTTTGGCCAACGCGGGCGAGGTTGATCATGTCTTTGAAGTGCCCTTGTCTTTTTTGATGAATCCAGCCCATCATCAGCGACGCCGAACCGAGCACGACGGCCAAGTGCGCGAATGGTATGCCATGCCGTATCAACTGGGCGACAAAGAGCACTTCATCTGGGGCGCAACGGCCAATATCATTCGCAGTTTTTACGCCTTTTTGTCGCATCCTTTGCCCTAGAGCCAAGCCTTGCCACTATGATCAGGACATGACGCTTTTATCTTTGCTCTTTGCACTCCTCATTGAACAGGTTCGCCCCCTGAAGGATCGCAATTGGGTACAAAGCGAATGCGCCCGATGGGCGCAGTGGTTCAGTCG
Organism: uncultured Burkholderiales bacterium; assembly: GCA_903864315.1. Taxonomy (GTDB): domain Bacteria; phylum Pseudomonadota; class Gammaproteobacteria; order Burkholderiales; family Burkholderiaceae_C; genus Limnohabitans. The sequence continues at coordinate 33,434 of CAIPFK010000078.1, read as the reverse complement.
GCATTTGGACGTGGGCCAGTCCCACCATGCTCGCTTGATTTGGTGCCTAAGCGTGGGCGCACCGTCACTCCTCGTGCTGTTCATGCACTGGTTCTTGTGGTGGAGTTTGGGTTGGGTTGTTGCGATGCTTTGGAGCGTCTTGGTGCTTTATGCCACCTTGGGTTTTCGCCAGTTCAGCCACCACTTCACAGAGATTCGCGATGCGCTTGAAGCGGGAGACGAGGCACTGGCGCGTCAAAAGTTGGCCCTTTGGCAACGCGCCGACACCACCCATCTGAGCAAACCCGAGGTCATCCGTTTGGCCATCGAATACTCCGTCTTGGCGGCACATCAGCACGTCTTTGGTGTGTTGTTTTGGTTCTCTATCTTTGCCAGTGTGGGACTCGGGCCCATGGGTGCCGTGGTCTATCGAATGAGCCATTTGCTCGCCAGGCTGTGGTCGCACCCAAGCCCAGAGGGGGCCACTTGGGACGCACCAATGAACTTGGGTACCCCTGGTGCCCTTGATGCCCTTGGTGCACTTGGTGCTTCCAGTGTTTCATCCTTGCTGGGCGATGCCTCAACCAACCCCATGGAGGACGATTTCGCTCGCGCAGAGCGTTTGGAGGCGCATTTTGTCAGTGAAGCTTTGAGGGGTTGGAGTGCTTGGGCTTGGATGCGCTTGGATTGGCTCTCGGCCAGGGCCACAGCACTGTCATTTGCAGTGGTGGGCAATTTTGAAGACGCCATTGAGAACTGGCGAATGCGCTCAGGGGCAGATCCCGACGACAACGATGGCGTGGTGGTGGCCGCCACCGCCGGTGCGTTGGGACTGCAGTTGGGGGGGGCCCTCTTGGCAGATTTTTCTGCTTCGACCACCAATGCAGACTTGGGGGCAGAGCCACAAGTGCATCACTTGAACAGCGTGGTGGGTTTGGTGTGGCGAACCGTGGTGATGTGGTTCGTGCTGTTGACGCTGTTGAGTCTGGCTCGACTTTTAGGGTGATCGTTTCAGAGCATGGCCCCAACGAGCTCAATAAGTTCGGCCCAGGCTCAACTCTTCAAAAAGCTGTTGATAGATTTTGTAGCGAGAGGCATTGATCAGCCCTTGCGCCAAGGCCTCTCGCACCCCGCAGTTGGGTTCATGCAGGTGGGTGCAGTTGTAAAAGCGACAACTGCTGGCATGTGATTTGAAGTCTGGCATGAAGTGGCTCAATTCGTTGGCTGCAATTTGGTGAATGCCAAAAGACTGAAAACCTGGCGAGTCGATCAGCGCGGTTTGGTGCTCTTCATCAACCCAATACAAATTGGTGGCGGTGGTGGTGTGTTTGCCCGAATTGAGGGCCTGCGATATCTCCTGGGTGGCAATGTGCGCACCTGGGATGGCGGTGTTGATGAAGGTGCTCTTGCCCACGCCTGAGGGCCCCAAAATCAAGGTCATTTGTCCCTTGAGGGATTGGAACAAGAGTTCATAAGAGGGATGGTCGTGTTTCAACGACAAGGCAAATAAAGGGTAGCCCATGCTGGGGTACACCTGCAACTTGCTCCAAGCTTCATCGAATGGTGCTTTGAGATCGGATTTGTTCAACACAATGAATGCTTTGATTTGCGCAGCTTGGGCTGCGATCAAAGCTCGGGTGAGTTGGGTCTCAGAGAACTCAGGCTCGGCCGCAATCAAGATGAGCAACTGATCGATGTTGGCGGCAAAGGATTTGGTTCGCAATTCATCTTGTCGATAAAACTCGTTTCGCCTGGGCTCGATGCTCTCGATGGTGCCTTCATCTTGGGTGGGCGTCCACCAGACCTGATCGCCCACCAATGCAAGCGACTTTTTTCCCCGAGAGCGACAAATGCGTCTTGAGCCATCCGCACTCTCCACCATCACGTGTCGGCCATGTCCAGACACGACCAAACCGAGTTGCTTCATGCGCGCATGCGCGCCAAACGCTCAGTGGCCGGTGGATGGGAATAGTAAAAGGCCGCGTACCAAGGGTCGGGGGTGAGTGTGGACGCATTGTCTTTGTAGAGCTTGGTGAGGGCGCTCTCCAAGTGCTCAGCCGGTGTGTGACTCGTTGCATATGCATCGGCTTCGAACTCTTGCACACGAGACCTCCAACTCGAAATCGGCGTGCTCATGAAGGTCACCAATGGGGTGACCAAGGTGAATAGTATCAAGGCCAAAGCGTTGTTGCCCGAGGGCGTGAAACCTTGGAAGTTGGGCGTGATGCCCATGCCTGTGAAAAACCATGCTTGCTGTGAGAGATAGCCCAAAATGGCAAACCCCAAGAGCGACAAACAAAAATTGATCGCAATCATTTTAAGCAGGTGCTTGTGCTTGAAGTGCCCCAACTCATGCGCCAAGACCGCCTCCATCTCATCGGCACTCAATTGCTCGAGCAAGGTGTCAAAGAACACCACCCGTTTGCTGTTGCCAAAACCGGTGAAAAAAGCATTGGAGTGCGCCGATCGCTTGGAGCCATCCATCACAAAAAACCCTTTGGCTTTAAAGCCCGAGCGCTCCATAAGAGAGGCGATGCGCTCCTTGAGGGTGTCGTCATTCAAGGGGGTGAACTTGTTAAAGAGGGGCATCAAAAAAGTGGGCGCTATCCAAATCATGAGGAGTTGAAAGGCGACCATGGCACCCCAGGCCTTGAGCCACCAATTCGCACCTCCTGCATCCATGAGCCACAAAATAAGCGCAATCAAGGGTACTCCGAGCACCAGTCCGAGTGCGACGCCCTTGATCATGTCCGTGATCCACAATTTAAGCGTGAGTTTATTAAAGCCAAAGCGCTCTTCGACCACAAAGGTTTGAATCCACGACAAGGGCAAATTGATCAACCCAGAGATGAACACAAAGGCCAAGATGAAGACGGTTTCTTCAATGAGTCCCAAGCCCAACCACGACACCAAGGCTTGGTTGAGCCAGTTGATCCCACCCAAGAGCGTCCAGCCCACGATCACCAAGGTCTCTAAAAACAAATCCCAAAATGCGATTTTTGATTTGGCCAATGTGTAGTCAGCCGCCTTTTGATGGGCCACCAAGGTGATGGTGCTCTCGAATGCCTTGGGCACTTGTGCGCGGTTGGTTAACACACATTTGTTTTGACGCGTCATGAGGCTGATTTTGACGATGAGGTTCAAAACCAAGGCGATGGCGAATGCAAGGGTCATGTTCATGGATGGATTCATCCCCAGAGTTTAAAGCCAATTGCACAACTCTCCAACACACCACCCCGATAGCGTGCCCAGACCCCCATTGCTCCACCTGGGCTTGGCCACCCCCCAAACTTTTTCATCAAGGGCAAAAAATCCCCAAGGGATGCGCGACAATGATGGGGATGAACTCAGCCCACTCCACCTCTGCCGCCCCATCCGCTCCCAACACCACAGGCGCTGCGCCCGATCCTGCGCCCCCCGAGTTGGCCAAGTCTGATCAAAATTTGGTGTGGGTCGATTGCGAGATGACGGGTCTTGACCCCGAGCGCGAGAGACTCATTGAAATTGCAGTCGTCATCACCGGCCCACAGTTGACGCCTCGCATCGAAGGCCCCGTCTTGGTGATCCATCAATCGGAGGACATTTTGTCCAAGATGGACGCTTGGAATAAATCCACCCATGGCAAAAGTGGTTTGATCGAACGCGTGCGCGCCTCCACCATGGATGAGGCGCAAGCCGAGCAAGAACTCTTGGCCTTCATCAAACGCTATGTCCCCAAGTCCTCCTCTCCCTTGTGCGGCAACACCATCAGCCAAGATCGGCGATTTTTGGTGAAATTCATGCCCCACTTTGAAGCTTGGTTGCATTACCGCAACTTGGATGTGAGCACCTTGAAAGAGTTGGCCAAACGCTGGAAGCCCAAAGCCTACAGTTCGTTTAAAAAACAACAAAAGCACACGGCCTTGGCCGATGTGCACGAGTCCATCGAAGAGTTGATTCACTACCGAGAGCACTTCATCCAACTCTAGCCTTGGCTTTGGTGAAGGCGCCAAGTCTGCACCTGGCTCGTTGTGGCCTCTAACGCCATGGCATGGTGGCAGTGCAAAAATTGTCCTTGGTAAAAACCCGAGTGTGTGCCATAATCCATGGGTTCGTCCTAGATGACGAACTCGCGCATCTACCTCACACCTTGGGTATTCCGAATTGGATTACCAAAATCGCTTGGATTAACTTTAATCATCAAGCGTTGTTCTCTGTTTGAAGGTTGATGTTGTCAACAACCTTTGATGGAGCCCTCACCGATTGGTGGGTGGAGTAAACATGTACGAGTCTCTCGAGATCGATAGCAACGCTATTGCCAATTCTGAATCAAACCCCCGTGAAGATCACGCCAAGGCCCCCTTGCTCCACGAGCAAGATGGAGAAGGCTTGTCTCCAGTCAGTGTTGACGCTGCACCTGAAGTCGTCACCCCCAAAGAAGTCAAGCCCAACCCATTTCAAGAATTGGGTTTGACGCGCGAACTCTTGGCAGCGGTCTTTGACCTCGGCTACACCGCGCCCACCACCGTTCAAGTCAAGGTCATTCCCTTGGCGATGAAAAATTCGCTCGACGGTGGCCACACCGATTTGATGGTGTCATCCCAGACCGGTAGCGGTAAAACGGCAGCATTCTTGTTGCCCGTGATCCAAACCTTGCTCCAACAAGCCCGCGAGCGAGAAGTGGCCGAAGCCCAGGCATTTGATGCCCAAGTCGCTGCGGCACAGGCTGCAGGCACACCGATTCCAAAGCGTGCCAAGCGCAAGGACCCCACCAACCCCCGTCATTTCAAGGCGGCGACACCCGGCGCCTTGGTGCTGTGCCCCACCCGCGAGCTCGCTCAACAAGTGGCACACGACGCCATTGGCTTTGTCAAGCATTGCAAAGGCATTCGTGTCGCCACTGTGGTGGGTGGTATGCCTTACGCACTACAAATTGCCAAGCTACAAAATGCCGATCTCGTGGTGGCGACGCCTGGTCGTTTGATTGACCTACAACGCTCCATGCACATCAAGCTCGAGGACGTTCAGTTTCTCGTCGTTGATGAGGCCGATCGGATGTTGGACTTGGGTTTCTCGGACGATTTGGCCGAAATCAATCAACTCACCATTGAGCGCCGTCAAACCATGATGTTCAGCGCCACCTTTGCACCTCGCATTCAAAGCTTGGCCGCTCGTGTGATGAGAAAGCCACAGCACATTCAAATCGACACTCCCCAAGAGCGTCACAACAACATCAAACAGTTGCTCTTTTGGGCCGACAATTCGCAGCACAAAAGAAAACTCTTGGACCATTGGCTGCGAGACACCAGCATTGAGCAAGCCATCGTCTTTGCCAGCACCCAAGTCGAGTGCGATGGTTTGGCCGCTGATTTGCAGCAGTCGGGTTTTTCTGCAGTTGCGTTGCACGGCGCTTTGAGCCAAGGCTTGAGAAACCGTCGGTTGATGGCGCTTCGCAATGGGCAAGTTCAGTTTTTGGTCGCCACCGACGTGGCCGCCAGGGGCATCGATGTGCCCTCCATCTCGCACGTGTTCAACTATGGCTTGCCGATGAAGAGCGAGGACTACACTCACCGCATCGGACGCACAGGACGCGCTGGACGCGACGGCTTGGCGGTCACATTTGCCGAGTTCCGCGATCGTCGCAAAATTCAAGACATTGAACACTTCACCCGTCAGCCTTTGCCCACAGAGGTGATCGCAGGCTTGGAGCCCTCGCAACGCAGCGAGAGGCCGCGTGGCTTTGATGATTCTCGCCGTGGTGCGCCTCCCAGAGGCCGTGGTCGACCCTTTGGTGGCGGTGGCGGTGGACACCGTGATGGATTTGCAGGCGCCAGAAGCGGTGCACCCCGTGAAGGCGGCTTCCGAGATGCCGCTCCCCGTGAAGGTGGGTACAGAGATGCCGCACCAAGGGATGGTGCTTTTAGAGACGCAGCGCCTCGCAGCAATGCACCCCGTGATTTCGCACCCCGTGATGTGTTTGCTCCGCGTGGACAAGCACCTCGCGGCGCTGCACCCCACAAGGCGGCAGCCCACAAGGGTGCTCCCTCCAAAAGCTTCAAACCCAAAAGCAATTGAATGCGTTGACGCTTGATCACGCCACTGCCCCATAGGCGTGGCTTGTTCTCTCCATGGCTTAGGGCTTGATTGGCCTTAGGCCATTTTTTTTGCGTGCAGTTGCACGACTGCATGGTCCCCTTGGTGGTAGGGGCCTTCGCTCAGTGCGCGGGTGCACTCCAAGCCCCAAACCTCTTGAAGCGGGGACAAGTTTGAACGCAAGATGTTCAATCCTGGATAGCGTTCGCTGGGCGGGGTTGGAGCGACGCTTGGCTCGTGTTTGGCTTCCAAGATGAAACGCCCATCGGGCTTTAACACGGTGCCAAAGCGGGCAAACAGTCGCTCGCGGGTGGAGGCTTGAGGTTGGAAAAAAATCGACACGATCAAGTCCCACGTTTGATCGCCTGGTTCGTAATCGTTCAAGTCCACGATGTGGTAGTTCAATTCAACACCACGCTCTTGGGCCAGTTGCAGGGCTTTTTTGCGTGCCAAGTTGGAGAAATCAAGACTGGTGACCGTGAACCCCAGGCTTGCCAAATAGACGCCATTTCTGCCCTCCCCATCGGCCAAACACAAGGCGCGTCGCCCGGTGAAAGTCCCCCAAGTGGCGCTCAATGTCTCGAGTTGACTGCGTAAAAAATCGTTGGGCTCCAGGCCATAGGCCCAAGGCGTCGATCCGTAGCGCTCGTCCCAGTAGGCGGCTTGTGTATTTTTATGGGCCGAGGGTTCGCGTTTTGGGCGCTGTTGTGCTCGATCGACGGACTCATCAGAGTTGTTCATGGTCATTTTTCTGGGTTGGTGTGGTTCAGGCGCGAACGCAGACGCCACAAAGAGGTGATTTCTCCTCGGCGGGCTTCATAAAAAGGGTCGCTCGTGTCGCTGGACTTGGGATGTGTGGGCGCGGCTTTGAGTTGACCCACAACGACCAAGCCCGCTTGCTCAATCCACCCTTGGAGCGCTCCGCTGGCTCTGAGTCCGAGCCTTTCTGCCAGGTCAGACATGATGAGCCAGCCCTCGCCCTCGGGGCTCAAATGAGCCTGGAGTCCGCTCAAAAAGCCTTTGAGCATGGCACTCTCCGGATCAAAGACGGCGCGCTCCATGGGGCTTCTGGCCTTGCCAGGCAGCCACGGCGGATTGCATACGATCAATGGGCTGCGCGTCTGGGCAAAGAGGGAGGTTTTCAGGAGTTGCACGCGCTCCATCAGTCCCAGGCGATTCAAGTTGTCCCTGGCGCATTCAAGCGCTCTATCCTGTGTGTCGGTGCCCACCACTCTTTGCACGCCACGAGACAACAAAATGGCGCTGAGCACACCCGTGCCCACGCCAACGTCTTGGGCGACGGAGTTGCCCTCAAGCGCAAGGGGCAAGGGAGCGGTACCCACCAAATTCAAGTATTCGCCTCGAACAGGTGAAAACACACCATAGTGTGGGTAAATGCGTGGGGCCTCTGGGTTGGTTGGACTCGTTGAGAGACCGCTGGGTGGAGTGCTCTTCAAAGCGGGGATGGCGACGCCTTTTTTTTGCCACTCATGCGCCCCAATGTATCCCAAGAGTTCTTTTAAAGAGACCAGGGTGATGGCGGTGTCATGCAGGACCTGAGGCGCTTGATTCGCTTGATTCGCCACGGTGACCTGTTCGCCTGATTGAACGCTCAATGCCGCATTGGATGGCTCACAAGGCTCGCCCCAGACCGAGATCAACACCTCTCGCACCTGGGGTGAGCGTTTCAAGGCAATGGTGTAATCGGCAAGGATAGGGATGAGCAGTTTGCTGAGAATTTTCAGCTGCTCTGAGCGGTGCAGTCGCTGCACGTGAAATGCCTGCGCCAAGGGGTGGGTCGTCGTGTTTTGTTTGGCGGTGGTGGGCTGTGGGGTTGCGCGAGGCTCGAGTCGTTTTTGCAAGGCCACGAGCAACTGCTTGGCATTTTGAAAATCACACCACCACACCATGCCCACGTTTTGACGTGCCAAGAGCAAGGCTGTTGGGGCATTGAGCTCGGTCGTGACGTTCACCCATGCCGTGGGCGCTGGCGTGTCACTTTCGGATTTCCAGTGCCAGCACGTGGGCAAGGTCTCAAGCCGCTTCAGTTCACTGCCCAAGGGCAGCGTCTTGGGTGGGGTGGCGGCACGCGAGATGGCATTCACCTTGGTGCCATTGTTGACGGCTCTTTGGGCACGGCAATGATGCCTTGGTCCAACAGACCTTGGATCTGGATGGCATTGAGACCCAGTGCGGTGAGGGTTTGCAAGGTATGCTCTCCCAACTGCGGCGCAAGGTGGGCATGGGCGCCGGGTGTGCGACTGAGTTTGGGCACGATGCCCGGCACCTCAAAAGTGGTTCCGTCTTGCAAGGTGAGCGATTGCAGCATGCCGCGTGCACGGTAGTGGGGGTCTTGTGCGATGTCGGCGATATTGTAAATTTGCCCCGCAGGCACTTGGGCGCGCTCCAGGGTTTCAAGCACGTCGCTCACTGTGCGAGTTTGACTCCACTCTTGAATGGCTGCATCAATTTCTTCAACCCGCTTGACCCGGCCGGTGTTGTGGGCCAACTCGGGGTCTTGTCCGAGGTCATCTCGACCAATCGCACTCATGAGGCGTTTGTAAATGGAGTCACCATTGCCTGCGATCAGCGCGTAACGGTCTTCAAGGCAGCGGTAGGCGTTGGTGGGTGCAATGCCGGGCAGGGCCGAGCCCGCGGCTTCACGCACGAGCCCCTTGGCACTGTATTCGGGCAGCAAACTCTCCATGCAATTGAAGACGGCTTCGTACAAGGCCACATCAATGACTTGTCCCTTGCCGGAGCGCTCTCGCTCGTGCAGTGCAATCAACACCCCAATCACCCCATGCAGTGCAGCCAAGGTGTCGCCGATGGAGACCCCCACGCGCACTGGCACACGGCTGGGCTCGGCCGTCAAATGCCGCAGGCCACCCATGGCCTCGGCAATGACGCCAAAGCCAGGCTTGTCTTTGTAAGGGCCGGTTTGCCCATAGCCACTGATGCGCAACACGATCAAGCGCGGGTTGATTTTTTGCAATTCTTCCGGCCCAAGGCCCCACTCTTCGAGCGTGCCAGGGCGAAAATTCTCGATCAAGATATCGGTCTGGGGGATCAGTTGTTTGACGATCATTTGCGCCTTGGGGTGGCGCAAATCCATGCTCAGCGATTGTTTGTTGCGTGACTGCACCTGCCACCACAGCGATGTGCCCTCGTGCAAGACGCGCCACTGCCGCAAGGGGTCACCCGTGTGAGGGGACTCAATTTTCAAGACCTGGGCGCCAAAGTCTGCCAGAGTTTTGGCGGCAAAGGGGCCGGCGATCAATTGCCCCAATTCGAGCACTTTGAGTTCACCCAAGGGCGCGGGTGTTGGCGGGATTGGTGGTGACGCGAACGGGGTGTCAGTTGGGGTGGCGGTGGTCATGGAGGGAATCCGAAAAGGCGGAAATTGAGCCTCATCAGTGTGGGCTTGGTGGAGGGGGAGATGCTAACAGAGGTGGCGTGTTTTGGGGATACAGGTTTTTCCCCAAAGCCTGCACCTTGGAGACGGCTTCAAGTCTTTCACGCCATGCACGATAATGGACAGACCTTGGCACTTGTTGATCGCTCAAACCATGGTCATTATTTTTTTTGTAGTCTATTTTTTACTCTTGATGTTGGCCATTCGCTATAAGACTCGCGAGGTCAAGGGTCGGTGGTGGTTTTTTTTAAGAGCTTTTTTCCCCAATTGGAAATTCTTTCATGCCGTGGGCTATGCACCTCGCTTGTATGGGCGTGTTTTGGACAACGATTTGAGGTGGGGGCCGTGGTCCGTCGTTTACCCCAGGCACGCGCGTCGCCTTCATCACCTCTTTTACAACCCCAGGGTCAATTTGGACTTGGCCTCACAAAACTTGGTGGAGCATTTGGTGGCCGACATCAATGCGCTGGGCGATGGGCAAGATGCAAGGGCTTTGGTGACCTATCAGATGGTGGTGAACCGCATGCGCTTGGCGTTGACCCAAGCGAGTGCCAAGCCCATTCGAGCTTTTGAGTTTGAGCTTCGCGTGGAGTTGCCCTCACGGGCACACTGGGAGCCACAGCGTGACTCCCACGTGATGCTGGCCTCGGGTCCAATTGACCCATGATCGCGCCCTTGAGTCTTGAGTGGGCCTACCGAGGAGTGCAAGTGCTCTTGGGGTGGAGTTTGCTCATTCAAAGCATTGAGTTCTTGGGCATGCAGTCCAAGCTTCATGAATTCTCAGAAGAGGGCGTTTGGCGCTGGTCGCTTCAAGTCAAAGAGATGCCAACGCGCGCAACAGGGGTGTTGTCGGCCCTGGGTTGGCTGTTTGCGCCGTCTCAGCTCAGAGGCTTGTTTTTACTCAGGTCTTTGAGTGCTGTGGTTTTGATGCTCTGGGGCTCGCCTTGGGAGCTCATGCTTTTCTTGCTCGCGAGCACCGTCTTGCTTTTGTTTCGGTTCAGGGGAGCGTTCAATGGCGGGAGCGACTTCATGACCTTGGTGGTGGTGAGTGGGCTTTTCTTGGCCGAATTTTTCACGCCCTTTGTGGGACAAAAACTCGCCCACAACGCTTCACTTTGGTACATTTCGCTGCACGCCATGTCATCTTATTTTGTTTCGGGTTGGGTCAAGCTCAAGCGCGCTGAGTGGCGCAGTGGAGACGCGTTGGTGATTTTTCTCGATGCAGGGATCTACGGCCCACTCAAGAGCACCAGTGTGTTTCGCCGTCCTTGGGTGGCCAAGCTTTGCAGTTGGGGCTTCATGCTTTGGGAGGCAGTGTCTCCTGTGCTGTTGATCGGCCCCATCTGGGCCGAGCTGTATTGCCTGGTCGCGGCTGTGTTTCATTTTTTGGTATTTTGGTATTTTGGACTGAATCGTTTTTTTTGGGCCTGGATGGTCACCTTTCCCGCTTTGGTGTATTGTTCGGCGGGTCTCGTCACCTTTTGATCATTGTGGAGAATCAATTTGAAGCGTCATAGTGCCGCGTGGTTTAACGCCATGTACAACAACCGCGAGTTGGTCCCCGAGTCGCCAGCGCATTTGCAGTTTTGGCAGCAAGCATCGCGCCGCGTGTTGGCCCAGCGCAATCGCCCCAGACTCGAGATGGCCTATGGTCATGGTGAGCATGAAAATTTGGATATTTATCCAGTTTCAGAGAAAACCCCCATGGCCAAAGGAACAAAGAGACCAGTCTTGGTCTTTATCCATGGTGGATACTGGCGCAGTTTGTACAAAGAGGACCATGCATTTTTGGTGCCCGCTTGGACTGATCTTGGCGTGGTGAGCGTGGTGCTCAATTACGCACTGTGTCCGAGTGTGAGCATGAAGCACATTGTCATGCAAATGGCCAATGCGATGTCGTGGATTTATCAGCACATTGAGCACTTCGGTGGCGACAGGTCCAATATCCATGTGGTGGGCCATTCGGCGGGCGGACACCTGGCTGCGATGATGCTCACCGCCCGTTGGCGTGAGTTGGGCGCACATTGGGGCGTTGAGATGCCTTCTTCCTTCATTCAAAGTGCATTGTCGATTTCAGGCCTGCATGAGTTGGAGTCGATTCGACGCACCCCGTTTTTAAACGACACCTTGGGCATGAGCGCGAAAGAAGCGTTGGCGCTGAGCCCGGCGTACATGCCCGCCCCTGCACACGCACGACTCGTGAGCGTGGTGGGGAGCTTGGAGAGCGAAGAGTTCAAACGCCAATGCCATTTGATCCAGTCAAGTTGGGGCAAACACATCGTGCCGGTGAGTGAGGAAATCAAAGGACTTCAACACTTCTCCATTTTGGAGAGTTTTTTGGACCCCCATTCCCGCTTGATGCAATTGCTCAAATTGAACATGAAGATTTCACCCGCCCATTGAAGCCCCTGTGGTGGCCTGATCCTTGGTGTCATGGGCGCAGGCTTTCATCATGCGGAGGACTCTCAAGCGCCCACAGAAAGATCTTTTTATCCAGTCCACCCGCATACCCAGTGAGCGCGCCACGGGCCCCACAAACGCGGTGGCAAGGCACGATCAAGGACACGGGGTTTTTGCCCACGGCCGCACCCACGGCACGTGCTGCAAGCGGTCGCTGGAGTGCTTTGGCCAATGCCCCGTAGGTGATTTTTTCACCCCACGCAATGCCCTGCAAGGCACGCCAAACGGTTTTTTCAAACTCGGTGCCCCACCGCGTCCAATCGATGGGAAGCTCAAAGTGCTGCAGCTGCCCTTTGAAGTAGGCGTGCACGCACTCGTGGGTCCTCTCATGGAGTTCGCGTTGGGGGTGATGGGGGCTGGCTGTGGGCCAAGCCAGCACTTCTTCATGAAAATGGGCTTGTCCCTTGAACCACAATCCGCTCACGCCCACAGAGGTGCAAGCCAGCGTCATGTCGCCCAGCGGTGTTGTAAGCCTGGAAATGCTCGCAGCGGCTTCGTCAGGTTTTGTCATGATGGGCTGACCAGTGAGGGTGTTTTTGCGGGCATGTCTTGGGGCTGGTGTTTGATTTTAGCGGTCCTTGGATTTTGCCACTCCAAGCTGCACAACCCCTGAACTGGCTCTACAATGAAGCCATGAAATTCAATCCACACGTCTTCAAGGCCTACGATATTCGTGGTGTCGTTCCCTCTCAAATTGACGAGAAGTTTGCTTTTCACCTGGGACTGGCTTACGGCACCTTGGTGAAGTCACTTGGTGAGGAGAGGGTTTGTGTTGGCCGAGACGGACGATTGAGTGGCCCAGCCTTGTTGTCCGCATTGTCCAGTGGCTTGGTGCAAGCGGGCCTAGAGGTGATCAATGTGGGGATGTGCACGACCCCCATGCTTTACTTTGCCGCCCACACCTTGAGCAATAGCGGCATTCAAATCACCGGCAGCCACAACCCCAAAGACTACAACGGTTTTAAGATGGTGGTCCAGGGGCGCGCGCTTTACGGCAAGGATATCCAAGATTTGCAAGAAACCATGCAGCTGAGTCGTTTGGCCGAACTGGGCTCGGACAGTGTACCCACAGGACACGGCTTTGAGCATCAAGCCGATGTATTGCCCGCTTACCGTAAGCGCATCTTGGGCGATGTGCATTTGAGTCGTCCCCTGAAAATCGTGGTTGATTCGGGCAATGGTGTTGCTGGGGCCACAGCGCCCGCCATTTTTCGTGCCTTGGGTGCTGAAGTCATTGAGCTCTTCAGTGAGGTGGATGGACAATTTCCCAATCACCACCCTGACCCAAGCAAGCCCGAGAACTTGAAGGATTTGATCGCCGCCATTGAGTTGCATGGTGCTGAGTTGGGTTTTGCTTTCGATGGCGATGGGGACCGCTTGGGGGTGGTGACTCGCCAAGGGCATAACATTTATCCCGATCGTCAAATGCAACTGTTTGCACAAGACGTCTTGTCGCGTGAGCCTGGTGCTCACATCGTTTTTGATGTGAAGTGTTCCCAGCGCCTGGCCCCCGCCATTCGCCGCGCAGGTGGCGAGCCCTTGATGTACAAGACGGGGCACTCGCTCATCAAAGCCAAAATGAAGGAGCTGGGTGCTGCTTTGGGTGGAGAGATGAGCGGTCATATCTTTTTCAAGGAACGCTGGTTTGGCTTTGACGATGGCACCTATGCTGGTGCTCGATTATTGGAAATCTTGTCCCGCTCTCCAGACGCCAGTGCCGTGCTCAATGCCTTGGACAGCAGTTGCTCTACCCCCGAGCTCAACGTCTCGATTCAAGAGGGCCAAGCGCCAGGCATCATTGAAGGCTTGCTCGCTCGCCTTCAAGCAGTTGGTCTACCCGCCTTGGCGCATCACCCAGTGCTGCACACCATCGATGGCGTGCGAATCGATTGGGATGACGGGTTTGGTTTGATCCGGGCCTCCAACACCACCCCTGTGCTGGTGTTGCGGTTTGAGGGACACACAGACGCAGTCCTCTCGCGAATTGAAAAAGACATGATGCAACTGCTCAGTCACGTCTTGCCAGGAGTCCGCCTCCAAGAGGCGCAACATTGAGGGTGTTGTTGGTCAAACTCTCTTCATTGGGAGATGTGATTCACACCTTGCCAGTGGTTCAGGACTTGCACCAGGCCCTTCCTGGCATTGAGATCGATTGGGTGGTGGAACCTGCCTTTGCAAGCGTGCTGGAGATGCACCCAGGACTGTCTCGGATCATTCCCTGTGCATTGAGGCAATGGAGGCGTGCACGCTTCAATGCCAAAGCGCGTTTGCAAATGCGAGAATTTTGGACTCAACTCACCCAAGTTCGCTACGACTGTGTATTCGATTTGCAAGGATTGAGCAAGTCGGCCGTGGTGGCGAGATTGGCCAAGCTCACACCCGCTGGCGTGCGGTACGCCATGGCCAATCGCACCTTGGGCTCCTCCTATGAGCCACTCACCCGGTGGTTGGCCGATCGGGCGATTGTGTTGACGCCTCAACTGCATGCGCTCGAGCGTTCAAGGTGGTTGTGTGCCAAGGCGCTTGGTTATTCATTCTCCTCTGAGGTGGACTTTGGGTTGGTGGTGCCGCCAGTTGCGCGAGGAGTTGCTCTTGCCAACGCAGAACTCGATCTGAGCCCAAGCACATCTGCAAGCCCCAAGGTGGCTTTTTTGATGGGCACGTCCCGTGCTGACAAAACCTGGCCAGAGGACCACTGGGTTGAGCTTGCCAGGCGCTTCAATGCAAGTGGCTTGGAGGTTTGCTTGGTACACGGCAGTGAGAGTGAGCTCCAATCGTGCCAACGCGTGGCCCAGCAAGTGAGTCGCGCGGTGATTTGGCCCAGGTGCACGCTTGTCGAGTTGGCCCAACGGCTGCAGCAAACCGTGGGCTCGGTGGGGGTCGACAGCGGGCCCAGCCATTTGTCGGTGGCGCTCGACTTGGTGCACGTACAAATTTACCGTTTTGATACCGCTTGGAGAACAGGCCCAATGGCCCAGTCGCACGGGGCTTACCAACACAGTGTGTTGCAACTGCATGGCGCAAAATCACTGGGCGACCCCACCCTTGCCGTCAACGATCAAACATCGTCATGGGTTCAAGAGGTCGATGAAGTTTGGCGCACCTGGGGCATGTGCTCTGCCGCCAAAACTCAAAGGTCCGTGCACTGGCGTGGGCTTGGTTCATGAGTTGGCTCGAGCACATCGCGTTGAGGGTGTATGGTGTTTTGATGCAACTCTTGTGTCCAGTCGTCAGACTGCGACTGGCCAAGCGTGCGGTCAACCAGCCCTTGCTCGCGTCTCAGGTGCAAGAGCGGTTTGGCCGATACGATGCAACGCTCAGTGGGCCAGTGGCACGAGGTCCTTGGGTGTGGGTGCATGCAGTCTCCTTGGGCGAGACCCGCGCTGCTGGTTTGCTGATGGGAGCCCTCAGACAAGCCCACCCGCACATTCGGTTTTTGCTCACCCATGGCAGCGCCACGGGTCGAGAAGAAGGTGCACGGTTGCTGGGCAAAGATGACTTGCAGGTCTGGCAGCCTTGGGATGCGAGTGCGACTGTGCAGCGTTTCATGGATCACTTCAATCCCACGCTTGCGATCATGATCGAGACGGAAGTGTGGCCGCATTGGGTGCAAGCATGCCAATCCCGTGGGATCCCCATGTGCTTGGTCAATGCGCGATTGAGCGAAAAAAGTTTTCGCTCGGCCCAACGACTCGCATGGCTTGCAAAGCCAGCCTACCGAGGACTGAGTGCGGTGTGGGCGCAAACCGCTGAAGATGCACAAAGGCTCAAGGCCTTGGGTGCCAACATTCAAGGCGTGTTGGGCAATGTCAAATTTGACGCTCAGCCCAACGAGGCGCAAGCCCAGTTGGGGCAAGGGGCGAGACGAGGTTCTGATCATGCCAAAGTGCTCTTGGCGAGTTCACGCGAGGGTGAAGAGGCCTTGTTTTTGGAGAGCCTCTTGGGGCTCACGCTTGAGGCGAGGGCCTCGGTGGCTTTTTTGGTGGTCCCAAGGCATCCTGAACGCTTTGAAGGCGAGGCTGAGCGCATTCAATCGCTTGGCTTTGAGCTCGTGCGTCGCAGCCACTTTGAGACGCTGGGCGAGTTTGCTCAGTCGCTCAATGAGCCCCAGCCACATGAATCCCGTGGGCGCGACGGCCAAGGTGGCGGGTTGGTGAGCCAGGGCAGGATTTATCTGGGGGATTCCATGGGGGAGATGAATTTTTATTACGCCTGCGCCAACGTGGCCATGATGGGGGCCAGTTTCAAGCCCTTGGGCGGGCAAAACTTGATCGAAGCCATCGCCAATGAATGCCCCGTGGTGCTGGGTCCCCACACGTTTAATTTCCAAGACATTGCCAGCACGGCCTTGAGCGCTGGCGTTGCGCGTTCAAGTCCCACCATGGCACAGGGATTGCAAACGGCCTTGCAATGGGCCCAGTCACCCCAGGAGTGGCTCTTGGCGAGCGAGTCTTGTGCAGACTTTATCAAAGCCCACCAGGGTGCAAGTCAGGCGCTGGCTTTGGCACTGGGCGTGTATTTGTCCAACGCGTGAGGTGAGATCGCAGCCACACCCTCTCGCTCTCAAGGCTTGAGCATGTTGTTCAATTCGACCAAGTCATTGGGCTGCAAGGTGCCGTTGGCTTGTTTGAGCTTGAGTTGACCCATGAGGACACTGTATTTGGCGTTGGCCAAATCGCGTTGTGTTTGATAGAGTTGGCTTTGCGAGTTCAACACATCGATGTTCACACGAACCCCCACGTTGTAGCCCAGTAGATTGGACTCCAAAGCAAGTTGGCTAGAACTGAGCGCGGCCCTCAGCGCACCGACTTGGCCCACGCCCGAGATGAGATTCAAATAGGCCGCCCGAGTGGCTTGGGCGGCATTGCGTTTGGCGTAATCCAAATCATGCTCTGCTTTGTCGACCAACTCGGTCGTTTCAAGCACACGGTTTTGAGCGACAAAGCCCGAGAACAAGGGGACATTGAGGACCACGCCAATGGATTTGTTCAAGAGGTGAGAGCTCAAAGAAGAGGTGCCGGAGTTGGCGGTGCCACCCACGTTGCGAGTGCCACCCATGCTGGCGGCCAGATCCAGTGTGGGCAGGTGGGCCGATTTGGCCCGGGACACTTCCAGCGTTGCAATCTCAAGCCCCAATTGAGCAATTTGCACATTGGGACTGGCTTGCACCGAGGTGTCGACCCAAGACTCCAAATTTTTGGGGCTCAAGGATTCAATGGCGGCTGAGGCCAACAGGGGAGTGGGTTGGGTGTTGCTTTGTCCAACGACCTGGTCGAGGGCCAATTTTTTGACGCGTTGGTCGTTTTCTGCAGCGATTTCCTGGGCCGAGATCAAATCCAAGCGCGCTTGCGCCTCGCGAGTGTCGGTGATGGTGGCACTGCCGACTTCAAAGTTGCGTTTGGCCGAGGCGAATTGCTCCGTGATGGCGGTCTTTTGTGCGCGAATTGAATCCAAGCTGTCTTTGGAGCTCAGCACATCAAAGTAGGCTTGACTCAGTCGCAAGAGCAAATCTTGCTCAGCCCCCACCAACTGCGCCACCGACTGGGCCAAGAGGCGTTTGCTTTGCAAGTATGCATCGTAAAAGCCTGGTCTGTAGAGCGGTTGAATGGCCGACAAGGTCGCCACATGGGTGCCATACCAGCGTTGATAAGGCACCACGTTTTGACTCGTGGAGATGGTGTCTGGGGTGTAGTCGGTGAACGTGTGGGCGGAATTTCCACTCAAGTTCACATTGGGCAGCAATGCCCCCCAGGCTTGATCGGCTTTGTAGCGATTGGCCCGGTATTGTGCAGACGCCGAGAGGTACGCTGCGTCAAAGTTTTTGGCTGCATCGAACAAAGTGACTAAATTTTGAGCACAGGTGCTAGTGCAACATGCTATACCCCAAATGATGGACAAGGCCCAGAGGATGCGCTTCATGGTTGGTTTCTCAAAGTGGTGATGGACAAGAGCAAAAAAGGCCAGGGTTCAAGGAAAAAGAATTCAAGAGCCCCAACTCAGTATTGGGCAACTTGAGGATCAATCTCTTCAGACCAGGCATGAATACCGCCTTGAATATTGATCAGGGTTTGAAAGCCTTGTTGTTCCAAAAAATGGGCCACAGCCATGCTGCGAGATCCATGGTGGCACAACACCGCCACGGGCCTTTGGGGGTCCAGCGCAGTGAATTCCTGGGGAACCGTTTGCATGGGCCAATGCACCAACTCAAACCCCTGTGCGTTGACGTGGGCGGCTTCCAATTCCCAGCCTTCGCGCACATCGATCAACAAGGGCTTGGGGCTGCTGGCAGCGTGTGTCTGCAGCCAATCAAAAAAAGCTTGGGGTCTCAATTGCTCAATCATGGATTTTTATGTCAAAAGAAATGGAGGAGAAACTTAGAAAAAACTCAGAAATGAAAGGCCGATGACTCAGCAAAGCCGTGCAGGCGAGGAGCGCAGGTATCCCAGAGTGGGTTTTCTTGCCATTGAGTTTCACCCGTTCGAGTCACCAACGTGGCTTGCATGAGTGGTTCATGCCCAAAAATACCCAATAGCTTGCCGCCAATGTGAAGGGCTTGGAGCAAATGCTCAGGAGCCTGTGCACACGAGCCTCCCATCAAAATGGCATCAAAGCGTTGATGCAGTGCTGATGTTGAACTCGCATCTTGTTCGAGCACATGGGCATTGGTCAAGCCTTCTTGGCTCAAGGCGGCTTGGGCCGTTTTGACCAAGGCTGGATCGATCTCGAGCCCCAAGACCTTGCCAGCGAGGTGAGCCAAAAGTGCCGTGGTGTAGCCACTGCCACAGCCCACAACGAGAACACTGTCAGAGGGCTTGACCCCCAGGTCTTGCACCAAGCGCGCTTGAATCACGGGGCTGAGCATGACTTCGTGGGCAGAGATCGGGATGGGGCTTTCCGTGTAGGCCAAGGCTTTGTAAGCCGCGGGCACAAAACGCTCGCGGTTGACCAACTTAAAGCTCGACAAGACCTGAGCATCCAACACGTGCCATGTTCTGATTTGTTGCTCAATCATGTTAAAGCGAGCTTGTTCTGGGTTCATTCACCACTCCTATGGTAGGACTTGTCGTCAAACTTAAAACTGCATTTTAGCGCCCGAGGCTTGTAGCGTCGAATCGCAACACCATGGCCATGCATTGGTGTTGTCCCCTAAGCGTTGATCCCATTTCAAGCTGGGGGAAGACCACTGCGCTGGCTTTGGCCTGGGGGAACACGCTTGGCGCAGGAAAAATGAATTCATAAGTATTCTTTTTTGGGTCGGTTACGCCATTACGGTGTGAAAATAAGACGATGGGCGGTGCCGAAGTCCTCACATCTGGCTTGGTTGTTCCCGAGTTGATCGGGGTTGGACATTAAAATCAATGACTTAAATCAATATAAAAAAACATGAAGGATGCGCCATGAAAAAAACAATGAATGCCAGCGTCCTGGGCCTAGCCCACAGGGTCTTTGGGGGCGTATTGCTCGCAGCCTCGCTGGGTGGTGCAATGCAGGCCGCCTTGGCCGAGGAGCCAGAGTCCAAAGTCACGGGCAATATGTCAATCGCGAGTGACTACCGTTTCCGAGGTTTTACCCAAACCAATTACGGCCCAGCCATGCAAGGGGGCTTGGATTGGGAGCACCGCAATGGTTTGTACTTGGGCAATTGGAACTCCAACGTGGCCCAAGACCTCTACAACGGCGCCACTTTGGAGATGGATTTTTACGGCGGCCTCAAAGGCGAGTGGCATGGCCTCTTTGGCACCACTTATGACGTGGGCGCCATTTATTATGGCTATCCCAAGAGTGGCACCAATCCCCCACAAAACTCTTTGTTGCTCAACAACACAGCGTACAACAATACCGAAGTGTATCTGGGCTTGAGCAACGGCCCCTTGTCGTTGAAGGTGAACGTTGCCACCTCAGACTACTTCAAAATGGCGTCTAGCCTGTCTGCGCCCTTGTCCACCAAAGGAACGACTTATGTGGACCTGGGGTACACGCAGCAGTTTTTGGGCTTGGTCTTTGGTGCACACGTGGGGGTCTTGGGCTTGAAAAATTACAAGCAAACCCAGTTTGTTCAAGCCAGTGAATTGGGAACACAGCCACTCACACCCACGGTCAATGACTATAAATTGAGCATTGGCAAGGACTTTGGCGACAACGCTGTGGTCACGGCGAACTACTTCTCCACCTCCAAGCGCGGTTATTTTCAGACCGACGCCTATGGTTTGCGCTCTGCTGGCAAGTCAGGTTTGACCTTGGGTTTTACCAAAGGTTTTTAAGTCAGGCCCAGGCTTGACGTGTTTTTTTCAACTGAACCCACTGAGCACGCGTGGGCGTGGTTTTTTATACGGAGTGAGCTGCAATGACAATCAAGTCCATCACCTTGGGCGGCGGGTGTTTTTGGTGTGTGGAGGCGGTGTTTGATCGCCTCCAAGGCGTGCAAGATGTCGTATCCGGATACTGCAACGGCCACACCCTGAACCCCAGTTACGAGTCGGTTTGTTCGGGTGAGACCGGTCACGTGGAGGTGGTGAAGCTGCGCTATGACAGCAGTGTCATTGGCTTAGAAGAGGTGCTGCAAGTTTTTTTTGTGATCCATGACCCCACGACCTTGAATCGTCAAGGCAATGATGTGGGCACGCAGTACCGCAGTGGGATTTATACAGAAGACGAATCGGATCTTCTTGTCATCGAAAAAGTACTCTCTGAGCTCAAGGCGTCCAAGGCCTATGACGCGCCAATCACCACCGAAGTCTTGCCGCTCAAGAACTTTTACGTTGCTGAAGATTATCACCAAGACTATTTCTTGAATCATCCCAACCAAGGCTACTGCGCCTATGTGGTCGCGCCCAAAGTGGCCAAATTCACCAAGACTTTTTCTGAGCGTTTGAAAGCCTAAAGAGTCTTCAAAGTCTTGCTCTGCCTCAAGGCCCTAGGCGATCAATGGCCCAAGTGGCACCGAGCGCGTCTGGGCGTCTTTGGTATCGCACTCGGTCGTGCAAACGACTGGGGCGTCCTTGCCAAAATTCCCACGTCTGTGGGACCAATCGATAGCCTCCCCAGTGAGTGGGTCGCGGGATGGGTTGATGGGCGTAGAGTTGCTCAAGACGCGTGACCTCCGATTGGAGTTGCTCGCGGTTTTGGAGGACCTCACTTTGAGGACTGGCCCAGGCACCAATCTGTGAGCCTCTGGGGCGCGATTGGAAGTACGCATCACTCATGGCGTCACTGGTTTTTTCAATCACGCCCTCAATGCGGACCGTGCGCTCCAATTCGATCCAGTGAAACTGCAAGGCAGCCTGCGGATTACCAGCCAACTCTTGGCCTTTGCGGCTTTGATAGTTGGTGTAAAAAATCAGTCCCTCGCTCTCCAAGCCTTTGAGCAAGACGATGCGCGTGCTGGGTCTCAAATGACTGTCCACCGTTGCCAGTGTCATGGCCGTGGGTTCTGGGATTTGTGCCTTGAGTGCCTCATCGAGCCAAAGCTGAAAAAACTCGTGCGGCGTGTCTTTGAGATGGGCGTCATCGAGTTCAGCCAATTCGTAGCTTTTCCTCATGTCCGAGAGAGTTTGGGGATTCAAGGCAAGTCCTTTGTGTGAAGGGCCGCATCAGCGGTCAAGCAAAGATGGCGTGACCCAGGCCGATGCCAGGCTTTACAAGTCATCAGGTCGTGAGGCGTAAAAATTCTTTTTGCACCAACTCTATCTTGTAGCCATCGGGGTCGGTGACAAAGGCAATGATGGTGTCCCCGCCCTTGACTGGGCCGGGCTCACGAGTGATGGTGCCACTGGAGGCGCGAATTTTTTCGCAAGTGCTGTACACATCCGGCACGCCCACGGCAATGTGACCGTAGGCACTGCCCAACTCATAATGCTCAACACCATGGTTGTAGGTCAACTCCAACTCGGCTTGCTCTGGGTTGCTGGCGTAGCCTAAAAAAGCCAAGCTGTATTGCTGATCGGGACGATCGGTGGTCCTGAGCAAGGTCATGCCCATCACATGGGTGTAGAAATTGATTGAGCGCTCTAAATTGCCAACGCGCAACATGGTGTGTAAGAAAAGCATGGGGGTTTCCAAAAAATTAAAACCAAGGCCAAAGCCCAGAGGACATCAGAATTTTAGCGGTCTTTGCAATCGGTGGACTGTTGCCCTGATGCGATAAAAGGGCTTGTCTTGTCCCGGATCATGATCAGACCTTGCAAGCCAGGGCACTTTCGCTTGATAGGAAGTCTCATTTGCGTTTAGACTCCGTCTGAGGCCTGCGGACTCATTATTTTTGAAGGATCACAACATGTCTGACACTGACACGCAAATGGACCAGCACATCGATGTCTTGCTCGTCACGGCATTGCCGCATTTTGTGATGAATGGCTTGCAAGCCATGTATGAGTTGCACGACAACCAACACATCACCGATCCTGCCGCTTTTGGTCGTGTGCGCGCCATGATCGGTAGCGATGAGGCCAAGATCGATGCCAAGCTACTGGCCACCTATCCCAAGATCGAGATCATCACCATCATGGGCACCCAGTTGGACAAGGTCGATGTCAGGGCGGCAAGATCTCGCGGCATCAAAGTGACCTACACCCCAGAGCATGCTCCTCAGGATGTGGCCGACATGGCGTTTGGGTTGATGCTCAACGCATCGCGAAAAATTTTGCAAGCAGACCGATTTGTGAGAAATCTTGACTGGGTGGAGGGCGCATTTCCTTTGACCAAAACCTTCAGTGGATTGCGCTTGGGTCTGGTGGGTTATGGCGCCTTGGGCAAAGAACTCGCGCAAAGAGCCATGGGCTTTAACTTAAAGGTGAGTTATCACGACACGGTGGCCGATGCATCCAGTGAGGTGCCCTTTGTCAAGTCTGTGCTTGACTTGGCCACGCAGGTGGACTTTTTGGTGATCTGTAAAACCACGCCTGCACCGCAACAAGCCTTGATCAACCAATCTGTGTTGGATGCGTTGGGCTCTAAAGGTTACTTGATCAATGTGGGTCACGCGTCTTGGGTGGACCAAGCGGCCTTGGTCAAGACCTTGCAGTCCAAACGGATCGCGGGTGCTGCCTTGGATGTTTTTCCAGAAGAGCCCAAAGTGGCCGCAGAGCTCAGGAGTCTGTACAACGTCTTGCTCACTCCCCACATTGCCTGCTCCACCCAAGAGTCACGCATGGCCATGGGGGAGTTGTTGCTGGCCAATTTGCACGCCCATTTTGAGGCGAGGCCACTGCTGACACCTTGGCCCGAAGCGGTTTAGGGTCTAGGGTTCTAGAGCCCCAGAGTCCTAGGGGTGTTTCATCAACTGCTTGAGCCTAGAGCCATCTCGCGCAGTTTGATGGGCTTGATTGCTTTACCGGCCGAATCCACCCCGACCACCGCCGCCGCCGCCTCCGCCACCACTGCGTTTGCCACCAAATCCACCGCCAGCAGGCTTGGGGCCTCGGGGTCGATTGGCGCCACCGCCGCCACCGCGTCTCTCGCTCATGAGGTCGACGCTGGTGCGGGTGGGGTCGGGTGTGCGAGCGACTTTGTTTTGATTTTTATGACCAAAGGCATTCACCCCGTTGTGGGTTCCCAGATGGGCGTTTTCGCGCGGCTGGTAATCCTCGTCCATCATGTGTGCACGGGGCGCTTGTGGCACATGGTTGACATCGTGCGCGCCCTCGCGGGGTTGGGATTGTCCTTGGCGGGCCGGGCCACGGGGCTTGAAGCTGCCGCGCTGCTCGTTGCCTCTGGCAGGAGCACCACGTCCTGGGCCACCGGGTCTGTGGTTGGGGTGAGCGCCGTCGCGAGGTGCGCCTTGGTTCGAGCCTCTCGCATAGGGGCTGGGGGCTTGATTGGGATCGAACACGCGTTCGCGGTTGACGTCTCCATTGGGCCTAGAGGGGCGAGAGCTCCTGGCGGGGCCATTGTTTTGTGACGGGCGAGCTTTGTTGGGGCTGGCCAGTTTCTTGTCCTTGATGCGCTCCATCATTTCAAAGCGCGCTGCCTTGGCAGCAGCTGCCATCACGTCTCGGGAAGGGGCGCGACCAATGCCACCCCAAATCGTCTGACGACCCATGGCAATGGGCTCGGCTTTCTCGTCGGGCTCTGGGCCAAAGCCCTCAACCATTTCGACTTCGATGGTTTGATGGGTGAAGTGTTCAATGTCGCGCATGAAGCCCTCTTCGTCCAAGGAGACCAAGCTCACCGCTTCTCCATCGGAGCCAGCGCGGCCTGTGCGTCCAATGCGGTGCACATAGTCTTCAGAGACATTGGGGATTTCATAATTCACGACGTGGGGCAATTCGTCAATGTCAATCCCGCGCGCCGCAATGTCGGTGGCGACCAAGGCGCGCACGTCTCCACTCTTGAAGCCTTCCAGCGCTTGGGTTCTGGCCGATTGGCTTTTGTTGCCGTGCAAGGGCATGGCGCTGATGCCTTGTTTGTTCAAATAGTCAGCCACTGAATTGGCGCCAAATTTGGTGCGAGTAAAGACCAGCACTTGACTCCAGTTTCGCGTTTGAATGATGTGAGCGAGCAGGGCTTTTTTCTTGCCACGTCCAACCGGGTGCGCGAGCTGTTTGATGCGCTGCACCGTGGTGTTGGGAGGAGTGACTTGAATGCTTTGGGGATTTTTGAGGAGATTTTGCGCCAAGTCTTTGATCTCTTGGCTGAAGGTGGCGGAAAACAAAAGACTTTGCTTTTCTGCAGGAATCAGGGCCAAAATCTTCTTGACGTCATGGATAAAGCCCATGTCCAGCATGCGATCGGCTTCGTCCAAGATCAGCATTTGGATGGTGCCCAAATCCACATACCCTTGTTGTTGGAGGTCAAGCAAACGGCCTGGCGTGGCCACCAAAATATCAATGCCGCCTTTGAGGCGATCAATTTGAGGCTTCATGCCAACGCCACCGAAAATCACGGTTGAGCTCAGTTGCAAATATTTGCCATAGGTTCTCACGGACTCTTCGACTTGAGCGGCCAATTCACGGGTAGGGGTGAGGACCAGGGCGCGGATGCCGTAGACCCCGAATTTATTGGGCACGCTGCGAGACATGGTCAGCTTGTGCAGCATGGGCAGGGTGAACGCAGCGGTTTTGCCGGTTCCTGTTTGTGCCCCGGCCAACAGATCTTGACCTGTGAGGACAATGGGGATGGCTTGTTCTTGAACGGGCGTGGGGTTTTCGTAGCCTTGTTCTTGGATGGCTTTTAAGATGGCAGGAGCCAAATTGAGTTCTTCAAATTTCATAGTGGAGCGCCTTGTCCGGCGCATGGATCGGTCATCATTGCCGTTCAAAAGGGCAACCAGTAAGAGACCGGGGAACAAAAAATGGGCGCAAAAACCAGGTGGTAACACCGGCGCAAAGCCCGAGCAGAAATGCTGATGTTTAGGCGACTGGTTGCCTAAACCAAGCACATTGTCTCACGAATTGTGCTTTGGCGTGAAATTTTCAGTTCCATCCGATCAAAAAAACCAACACTTGCAGCTCGGTTTGCCTCGAAATTAAGGTCCAAGGGCGTGTTCCTAGGGCATCAATGGTGTTAGAGTACTCAGCTCATTTGAATTCAATCAGGAAAGTTTCGCTCATGGCTCAATATGTATTCACGATGAACCGCGTTGGAAAAATCGTTCCACCCAAACGCCAAATTCTCAAGGATATATCCCTTAGTTTTTTCCCGGGCGCCAAAATTGGTGTGTTGGGTACCAATGGTTCGGGCAAGTCAACACTCTTGAAAATCATGGCCGGCGTGGACAAAGAGATCGAGGGCGAGGCCACACCCATGCCGGGCCTGAAAATTGGATATTTACCCCAAGAGCCCGAGTTGAACCCCGAGGAGACCGTTCGCCAAGCCGTGGAAGGCGCCATGGGGGAGGTGTTGGCGGCGAAAAATCGTTTGGAAGAAATTTACGCAGCCTACGCCGAACCGGATGCGGATTTTGACAAATTGGCTGCCGAGCAAGGGGAGCTGGAAGCCATCATCTCCGCTGCTGGCACCGACAGTGAGCACCAACTTGAAATTGCCGCCGATGCGTTGCGCTTGCCCGCTTGGGACGCCGTGATTGGAGTGCTCTCTGGGGGTGAGAAGCGCCGCGTGGCGTTGTGCCGATTGCTGCTGAGCAAGCCCGATATGCTGCTCTTGGACGAGCCCACCAATCACTTGGACGCCGAGTCTGTCGACTGGCTCGAGCAGTTTTTGCAGCGCTTTTCTGGCACGGTCGTTGCCATCACCCATGATCGGTATTTTCTGGACAATGCGGCCGAATGGATTTTGGAGTTGGACCGTGGGCACGGCATACCCTGGAAGGGAAACTACAGCACCTGGCTCAGCCAAAAGCAAGACCGTCTTGAGAAAGAAAACAAGGGCGAAGAAGCCCGTGCCAAAGCCCTTAAAAAGGAGTTGGAGTGGATCCGACAAAACCCCAAAGGCCGCCAAGCCAAAAGCAAGGCGAGGATCGCCCGGTTTGAGGAGTTGTCCGACTTTGAGTACCAAAAGAGAAACGAGACTCAAGAGATTTTCATCCCCGTGGCCGAAAGACTGGGCAATGAGGCCATCGAGTTCATCAATGTGAGCAAGTCCTTTGGCGAGCGAGTGCTCATTGACAACTTGAGCTTCAAGGTGCCCCCTGGCGCGATTGTGGGGATCATTGGCCCCAACGGGGCGGGAAAGTCAACACTGTTTCGCATGATCGCTGGCCACCAACAACCCGATCAAGGTGAAGTCAAGATCGGCAGCACCGTCAAGTTGGCCTTTGTGGAGCAAACCCGGGACGACTTGAGCAACGAAAAAACAGTCTGGGAAGACATTTCTGGGGGCTTGGACATTCTCACGGTGGGCAAGTTTGAGATGGCCTCAAGAGCCTACTGTGGCCGCTTCAACTTCAACGGTGGGGACCAACAAAAGCGAGTGGGCACCTTGTCTGGTGGAGAAAGAGGGCGACTGCATCTGGCCAAGACCTTGATTGCGGGTGCCAATATGTTGCTCCTGGATGAGCCCTCCAATGACTTGGATGTGGAGACACTGCGTGCCCTTGAAGATGCGCTCTTGGAGTTTGCCGGTTGTGTGATGGTGATCAGCCACGACCGCTGGTTCTTGGACCGCATTGCCACGCACATCTTGGCCAGCGAAGGCGACTCCCAGTGGGTCTTTTTTGATGGCAACTACCAAGAATACGAAGCGGACAAGAAAAAACGATTGGGCGAAGAGGGTGCGAAACCGCATCGCATGCGTTTCAAAGCACTCAAGTAAGGCTTGTCAGTGGCGCCCCAGCTCGATCGATGGGGGTTCAATGGGTAGAACACTGGGAGGAGCCATGCCAGGCGTTTCTTGAAGGCTGGTTGGGCTTGGACTATCATTGGGGGGACGAATTCCTTCGATTGCACAACTACAAAGAGACTCGCCATGAGCATTCAATTGTCCGTGTTGGATCAGTCGGTCAACCCCAAAGGTCGCACCCACCAAGACACCATTGCACAAACGGTGCAATTGGCGCAAACAGCCGAGCGTCTTGGTTATCACCGGTTTTGGGTGAGCGAGCACCACTCTCACCCCAGTATCTTGGGCTCGGCTCCAGAGATTTTGATGGCGGCCATTGCCATGAAAACCCAACGCATTCGCATTGGCAGTGCGGGGGTCATGTTGCCCCACTACGCCTCCCTCAAAGTGGCCGAGCAGTTCCGGGTTTTGGATGCCTTGGCCCCGGGGCGCATCGATTTGGGGGTGGGCCGGGCACCTGGCAGTGACCAGAAAACTGCGCAGCTCCTCAATCCCAACCGTTACGCCTCGGACAATTTCCCCCAGCAAATTTTGGAATTGAGCGCTTGGCTCAGTGGTACACCGCTGCCAGCAACCCACCCAGGCGCCGGTGTCTTTGCTTACCCACAGTCCAGCACGCAACCCGACATCTGGGTTCTGGGCAGTTCTGACTATGGAGCCCAGTTGGCGGCCCATTTTGGTTTGCCCTACGCATTTGCCCACTTCATCACCGATGGTGCTGGTGTGGACCAGGCGATGGATTTGTATTTCTCTGGCTTCAAGCCTTCTGCCATGGGTAGCAAGCCTCACGCCACCTTGTGTGTCTGGGCGCTGGTGGCCCCAACCCATGAAGAGGCTTTGCACCAATTCAATGGGCGCGCTCGCTGGAAGCTTGACCGCAACTCGGGCAAGATCGGTCCCTTGCTCTCGCCTGAGGAGGCGGCGGCTTCATTCACTGAACAAGAATGGTCCATGGTGAAAGCAATGCAAGAAAAGGCTTTGATTGGAACCCCTCAACGTGTCTCGCAACGCTTGCAAGGACTCGCTGAGCGTTATGGCTTGGAGGAGGTGGTGGTGATCACCTGGGCCCATGACCCCAAAGTGCAAGAGCAGTCGTATGCTTTGTTGGCCCAAGAAATGGGCCTGAACGCACGCAGGTCAAACCCAAACCCAAGCCTTCTTGCCGCTTGATGGCGAGAGCACACTCGCTTGGGTGTCCTCAAAAATTCGTGGTGAATGCTCTAGAGTCGCTCGAAAATCGCTGCAATCCCTTGTCCGCCGCCAATGCACATCGTCACCAATGCATAGCGGCCTTGAATGCGCTCGAGCTCATGCAAAGCCTTGACGGTGATCAAGGCGCCAGTGGCGCCAATCGGATGCCCCAGCGAAATCCCGGACCCATTGGGGTTGACCTTGGCTGGATCCAACCCCAAATCCTTGATCACCGCGCAAGCTTGAACTGCAAAGGCTTCGTTGGCCTCGATCACATCCAAGTCGTTGACCGATAGACCCGCTTTTTGAAGTGCGGCTTGGCTGGCAGGCACGGGCCCAATGCCCATGTAAGCGGCTTCAACGCCGGAGTGGGCATGGCTCACCAAGCGAGCCATGGGCCTCAAGTGTCTGGCTTTGGCGACTTCGCTGTCCATCAAGACCAAGGCGGCACTGGCGTCGTTGATGCCGGATGCGTTGCCCGCTGTGACGGTGCCATTGTCTTTGATGAACACGGGCTTTAACGACGAGAAATCCTCTGCTTTGGCGTCCATGCGCAAGTGCTCGTCGCTGGCCCACTGCACTGGGCCTTTGCGGGTTTTGAGGGTGATGGGGACGATTTGATGGGTGAAATAGCCTTGAGCAATCGCTCGCTGGGCACGCTGGTGGCTTTGCAGGGCCAATGCGTCTTGCTCAAGCCGGGTGATGCCCCATTTCTTGGCGATGTTCTCGGCGGTCACCCCCATGTGGATATTTTCAAAGGGGTCGTGCAAGGCGCCAATCATCATGTCCACGATTTGAACGTCTCCCATGCGTTGACCAAAGCGTTGAGCGGCATTGAGAAACGGCGCTCGAGTCATGTTTTCTGCTCCGCCTGCCACTGCGATTTGGGTGTCACCCAGCATGATGGACTGTGCAGCACAAACCAGCGCTTGAAGCCCTGAGCCACACAAGCGGTTGACATTGAAGGCGGTGACGCGGTTATCGCACCCGGCTTGAATGGCTGCCACGCGCGAGAGGTAGAGGTCCTTGGGTTCGGTGTTGATGACGTGTCCCATGACCACTTGGTCCACGTCACTGGCCGAGATCCCCGCTTTTTGAATGGCCTCTTTGACCACCGTGGTGGCCAGTGCGCTTGGGGGAGTGTCCTTTAAACTTCCGCCAAAGGTGCCAATGGCAGTTCTTAAAGCGCTCACGACGACGACTTCACGCATATCAACGTCCTTCTGACAATTAAAAATTTACACAGTTCAACAAAGTCTAACCCAATTGAGCTTCATGAGTGCTCCAGACAGACCCCAGTTTGGAGGCCCAGTCAAGCGCTAAATGAAAGAATCCCCCAGGGATTCGGGCGGTTGAGCCACAAAGAACAACGCCTCTTCGGTGAGGGGGTGCTTGAGGGAGATTTTCCAAGCATGAAGGAGTAGTCTCTCGCTGAGGGATTGCACCGACTCGGGAGCATACATGCGGTCACCCACAATGGGCCACCCCATGTGACTCAAGTGAACCCGTATTTGGTGAGTGCGGCCCGTGAGGGGTTGAACCTCCAGCCAAGAAAATCCACCGCTTGAATGAAGCACACGCCAACGCGTTTGGCTTGGTTGTCCGAGCGAATGAACGATGCGCTTTGGGCGCAGCGACCAGTCGGCATAAATCGGTGCATCGATGGTTTGCCATTCATCACTGGGTGAGAGGTTGGCCTTGATTTTTGCCAAGTAGCGCTTGTCAACCATTCGCTTGGCAAATTGATGCGAGACGTCTCGTTGCGCATTGGGGTTTTGCGCCATGAGCATGAGGCCGGATGTGGCTTGGTCAAGGCGGTGAATGACCAATGCGTTGGGGTGCAACTGCTGAACACGGTGCGACAGACTGTCGATTTTGTCCACTCCTTTGCCTGGGACCGATAAAAGTCCACTGGGTTTGTTGAGCACCAACAAGTCGCAGTCTTCATGCAGCAGGTGAAAGGCTTGCTCAAAGATGGCGTCCCTCCAGTGCGCATCGTGCACTTCTAGGTCGGACGTCGCACAAGCTACACACGGCAAAAGCGCGCCTTGCTGCTTTTCCTCCAAGCTCAGTCCTGGCCAGTCGATCAGGTGTTCTAGGCCACCCTTGGATGACGGGATCAAGCACGTGCGGCAGGTGCCGTTTTGACAACTGGTGGGCAATTCAATGCCCTGGCGCTTGGCGCTATGGACCACGCTCTCGTGAGCATGGCATGACCAAGACAGTTGACGGTTTTGCAGCGTGATGGTGAAGTCCTGTGCCCTTGGGCCTTGCCCCAAGCTTGCTGCACTGTTGAGTGCATGGTTGGGTGGGCCGATGGGTGGGCTGATGGGTTGATTGAGGCTTGGGATCGTCGGCATGGTCTTCAATCCAAGGACGCATGGGCTGCAGGCCTTGAGGGCAATCCTTGCGCCAAGGCCCATTGAACGTGCTCGCGCACCAAGGGGCTTTGATCTTCGATGCGTCGAGACAGGGCCTGCTGGAGATCTTGTTGCTGTTGCGACTCCACGGTTTGCCGCAAAGCGTTGCCCAGCGCAATGGCCAAGTTCCTCAACCACTGCTCATGGCCAATTCTTCGAATCGCTTGACCCTCGGTGAGTCGCAAAAAATCCTCTTCTTGCCAGTCCCACAGTTGCAGCAAACTTGGGTTTTTCAAGTGCTCTTTCTCTTGAAAATCGGCAACGACTGCTCTTTGGGCAAATTTGTTCCAAGGACAAATGAGTTGGCAGTCATCGCAGCCATAAATGCGGTTGCCCATCAGGGGCCTCAAAGCCTCATCGATGGAGCCCTTGTGCTCAATGGTCAAGTAAGAGATGCACCGCCTTGCATCGAGAACATAGGGCGCCACAATGGCCTGTGTTGGACACACCTCGATGCAAGATTGGCAACTGCCACAATGGTTGCTGGAGTCGCGGGCGTAGCGTTCCCGCTCTGAATCGCTCAAAGCTTGCGTGAGGTCTTGGTTGATGAAAATTTCACCCAAAAAAAACATCGAACCTGCTTGGCGATGCAGCGCCAGGGTGTGTTTGCCGCGCCACCCAAGCCCCGATTGGGTGGCCAGTTGAACCTCCATCACGGGAGCGGAGTCGGTGAAGACACGGTGGCCCAATGGGCCCAGCCGATGTTGAATTTTTTCCGTCAACATCTCCAGTCGTTGCTTGATCACCTTGTGATAGTCTCGCCCGCGAGCGTAAAGCGACACCACCGCCTCCTGGGGGGAATGGAGTCTTTCCCACTCAACCGAAGTCCAGGTGCCAGCAGATTCGGATTGCGGGGTCATGCTTGGAAAAAGGTCTTGAATCGGTTCAGCTTCCTGGTTTGCTTGGGAAAACTCTTTAGAATGCAATCGTACAAAATCTCTTGGCTTGTCAGTGTTGGTCGGGCTGGGTCTAGAGGTCTTGGTTGAACTCAGCGCAGGCAAGTAGTTCATTCGTGCCGTCACAATGCTCATGGTGCCTGGGTGCAAGGACACGGGTTGTGTGCGCAACAGGCCGTGTCGCTTCATGTAAGCCATTTCGCCATGGAACCCACGCTCAAGCCAATCCAACAATGGGGCCTGGGCACTCGAGAGGTCAATGCTGGAGATGCCGATTTGAGAAAATCCAAGCTCTTGTCCCCAAGCTTGGATTTGGTCTAACAATGCCGATGAATCTAGCAAAATAGGTGTCCCTTTGAATATCGCCAAGCGCACAGTATGCATGAAATGGACCGATGAGGGCGAGACCCAAGTTTTCGCAGAGCAATTGGCGCGCCACCCCAGTCTTTTGAATGCCCAAATTTCCTTGACAGGGGACTTGGGTGCGGGCAAAACCACCTTGGTTCGTCATTTGCTCAGATCGTTGGGCGTGACGGGCGTCATCAAGAGCCCCACCTACGCTTTGGTGGAGACTTACCAAGGCCAACAAGGTCAGATTCCTTTGGACATTTGGCACATGGATTTTTATCGAATGAGGGATCCTCTGGAATGGGAGGAGGCGGGGTTGAGGGATGTTTTTGTGTCTTCGGGGCTCAAAGTCTATGAGTGGCCTGAGCGGGTGATGGGCTTGCTGCCCACACCCAGTCTTGAGATTGAGCTGGCGGTGAATTTGGATGAAAGCAGGAGTGCTACTTTGCACTTTGACCCAACGGTTTGGGATTTTGAGTGATGGACTCCAGTCGTTTGTTCAAGGCCAATGTCACCAAAGGACAACTCAATCGCCGTGGCTTTGTTCAGTCCGGCGCCTTGGTGTTGCTCCTAGGCGCTCAAGAACTGGCCTGGGGTGCCAACATCATGGCGGTGCGCGTGTGGCCTGCCAAAGAGTACACCCGGGTGACCATTGAGTCCGATGTGCCCTTGGGGTCACAACCTTTTTTGGTCTCCAATCCAGCGCGCTTGGCCTTGGATATCAGCGGGGTGGACTTGAACCCAGCCCTCAAAGAACTGGTTGGAAAAATCAAATCCGATGACCCCTTCATCATGGGTGTGAGGGTGGGTCAGTTTTCACCAGGCGTGGTGAGATTGGTCTTTGACCTTCGCCAAGATGTCAAGCCACAGGTGTTCAACTTGTCGGCATTGAGCTCAAACCGTGCCGACCAAGTGCAGTATGGTTACCGACTGGTGCTTGATTTGTACCCACTCCAAGAGATTGATCCGCTGGAGGCCTTGATTGCACAAAAGATGCAAGACTCCGGTGTGAATGGCGCGACTCCAAGACCCAACCCTCCAGCACCGCCCACCCCACAAACGACGACGAAGTCTTCCGTGGTCAAGGAAGATGCATTGACTGAGTGGCTACAAGCCCAAAATCCCAAGATCCTTGCAACCCCCCTTGATAAGCCGTTGAGCAATGAAGCATTTGGCCAAAAACCAAACAACGCGGTGAGCTCGCCTCTCAATGCCACGAGCAAAGTGGAATTGGCCCGACAAGACGTTCCGGGCTCCGTGGCCAACTCGGTGGTTGGGGGTGAGGGCAAAACTGTTGCTTCCAATGCGCTCCCCTCGTCCGGGGCGAACTCTCAGGCGTCGTCCACATTGCTGGTGCCGCCCAGTGTCACTGCCACCAAACCGAATTTGAACTCTCGAGCTCTTTCAGCCGGCACATCG
>CAIPFK010000077.1 GCA_903864315.1 uncultured Burkholderiales bacterium | reverse complement strand
CACAAAACCTCTTCATCTGTCCCAGTACCATTGCGCAACATGCAGCACTGGCTTGTTTTGAGCCGCAGAGTTTGGCGCTTTTTGAAGAGCGTCGCATGGCCTTCAAGGCACGTCGGGACTTCTTGGTGCCCGCTTTGCGGGAATTGGGCTTTGGCGTGCCGCTCTCACCCGATGGTGCGTTTTATGTCTGGAGCGACTGCCGCGCCCTCTACGACAAGTTCGGGGTGAACAACAGCTGGGACTTCACCTTTGAGCTCATGAAACGCGCCCACATTGCACTCGCACCAGGGCGAGACTTTGGCAGCCATGAGACCGAGCACTTTGTGCGTTGGTCGATTGCCAGCGCCATGCCTGAGCTCGAGAGTGCAGTACAACGCATCAAACACGTCTTGGAGAACGCATGAGTTTCAGTTGGCCAGTGCGGGTGTATTGGGAGGACACCGATGCAGGGGGCATCGTGTTCTACGCCAATTATTTGAAATTTTTTGAACGTGCTCGTACCGAGTGGCTGCGTGCTTTGGGTGTTGAACAGCACGCGCTCAAAGAGGAAAGCCAAGGCATGTTCATCGTGAGCGAGACGCAACTCAAATACCTCGCCCCGGCAAGACTGGACGATTTGTTGCAGGTGAGCGCTCGATTGGTCGAGAAAGGGCGCGCAAGCTTGGTGGTGGCGCAAGAGGCCTATAAAATGCCCTCAGACCAGTCCAACGCCAAGTCGCCCTGCGGCCCCTTGCTGTGCGAGGGACGCATCCGCATTGGTTGGGTCAACACCCACACCTTCAAGCCCAGCAGAATTCCGCAGACCATTTTGGAAAAATTCGAATGAACCAAGACTTCTCCATTGTCACCTTGCTCCTGAACGCCTCGATGGTCGTTCAACTCGTGGTGGCCATTTTGCTGTGCGTGTCGGTCATCAGTTGGTCGGCCATTTTTAGGAAATTCTTCGCTCTGAGGCGAGTCAATGCGCTCAACGAAGCCTTTGAGCGCGACTTCTGGTCGGGCAAGAGTTTGAATGAACTCTTCAATGCCGCCACGCTCAACGCGAGAACTTGCGGACCCATGGAGCGCATTTTTGCCAGTGGCATGCGGGAGTATCAAAAACTGCGCGAGCGCCGCATCAGCGACAGCAACACCTTGATGGATGGGGCATCGCGCGCGATGCGGGCGAGCTTGCAGCGTGAGATGGATGTGATCGAATCGTCCTTGTCATTTTTGGCGTCGGTGGGCTCGGTCTCACCGTATGGAGGTCTCTTTGGCACGGTTTGGGGCATCATGCACGCCTTCACAGGATTGGCAGCCATGCAACAAGTCACCTTGGCCAAAGTCGCACCCGGCATCGCCGAAGCCTTGGTGGCTACCGCCATCGGACTTTTTGCAGCGATTCCTGCAGTGTTGGCCTACAACCGCTTTGCCAGGGACATTGATCGGGTGTCGATCCAACTCGAGACCTTCATGGAAGAGTTCAGCAATATATTGCAGCGCAATGTGGGCACTGGTGCTCAAGGCGCGCAAGCGCTCAACACCTCGCCACACTGAGACCTTCACACGCCCCGAGGACCTAGGACCTTGACCCTTCGCGTTTCACCCCATCTCTAAAGGCTTGACCCATGGCTTCTGGCCCATCTCGAACTCGCTCTCGACGCCGAACCATCAATGAGATCAACATGGTGCCCTTCATCGATGTGATGTTGGTGCTCTTGATCATCTTCATGGTGACGGCCCCCTTGATCACCACCAGCGTCATCGACGTACCCAGTGTTGGCAAAGCATCAAGCGCGCCCGATGGGGTCATCCGCATTGAGCTCAAAGCCGATCACCACATCTTCATGAGCAACTCAGCCAAGAGTGATGACAGCACCCAAGAGGTCGATGCCACCGAATTGGGTGTCAAGACTTTGGCCTTGCAAGCGGGCAGCGACAACACCCCAGTGATTATTTTTGGCGACAAGTCCTTGCCCTACGAAGAGGTGATCAAGGTCTTGGACAGCTTGCAGCGCCAAGGCGTCAAGCGAGTGGGCTTGTCGGTGCAAGTCACGAAAATGTGAGCCCCAGAGTTGCCATTGACTTCACTGCCCCATGACCCCTTCTGAGCACAAGGACCTATTTCTACCGCCCGTGAGCGAGCCCAGTGCTCGCGCGTTTGTGCTTGCCTTGGGCGCGCACCTCTTGCTTCTCGTGGCATTGACTTGGGGCATTTCTTGGCATCAGCAAGCCGAGCTCGAGTCCTCCACTGCCGAATTGTGGTCCAGCATCCCGAACCTCACCTTGCAAGCACCCCCGCCTGTGGTCGTAACACCCGAGCCCGAGCCCGAGCCCACACCTGTCACCAAGCCTGAGCCACCCCCGAAGCCCACCCCCTTGGTGAAGCCCCCCGCCCCAGCGCTTGCTCAAGCCGAGTTGGGCATTGAAAAACTCAAAAAAGACAAGCTTCTTCAAGAAGAAAAAAAAGCT
>CAIPFK010000076.1 GCA_903864315.1 uncultured Burkholderiales bacterium | reverse complement strand
ATGATCTGACCCCAATTAAAAAGCTTGGCATTGTTGTTGCAAACCCTTATCCTCGTGTTTCAATTTCAGTGTTAACCCTTGCTGGGTTTGCCCTATCTTCACCCCATCGATATCCTTAGGAGTGCGTCATGCACCGTGCTGATTCAAATTCTGTTCAAGATGACCATCCCGGTTTGTATCAACCCAGCCAAGAGCACGACGCTTGTGGTGTGGGGTTTGTGGCGCACATCAAGGGTGTCAAAAGCCATTCCATGGTTTCGCAGGCCTTGAAGATTTTAGAAAACCTCGATCACCGTGGTGCCGTGGGCGCCGACAAATTGATGGGAGACGGTGCCGGAATTTTGATTCAACTCCCCGACGCCTTGTACCGCGAAGAGATGGCCTTGCAAGGTGTGCAACTCCCGCCCGTGGGGGAGTATGGTGTGGGCATGATTTTCTTGCCCAAGGAGCAAGCGTCCAAGGAGGCCTGCGAGCAAGAGATGGAGCGAGCCATCATGGACGCGGGCCAAGTGGTGCTCGGTTGGAGGGATGTGCCCATCAACAAAGACATGCCCATGTCACCGACGGTGCGTGCCAAGGAGCCTCTCATTCGGCAAGTGTTCATTGGTCGCGGCAACGACGTCATTGTTCAAGATGCGCTCGAGCGAAAGCTCTACTTGATCCGCAAAACCGCCAGCGCGGCCATCCAAAACCTCAAACTCAAACACTCCAAAGAGTACTACGTGCCGAGCATGTCGTCTCGCACCGTGATCTACAAAGGTCTCTTGCTCGCTGACCAAGTGGGCACCTATTTCAATGACTTGACCGACCCGCGTTGTGTCTCGGCTTTGGGTCTTGTGCACCAGCGCTTTTCCACCAATACCTTCCCCGAGTGGCCCTTGGCCCACCCCTACCGCTATGTCGCCCACAACGGCGAGATCAACACCGTCAAAGGCAACTACAACTGGATGAAAGCGCGCGAGGGCGTGATGTCCTCGCCGGTCTTGGGGGAAGACCTCCAAAAACTCTATCCCATCAGTTTCGCGGGTCAATCCGACACCGCCACGTTTGACAACTGCTTGGAGCTCCTCACCATGGCGGGCTACCCCATCTCCCAAGCCGTGATGATGATGATCCCCGAGCCCTGGGAGCAGCACGCCACCATGGACGAGAGACGCCGTGCTTTTTATGAGTACCACGCCGCCATGCTCGAGCCTTGGGATGGTCCTGCCTCCATTGTGTTCACCGACGGGCGTCAAATTGGCGCGACCTTGGACCGAAATGGCCTTCGTCCCTCACGCTACTGCATCACCGATGAAGATGTGGTGATCATGGGTTCTGAGTCGGGAGTGCTCCCCGTGGCCGAGAGCAAAATTGTACGCAAGTGGAGACTGCAGCCTGGAAAGATGTTCCTGATCGACCTCGAGCAAGGTCGCATGATCGACGACGAAGAATTGAAAGCGGGCCTGGCCAATGCCAAGCCCTACAAGCAATGGATTGAGAACTTGCGCATCCGTTTGGATGACGTAAAAGCTGCACCCACACCGACGAGTCCGGCCGCCGATGTGGCGAGCCACCCCACCAAAGACAGTTTGCTCGATTTACAACAAGCCTTTGGATACTCCCAAGAGGACTTGAAGTTTTTGATGGCCCCCATGGCCACCAACGCCGAAGAGGCCACCGGTTCCATGGGCAACGACAGTCCTTTGGCGGTGCTTTCCAGCAAAAACAAAACCCTCTACAGTTATTTCAAACAACTCTTTGCCCAGGTCACCAACCCACCGATTGACCCCATTCGCGAAGCCATTGTGATGTCGCTGGTCTCCTTCATCGGACCCAAGCCCAATTTGCTCGACATCAACCAAGTGAACCCGCCCATGCGTCTAGAGGTCTCGCAGCCCGTCTTGAATGTTCAAGACATGCAGAAATTGCGCCACATCGAGGACTACACCCACGGCAAATTCAAGAGCTTGACCTTGGACATCACCTACCCCTTGAGTTGGGGCCAAGAAGGTGTCGAGGCCAAACTGGCCTCACTGTGCGCGTCCTCAGTGGACGCCATCAAGAGCGGTCACAACATCTTGATCATCAGTGACGCGCGCGTGAGTGCCACACAAGTGGCCATTCCAGCGCTCCTGGCACTCTCGGCCATTCACCAGCACTTGGTTCGCGAGGGTCTTCGCACTTCAGCGGGCTTGGTGGTGGAGACCGGCTCGGCACGCGAAGTTCACCACTTCGCCGTGTTGGCGGGTTACGGCGCCGAGGCGGTGCACCCTTACTTGGCCATGCAGACCTTGCAAGCCATTCACCAAGACCTGCCTGGAGACCTCTCGGCCGACAAAGCCATTTACAACTACGTGAAGGCCATCGGCAAGGGACTCTCCAAGATCATGTCCAAAATGGGCGTCTCCACCTACATGAGTTACTGCGGCGCTCAGTTGTTTGAAGCCATCGGCATTGACACCGAGACTGTGGAGAAGTATTTCACTGGAACGGCCACCCGGGTGGAGGGCATTGGCGTCTTTGCGATTGCTGAAGAGGCCATTCGCACCCACCGCTTGGCTTACTCCAAAGATCCTGTGCTCTCCAACATGCTCGATACGGGGGGCGAGTACGCCTGGCGCGCCAGGGGCGAGGAGCACATGTGGACGCCCGATGTGATTGCCAAGTTGCAGCACAGCACGCGAAACGGCAGTTTCAACACGTACAAAGAGTATGCCCAGTTGGTCAACGACCAAAGCCGTCGCCACATGACACTCAGAGGTTTGTTTGAGTTCAAGATCGACCCTGCCAAGGCCATTCCCTTGGAGAGTGTCGAGAGTGCAAGTGAAATCGTCAAACGCTTTGCCACGGGCGCCATGTCGCTGGGTTCCATCTCCACCGAAGCCCATGCCACTTTGGCCGTGGCCATGAACAGAATTGGCGGCAAAAGCAACACAGGCGAGGGCGGTGAGGATCCCGCACGCTATCGCCAAGAGCTCAAAGGCATCCCGATCAAAAAGGGCGAGTCCCTCAAAAGTGTGATCGGAGATGAGCAAGTCGAAGTGGACATGCCGCTTCTCGACGGGGATTCGCTTCGT
>CAIPFK010000075.1 GCA_903864315.1 uncultured Burkholderiales bacterium | reverse complement strand
TCACGATGGCTTTGGGATCATTTTTGGTCAAAGATATCAAATAATCTCCCAGAAATATTAACACCGCAATAGCCGTGAAAATAAGAAGGGGCTCCTCTATAAATCGACTCCAAATTTTGTTCAATAGACCGACGGAGGAATCGTTGTTGGATGTGTTTTGCATAGGGTGGCTTAATCGTAGTGTTCGTGGTTGAAACGTTAGTGGTGTTCAGACTTGATTTTGTTGAGGCGAATGGTCACCGATTGACTCAGTTCAGGATGAAGTGGGGCGACGGCATTGGCCAATTTTCGCAGTGTTTCATCAGCGGGACTGAATGTTGGGCTGAGTTGGAGCAGGCCGAAAAGATCTTCTTTGATGGCATTCAAGATTAAAAATGGGTCCGAGTCGGCTTTGATTTTTAGGCCCATTTGTAAATACAACTTGTGCGCCTGGGTGTAGGCGCGCAAATTCGCTTGGGTCGTGAGCGGCTCCAGGGCCTCAGGCTCTGCGCTCCACAGTGACAGCACTTGGGCCAGTCTGTCTCTGGGGGTGTCTTGGGGGGCATACGTGACCCACGGAGCTTTGAAGCTCACTTGTAAATGGTCATCGGTGTTGGGTTTCACGCCTGTTGTGAACTCTCGTAAGGAGTGGCTGTCTGCGACAACCGTGCCCCAAACTTCAAAGGGGTTGGAGAAATGCGCCTGCCTCAATCTCTGGGCCATGTCGGGGTCGAGCCATTTTTCGTCCATGGCTGAAACCAGTGGCCAAGGCGCCTCTTTTTTTGAAATCAAACCAATCGCGGGTGAATCCATGCTGTTGCTCACCAGCACCGCTTTGGCGTCAGGGTAAACCGCGAGGTAGGCCGCGACGATGGCCCGCAGTGTTGCTGTGTCCATCTGAAACAAGGCCAACCACTGACAAAAAACACCCCCATCGTTGAGTTTGTCTTTGATTTTTTGGAAATGCTCAATCGTGTAGAGTGTTGCTGCACCACTTCTTGCGGGGTGATAGACATCGGCCACGATGACATCGAATGTTTTGCGCGTTCCATTGACGTAACGTCTGGCATCTGCCGTCACCTTCAAAACAGGTTTCTTGGGCTTGGGCATATTGGGATAGCGCATGAAAATGTCGCTGGCTTGAACGACCTCTGGCAACAATTCAACCACGTCAACTTGCATGTCTTGGCTGAATTCTGCGGCTGCATTGGCAGTGAACCCGGTCCCCAAACCCAGCATCAAGACGTCTTTGGGATGGGAATGAAACATCAAGGGGAGAAGGGCCAGCCGCCTCTCAACCCAGCTGCTCGCGCTGCTGCCTTCTTGTACCCGGTTGTTGATTTTCAAATGGGCTACATCGTTGCTGTCTTGCACCACGCTCACCGAGGCCATCACGCCTTGCTGCAAGTAAAGTGGCTTGCCACCTGGCGGTATGTCCAAAAATGTCCACGACATCTGTCCTCCCAGCACCACAAAGAGCAGCGTCAAAGGCCACAGTTTAAAAATATCGGTGCTGGTTTTAAAGCGCTGCAAGGCGGTGTAGCCTAGCAGCAAGGTGATCAATGCACCCGCTGCGCCCCACACAGGGTAAACATAGAACCCAATCACCAAGGGGGCGAGGGCCGCTCCCAAGATGTTGAAACACAGCGACTTTCCCAACCACCCTTGGGATTGTTCATTTTGCATGGTTTGTTGGGTGAACACGAGGCCCATGGCGAGACTGGGCAAGGCAAGACCTGCAAGTGCGGCCAAACTTTCACCGGCCAGTGCAGTTGTAGCAGTCGTACCCCATAAAGCGCTTGGCCAAGCGCACAGACTCTGGGCCATGGACAAACCGAGTGCACCCACGACAATACTGGCAATCAGCAAACCCAGTGAAAAGCTCTCGCTGGCTGCCATATTGCGCAACGCTTGCAAGTGCTTGTAGAAGGCGGCCCCAAGCGCATGGAATGCCAAATAAACCATCAGCAGCAAAGCATAGCTGTAGACGGTGTTTTCTGTCACCAAACTCAGGACTCGGATGGCCAAGACCTGGTAGCCCATGCCCAAAAACCCCAGCAGCATGAGCTTGAAACCGCCTTCAAATCCCTTTTGATGTGAGAGAGGTGTCGCTGTTTTTTCTGGATTTTCTGGATTTTCTGTCTTGCCCCCCCTGCCTCCCCAGACAACCCAAGCGACCACAGCGCACAACATGTTGATCGCGCACAAGGCCCAGGCACTTTGGCCAATACCCCATTGGGCGAGCCCATAAAAAACAATGACGGCCACACCGATGCATGCACCCAAGGTATTGGCCGCGTAAAGCTCTGGCATGGTGTTGGACTTGGTCGGCAAAACCCCCAACATCGCTGGCAGCGTCAAGCCCATGGCCACCGTGCAGGGCAGCAAAATGGAAAAGGGCAGCACAAAGGCCATCAGCGCTTGGTAAGCGGGGGCAGGTGTTTCTCCCAGTGAAGCTGCCACGAAGGGGCCCAAGAGTGGCAATCCATGCACAAGCACCAGCGCCCAAGCGGCGATGACCAATTCGGCCACGATGTACAGTCGCAGCAAGCCTGCCGACTGGGCCCTGGGCGTGCCCATGAACCAAGTCCCAAGACACAGTCCCCCCAAGAAAGCCGCGGCAACTGCCAAAACCGCATAGATTTCATGTCCCAGGAGCAAAGTCCATTGTGTGGTCCAGATGAATTGCCAACCCAAGGCCGCTGCACCCGAGAGGACCAGCAAAAGCCGGGCCCAGTTTAATTCTTGGAACATCATTGTTTAAACGACAAAACCACCTCAGGCATTGCGCCCAAGGTGGTTTGAAAAGGTGAAGACCTAAACGTGACTTACTTGGCACCAGCGACAGTCAAGTCGCTTGATACTTCAACAAACACGGGGTTGCTGTAAAACCAAAGATCGGCCCAGGCAGCGACATCGTAGCTGGAGAACAACTGACCATTGGCATTGTTCAAATGTGGGGGGCAGCCAGTCGATTTGCAGGGAATGGTCAATCCAGTGGTGGTGTCATCAATCAAAGGGTTGCCGTTGGCATCGGTTTCACTGGGTGTGTTCACTGGCAAATTGGTACCCCGCAAGCGGAAATACTGAGAGTTGGCGCCTGCAGACACCTTGTAGCTCATTGTCACGTAATTGCTACCAGAATCGGTCCAGTTGGTGGCATTGAAACGCTTGGCCATGACGGTGGTGGTGTTGGTGGCGGCAGGAGAGCTCAAGTCGCCACAGCTGAAGTAGCTGTTTTTAACGCAAGGGCTGACAACCGCTTGGGTTGCCAAAGGCTTTTGGGTGACCTTGCCAGAGATGATATCCACATGGTCCAACACAGGGGCGTTCAACGCTTGGGTAACATTGATTTGAGCCAGTGAAGGATTGGGGAAGTTGTAAGGTGAATTGTTGGTCTTTGGATTTCTAACGACCGTGGTCACCAACAAGTCCGTGTTGGCACGGGCCTTGAGTTTTTCACCCATGGTTGCACATCCGTCGATGCGCACTTCCTTGCCCGCTTGGGCCGCTGTCAAGGCTGCTTTTTCAATGAGCGCTTGGAATGCTGCTTTGGGCATGGTGGGGTTGTAGCGGCACACGACAAAGGCCATTTTGTCGATCAAGCCACCATGGGAGACGAACACATTGCCTGAACGCAAGCCATCCAAAATGGACTGGGGATTCAAGCTATCGGTCCCATTTCTAGACATCACATGCATTTTGGTGTACTCACCGGGGAAAAAGTCCTGTGTGCTCTCGCGTTGGTCGGGACCGAAAATACCCCGGTTGTGGTAGTCCGAACTGGCAAAGAACCAAAAACCACGGCCTTCACCCAGGAGCGCGTCCCACACGCCACCAATGT
The DNA here is from genome assembly GCA_903864315.1 of uncultured Burkholderiales bacterium. Lineage (GTDB taxonomy): Bacteria > Pseudomonadota > Gammaproteobacteria > Burkholderiales > Burkholderiaceae_C > Limnohabitans. Next base: position 5,045 of record CAIPFK010000075.1, on the reverse strand, counting down.
TGGCGGCATAGGCTCCAACACCACCGTAGGTTCTGCCACCGCCAGCGGAGGCGGCATTCAGATATCCAGCCGTCGTGCTGTTGAACGTGGGAGAAAACTCCCCTCTGTTGACACTGGCTTGGTGTCCAGGTGCGAACTCAACACCAAACGCAACCGTGGGCGCTATGTTGTTGTATTCTCTGAAGTGTTCGATGTCCGTTCCACGATTGAAGGCGTCTTGATAGAAACCCGCTCTCTCGATGTGCGCTGGAATGTAAAAACTCGTGTTGAGTGCTTTTTCTTTGAGCCACTTGACGCCTTCCACAGACTTGTAGTGTCCTAGGTTGGGAGATGTGGTGTTGGAGCCGGTGATTTTGCGTGCGGTTGAGTCCATCAAAGAATTGTTGGCGCTTCCAGCCACCGAACAATCCCATTGGTTTTCCGCACCACGGCTGGTGTCCACATCGGTTCTGTCGAAGCAATATTCATGTTGAGCCATCAATGCCGCGTTGCCGGTGGTTGCGGTTGAGGGCCAGCTCGCTTGACCATCCAAAACAGTGGTTTGCACGTGTTCGTGGCCACCTGCGTTCAATTCGTTGCCGATCCAAATGGGCTTTTGACGGGTACGGCTTTCTTTTTCCAATACCTGGTACTGGTACTCTTTAATTTCTTGCCAACGGTGCATGGTTTTGCCGGTATAGCCACCTTGCGTTGCTGTGACGTTGTCGCCTTTGATGGCAGCAGCACCACCACTGAGGGTTGCCGACCACAATTGGTTGGGTCCTTTGTTGAGGGTTCCTGATTGACCGCCGGTGGGCAATGGGTTGACCGAAGTCGCTGACAGTGTGGTGGTGGGTGTGGTGCCCGAATTGGTGGTGGTCGACAAGCCCAATGCAGGGGTATTGGGCTCAAACGGATCTTCTGCGACCGTGCAGTTGCGCGGTGAATTGCCACCGTGGTCGGTTTGAACAAACCAATCCAAGTTATAAGCACCTGTTTTATTGCTGGTTGCTTTATCCACCAATTTTTGAATCGATAAAGAACCATCTGAACAAGTGGTGTGATTGTGAAAGTCACCGCTCACATAAGCACCTGATTTTTTGCTGGCAGCCTTGTCCGCGGCTTGCGTAGAAACAGATTGAACCAAGGCGCACATTGAGGTTAAAACCAAAACCGCTTTGGCGGTTGAACGCAGAGAGAAAGAGTGAATCATCTCAAATCCTTAAATCGATGAAGAAGAAAAAAGTTGGGCCGTTGACCTGGTGTTACATTTTCGATTGATCGCCGATCAACATCGAAGGGGTTCCAGTGACTTTCAACGTCAAGGTGACGGACACTGAGTCAGCGTCTGAATTGGTTGCCGTGACCGTGAGATCACAAATATTGTTTGAATCGCAAGTCCCCACCACCGGGTTGCTGTAGGTCACGGTTGGGTAAGCAACATCGTTGGGAAGCGCTGCAGCATCTGCTGCCAACATGGCTGACAAGTCACTGCTGCTGATTCCGTCTTGCATGTATTTTGAACTGAGCAAATTGGTGAGGCCTTGATAATTTGCTGTATTGGTGTAAATTGCTGCCAAGGAGGCGTTCAATCTTGAGATAAAACCAGGATAGTCAACCCCACTGCTCGTTCCACAGGCGGCCAACAAAGCCAATGAACAAGCAGGAAGAATAATCCAAGCTTTGCGAAGGGTGGTAATGACCATGAAAAAATCCTCTCTTGAAGTACAAGTTAGCGTTTCAGAAGTGAGGATCTTTGCAAAGAAATGTGACACGCATACGTTTTAATGATGAATTTTTTATGTCAAGCAAATGACAGTAAAAAATAGTTCATTTTTATGTCTAAAAGTACGCCTAAGTAGCACCCTGAGCATGACAAAGGCTCAAGTGTATGAACGAATTCAGCAATTGAGTTCGACGCTCAGATTCTTTCAAGCTTGTTGGCATGGCGTTACCCCTTCATTTCTAGGTGGCCAAAGCGACAATTTCTCGTTATCGCAGACAACCCACCATGGAATCAACGCCAATGCTTGAAGGCTTCATAGACCATGATCATGGCCAAGGTATCGAGTTCACAGTACCTGAGCAGTGACTGGTGGACGGCCTGTCTTAGAAGAGGAGACACATCGGTGAACTGAAGCCTCCCATAGGCCACAGTGGCTGCCCCCCCCTCAGAGATGTGCAGATCAGAATCGAGTTCAAGGGTCTCAATCGCCTCTTGGTCAATGTCATCAAATACTGGGGGGAGCAAGTCGTAGGGGCTCGTCACCACACCATGGTCTGCTCGCCACCAAATCATCTCTTCAAAATTCAAGCTCTCGCCCTTGCTCTTGAAGAGGGGGCGACTGTATTTGTCTTTTAAAAAGGCTGACGAGTGCATCACGGCCGGAAGAACCTTTTTGATGGATGAACTGCCGTGGGTCATTTTGTGGAAAAAAGCCTTTTTGGCCAAGTCGCACAGATCCACCATGGGCCTCTTTCCCGCGCGAACAATTCTTTGATTGACTCTCTCAAGGGTGATGTCGCGTATGAAGTCCTGCAAGAGTGCTGCATCTGTTGGCGCAAACTCGTCGTCCATCAACTCGGCCAAGATGCTGTTGAGTGTGGTGTTTTCATGTGGGGTCCACATGAAGATGGTTCCCGTCTCGCCCACAGACGCCATCAAGGCTCGCACAAAGCTGTAATTGGGGTGTATGCCGCAACGGGTTTCAAGGTACTGCGATTGGTGTTCAACCCGTTGGTCTGCATGAACGATGTGGTGAGAGAACTGAAAAGCGACGTTTGAATAGGGCTTTTGACCTTTGAAAAACGGGATGGCCGTTCTCGATGTCTCAAAATCGATGAAATGCAGTGGGTAGATCCATGCGGACATGGTTGCACGGGCGAGTTCCTGGTTGAAGTAAAAATCACCCCCGCCAGGGATGTCGCCAGATACTTGCATCCATTGCCGATGGCCTAGGCTGATCTCACCCAAGGAGGGCTCTGCATTGAAATCACTTCTTTCTAAGTCTTCAAATAAATACTTACTTTGCTTGAGCAATTGATGTTTGCTGCGGTAATTGTAGATATCGACCACAGTCCCTTTCTCCAAGGCGTCGATGCTGCGGCCAGTGGCTTCTTGCCAGCACTCCAAGAAGCCACTTTTCAAGTTGGGGTGCTCACGGGAAGACTTGAATTCACAGTTGGCACAGTGGGTGCCGTGTTGAATATGGGGCCGGATCTTGAAGTCTTTTTCGTACTGATCAGACCATTCCTTGATCAAGTCCTCAAACCGGCCGTCAAAACCAGGACCCTTCAAGGCGGTGGTCAAGATTTCATGGACAAACTCGTCCACACGCACTGGAGTCAGGATCGCCTCGCCCAACTCCTCGCGTTGAAGGCCTGGGTTGGTGGTGATCGTTGTTTTGTTGTTCTTGTCCTTTTGGATCTTGAAGTGTTGATTCAAGTTGTGAACGGTGCATCGTTTGGATTTGTCAGCCAGCATCAGAAAACTGCTGTACTCGAAGTGCGGCATTGCCTGTGTGGCGACAAAGGTCTGAAATGCAATGTCTTGCAAATAGGGGAGCATCTCTGAGTCAATGCCGTGCCTGGTATTCCTGAAGGTGTCGACCTGGGAGTCATAGGACTTGGCTTTGACCTCGATCAATTCAATGTGCTGGCCTGTTTTTTTCAAGACGTCCACCAAGACAAAGTAATTGCCATGGCGAATGGCGGCTTCATAGAGGATGACCTTGTCTTGTTTCAGCAATTGTTGGGTTTGATCCAGGGCTTTGTCAAAGTCACCATTGAACTGCACTTCAATGCCACCCGGGTACATGAATTTGGCGAGCTCTCCGACTTGAAAGCCACCATCGGCCAAGGCTTTTAAGAAGTCGTTTTCATTTTTCAAGTTGGCATAGTCTTTCTTGCCGGTGTAGTAGAGCTTGGTCGGGCATTCAACGGCCAGTTTGAATCTGGATTTGGTGAGGTATCTGGGCATGACTTGACTGCTCATGCATAGAGTTCAGCGGCTTTGTGGATGGCGGCTGCCACATTCGTGCGCAAAGATTTGGGCTCAATCACCTCAACATCAGCGCCAAAGCGCAAAATATCGGCAATGAGTTCACGCTCATCGGAGTAGGGGATCTCAAGGGTGTAGCTACTGTCTTTGTGGAGCGTGCCTTTTTGGTCATGGTGCCACTCTTCAAACTGAACCCAACGGGCCCTTTGCGCTGAAAACTTCAATTTGGCCCAGTTTTTCACCTCGCCACCAAAAATACCATAGCCCGACTTCATCATTGTCTTGATTTCCTCTTGACTCACCTCCAGGGCATCGTCTTGCAAGACATCGCAAGCGGTGATGGCATCGATCGAAAAACTGAGTATCTTTTCGCGTTTGTGGCAATACGCATCGACATACCAATTGTCTCGGTAGTGAATCAATTGCTGGGGGGAGATGTCTCTTTCAGTGGTTTCATTGCGACCGCGGTTGAAGTGATGGATATGAAGCTTCTTTCTCTCCAAGGTGCCTTGCGCCACCGATTGGAAGGATTTCAACTCAAAACGCCTCTTTCCCGCATGGACCACCCGCACGCGTTTGGTGAGCGACTTGGTGTCCAAGCCTTCACTGGACAAGATCTCGGAGAGTCGCTCTTGCAGGGGCTGCAGCTTGGGGCCCAACAGACTGGGTTCCAACTCCGTGATCATGTTTTGAATGGTCAACAGGCCCAGGAGCTCTTTTTGCGAAAACATCAGGCCCGGGAGCTCATAGCTTTGGCCGTCGTTGTTCAGTTTGTAGACATTCTCAAACCGGTCGTATTGGATGTCATAGTGGTAGGTGTCGCGCATTTTGTCCAAATCGCGTTTGAAGGTCGCCTCGGAGATCTCGAGCTCTTTCAAGATGTCTTCTTTGGTCAAATGCCGTTTGCGTTTGAACATGGCTTTGTATTGGTACAAGCGGTCGGTTTGGGTCATTGGCGCTTACCTCGGGTGACTGGGGGGGGTGGGGGAGGCAAAAAGAGGAGACTTTTCATTTCTATCATAAAAGGGGCTGATTGTCTTGAAAGTCTCGACTTTGAGTTCCGATG
>CAIPFK010000074.1 GCA_903864315.1 uncultured Burkholderiales bacterium | reverse complement strand
TCAACTCTTTCTTAAAGTCGGCAATGGCCTTGACGCTGTCCTCGTCAAACTTGGAGTTGACCACATTGCCATTGGGGGCCAAGATCTCGACAGCGCCCACGACCACTTTCGCTTGGCTGCCCGCTGGGGCCACTTCATTGGCGTAGCTCACAGAGTTTTGCGCCAAATACCGCTTGGCAACATCGCAAGAGCTCTTGAAGTCAATTTCACGCGCGATGGGGCTGCCTTGGAAAGAACACTGTGCAGGGTCTTGGTACACCGCCACTTTGGCACTGGCTTGGGCCGCGGCCAAGTCGGGGTTGGCGGCTTTGGTGAGCGCTTGAAAGACCGGGAAGTAGGTGAGCACGGCCAACAGCATGCCGAGCATGATGATGGGCTTTCTGCCAATCTTGTCTGACAAGGAGCCAAAGACCACAAAGAATGGCGTGCCGATGAGTAGGGAGGCCGCGATCAACAAATTGGCCGTGGTCGCGTCCACCTTCAAGGTCTGGGTCAAGAAAAAGAGTGCGTAAAACTGTCCCGAATACCACACGACGGCTTGACCGGCGGTGAGTCCAAAGAGGGCCAAAATCACGATTTTGAGGTTTTTCCACTCACCAAAGGACTCCGACAACGGGGCTTTGGAGATCTTGCCCTCGGCCTTCATCCTTTGAAAGGCGGGGGACTCGTTCATGGACAAACGGATGTAGACGGAGGTCGCGAGCAACAAAATGGACACGATGAACGGAATGCGCCAGCCCCAAGCACTGAAGTCCGCTTCGGGCATGGAGCTGCGGGTTCCCAAAATCACCAACAAGGACAAAAACAGACCCAAGGTGGCCGTGGTTTGTATCCATGAGGTGAACGCACCGCGGTGTCCATGGGGAGCGTGCTCGGCCACGTAGGTGGCCGCACCGCCGTACTCACCACCCAAGGCCAAGCCTTGGAGAAGTCGCAGCGCGATCAAGATCACTGGCGCGGCGACCCCGATGGTCGCGTAATTGGGCAATACCCCCACAATGAAGGTGGACGCGCCCATGATCAAAATGGTCACCAAGAACGTGTATTTGCGACCGATCATGTCGCCCAAACGACCAAAGAAGATGGCGCCAAATGGGCGAACCAAAAAACCCGCTGCAAAAGCAAGCAAGGCAAAAATAAACGCCGCCGAGGGATCGAGTCCACTGAAGAACTGCTTGGCGATGATGGCCGCGAGTGAGCCGTACAAATAAAAGTCGTACCACTCAAAAACAGTGCCCAAAGAAGATGCAAAAACGACCTTCTTTTCTTCTGATGTCATGGTATGGGGTACATGAGCAGCCATAGATGTTGTCTCCTGAAAGAAATTGCTGGGTTGATCAGCGCATCAAAACAGCCATGCACTCAACGCCATGAAACTCAAATTTTGCGCTAATGACAATATCATTGAATATACTGACACTGGGCTTACAAATTAACCAATGCCGCATCCATTTGTAGATTTTTGTCAATAAAAGGTTCGCTTTTTACTCGGTATTTTCCCTAGTTTGAGGAAATGAAGGGACAATCAGCGGTCAAGTTTGCGACATCAAACACCCGTCAATCCCAACCGGCACTGCCGCTGAACCTCAGCAACTTTGGCACATCAAGTGGGCAAACGGTTCAATAATTTGTCCCACACCAAGCGCTTGTCATGGGGGGCGGAACGACTCCAACGGGCGATCTCATCCAAGGTTCGAAAGCAGCCCAAGCACCATCCCGTGTCAGGGTCCATCTCACAAACAGCGATGCAAGGCGACACGACAAAGTCCGAGTCAGCACCGGCGTCCTTGAACAAGGCGGACTTGTCCAGGAGTCTTTGAATTCGCACCGCATCGTGCTGGCTCACAAACACCACCCGGTCAGTTCAGCCATCGAGCCAAACACCTTTTGTGCGCCCGCGGCGATTAAATTGGCGTGCGTGCACACCCCGTGCTCTTGGCCATTGGCCAAATAGGCCCACACGGGGAGGCCAGCCAAGCTTGCGGACTTCACACCAGACGGTGTGTCCTCAATGGCCACGCATGCCTGCGCAGACTGCCCCAATGCCGAGAGTGCCGCCAAGTAAACGTCTGGGGCTGGCTTGGTTTTGGCGACTTCATGGCCCGAAAATATCCGCCCCTCAAAATACGCCCATAAACCGACGTGCTTGAGCTGCATCTCCACCTTGCCCCGGTCAGCCCCAGAGACACAGGCCATGTTGTGTTGATAGTGCGCGCTCAAGGTTTTCACGACGTGTGCTGCGTGCTCAATGGCCACCAGATCGCGAGCCAATGCCTCATCGCGCGAACGGCGAAAGTCCACGAGCCAAGCCTCATCGATTTCACGGCCAGTTTCTTGTGCGATGAGCGCGCTTTGGTCTTTGACCGCGCGACCCAGGAAATGGTGTTCGCACTCGGCCAGGCTCAGCGCCCAACCCAAGTCATGCAAACAACGCTGCAGCACCCGGTGGGTGATGGGCTCGCTGTCAACGAGCACACCATCACAATCGAACAACAGGGCGGCAAAACGGGTCATGGGAGTGAGGGAGTTTCACTGACAGGGCTATTCGGTAGAGGTCTGCTGAGGATAGCGCTTGTAGGCCCGGCTGAGCACTGGGCCCACCATGTCTGAGGCGGTGACGCTCACCTCCAAGTCTTTGAGCAAACCGTCCTTCAAGCCATAAATCCAGCCATGCACACTGATGCTTTGCCCTCGCATCCAAGCGTCTTGCATGACATTGGACTCGGCCACATTGCCCACTTGCTCGATCACATTCATCTCGCACATGGCGTCCTCCAAGGCGTGCTCTTGCAGGTGATCGAGCCGCTTTCGATGGCGAAAGCGCACATCTTGCACATGCCTGAGCCAATTGTCGGCCAGGCCAATGCGGGTGCCTCGGGTGGCCGCCATCACGCCTGAGCAGCCGTAATGACCCACCACCATGATGTGTTCGACCTTCAATTGCTCGACGGCGAACTGAATCACCGACAAGGCATTCAAATCCGAATGCACCACCACATTGGCCACATTGCGGTGCACAAACACCTCGCCCGGGTCCAATCCCGTGATTTCATTGGCAGGCACGCGCGAGTCCGAGCAACCAATCCACAAGTATTTGGGGCTTTGTTGCTGGGCCAGGTGTTTGAAAAAACCAGGACGCAAGACCTCCATGTTCTGCGCCCATGTGCGGTTGTTGTCCAGGAGTTTTTGCAGTGAGGAGGCCATGTCAATGAGAGGTGTTGGGGTTCGCTTGAAGTGTCCAAGATTGGTGCGACCCAAGTTTACTGGGTTTGTGATGACCTCGAGCCCCATGCGCCGATCAACCTCGCTGGCGGTGCGTGCATTTCCCTTGTCGCTCAACGACCTCTTGGTGAGAGCTCACGCCGTGCGCAACGCGTCCCATGCCTGCCAATCGGGCATGGGTGTTTTTTGCAGCATCGCGCGGCGCTTGTCGTAGTCGGGCATCACGCCCTCGACCACCCGCCAAAACGCCGGACTGTGGTTCATGTGCTTGAAGTGGCTCAATTCGTGCACCACCACATAGTCCAGCAAGGGCATGCTCACGTGGGCCAGATGACGGTTGAAAGCGAGCTCACCCCGCGCGTTCGCGCTCCCCCACCGAGAAGCCGAGCGACTGAGTTTGATCTTCGTCCAACTCACCCCCAGCATTGGCGCAAAATAAGCAACGCGCATGGTGAGAACATCGAGTGCCCAAGACGACATCCACCTCGCCACGAGGTCGGCCAACTGCACCTTGTGCGCATCCGTGAGGTCTTCAATCAAGATCGGCCGGTCCCTTGCACCTGACTGCCAAGGCAGCACCAAGCGCAAAGACGGGGCGGCGTTTGCATGGCTGTTGTTGCTGTCGCTATCGCTGTTATTGCTGTCGTTGTTGTCGTCGCCCTCGATGTTTTCGCTTTGCTGTGCGTCCCCAGCCGAGCCTTGCACAATCGCCATCAAGTCTGCTGGCGAACACGCTTGCCATGCCGACGGGCCCCTGTGCAGGAGTGTGGCGCGGGCCAAGCACTGTGCGAATGGCGTCTGGGTTGATCGGTTGCGCTGGGGTAAGCCAGATGGTGTGGGGGTTGCTAGGGGAGCTGCCTCATTCGAGCTCAGCACCACCTCCAGGGGCAGCCCCATGAAGGGCAAGATCAAGGGCGAGGCGAGGGGCAAGCGATGCGCTGAGAGCTCCATCGTGCGCTGCTGCATGGCGCTCAGTTGGCGCAAAATCCAGGCCTGCTTTTGCGTCAAAGCCTCCAAGATTTGAGCCACACTCACCCACTTGGGAGCGGCCACTTCCAGCCCCTTGGGGGTGACCATCATGCCGATGGTTCTTCTGGCACTTCGCTTGAGGCAATAGTGAATGCGCGCTTGACGCCATTCCAACACTCGATTCGCTTGGGGGTGGACGTATTCAAGGCTTGTGCAAGGGGGCAGTGCTGGCTGGCCCCCTTTGGAGATGCTGGTCGGCTGCGGCGCTTTGGGCGTTGGCTCAAGTTGGGGCGCGTCTTGCCCGTGCTTTGCGCGCTCAGACTCGCGAGGGCTCGACGAGAAAAAATCAAACGCCAACTGCACACAAGCACCCAAGCCCATCTTCAACGGACCAACCCTTGCGCGCCCTCGACTGCATAAGCCTCGGGATCCAATTGCTGCATCTCACGCTCAATCCACTCCTGCACCTCGGCCATCAAGTCTTGCGCGTTGCGACCCACACTGGAGATGGGCGGGCCCATGGACACCTCCACCAAGCCCGGGATTTTGACAAAAGCACGCCTGGGCCAGCACCGCCCCGAGCTCACCGCCACCGGCACCACATAGGCCCCCGTTTGCACCGCCAAGCGAGCACCGCCTTGTTTGTAAGACCCCACTTGCCCGCGCGGCGTGCGCGTGCCTTCTGGAAACATGATCACCCACACACCGCGGGACAACAAGTCTCGACCTTGCTGCACCACCTTGGCAAAGGCACGCGCGCGGTCAGCGCGGTCAATGTGGATCATGTCCAAGCGGCCAATCGACCAACCAAAAAAAGGAATGGACAACAACTCCTTTTTGAACACATAGGCGAGCGGCTTGGGCATGACCGCTGGCATCAAAAACGTTTCATAAGCCGATTGATGCTTCATGAGCAACACGATGGGCGCATCCCCCAAGGCCAAGACCCGCTCCAGGCCATGCACCTCGTAGCGCACACCGCAAAACCAGCGGGCCGAGTCCACGACGCTTTTGAGCCAACTCCTGGCCCAGGGGTAGAGCGCGGCCTTTGAAACACCCACCGCCCCCAAGAGCACAATCGTGAGCGAATAGGGCACCACGGTGAGCCCCATCCAGAGCAAATGAACGACTGCGCGACAAAAATAAAAAATCCGCCTCATGGCCTGGCCTGGCTGGCCTGCTGCGCCAGAGCCTTCGACATCTGGTGGTCGCGCTCGTTGAGCAACCATTCAGAAAACGCATACAAGTCCGCATGCACTCGGGTGTTTTGGGGGAACTGTGGCGACAGGGCCTGGCCCTTGAACGCCTCTCCTTTGCCAGTGAGCACCAAATGCGGCTCACATCCGACATTGGCGCCGGCTTGCAAGTCACGCAAGGAGTCGCCCACCGTGGGCACGGTTTTCAAGTCCACGCCGGTGCGCTTGGCGATTTGTTCAAAAAGACCGGACAGGGGTTTTCTGCAGTCGCAGCGATCGTCTTGGGTGTGGGGACAAAAAAACACAGCCTCCACCCGCGCGCCTTCTTGTGCCAAGAGATGGTTCATCTTGTCGTGCATGGCGTTCAAAGTGGCCACATCAAAAAGCCCTCGCCCAAGACCCGATTGATTGGAGGCGATCACCACCCGCCAGCCTGCATGGTTCATGCGAGCGATGGCTTCGAGCGAACGCGGCAAGGGCTGCCACTCTTCAGGCGACTTCACATAATCGTCGCGATCGGCATTGATGGTGCCATCACGGTCCAAAATGATCAGTTTATTCATGCGTCTTCACTTCAAGCCAAGCGCGACAAATCGGCCACCCGGTTCATGGCCGTGAAGAGTTCGCGCAAAAGCGCCATGCGGTTCTCGCGCAAGTCACTCTGCGGCGCATTGACCATCACGTGTTCAAAGAAGTGATCCACGGGCACCTTGAGCACGGCCAGGCTTGCCAGACAAGGCGCATAGTGCGCACGCTCAAACAAGGCCTTGGACTCGGGCAAACTCACCGCCATCGCATCAAAGAGTGCGCGCTCTGCGTCTTCTTGGAACAGGGCCGCATTCACAGACACGTCCTGGGGCAGGCTTGATTTTTTCAATATATTGCCAATGCGCTTGTTGGCCGCGGCCAGTGCACTTGCTTCTTGCATCAATGCAAACTGCTTGACTGCTTCGAGCCGCTTGTCCACATCGTCGAGTCGGTCAAAGCTCAATGACAACACCGCCTCAATTTGCGCACTGCTGTAGCCCGCGTCTTTGAACACCCCACTGAGCCGCTCACCGATAAACGCTTGCAACTGCGCCATGGATTCACCCCAGGTCAACTGGAGCGCAGACGCCTCAAACACCGATTGGGCGTGTTGCAGCAAACGGCTCAATGACAACTTCAAGCCACCCGCGGTCAAGAGGCGAATCACCCCCAAGGCTTGGCGACGCAAGGCATAGGGATCTTTGTCACCCGTGGGTTGTTGGCCAATGCCGAAAAGCCCCACCAACACCTCCAACTTGTCGGCCAAGGCCAAGATGTGGCCCACCACGTCGCGTGGCAAGGTGTCTCCTGCAAATCGAGGCTTGTAATGGTCTTCAATGGCTTGGGCCACGCTGCTGGCATAGCCATCGTGCAAGGCGTAATAGTGGCCCATGATGCCTTGCAACTCAGGAAACTCGCCCACCATGTCGGTGAGCAAATCGACCTTGGCCACCCGTGCAGCTTCTTTCACCCACGTGTGTTGCTCTGGGTTGATGGCGCCGTCAGACAACAAGTCTTTCGCAATCAAGTCTGAGAGCGCCGCCACGCGCACACTGCGCTCGGCTTGGGTGCCGAGTTTTTGGTGATACACCACTTGCCCCAACGCGTCCAAGCGCGAGAGCAAGGATTTTTTCTGATCCTGGGTGAAAAAGAACTGCGCATCGGCCAATCGGGGTCTCACCACGCGCTCATTGCCTTGGATCACGGCGCTTGCGTCTGCAGGGGAGATGTTGCTCACCACCAAGAAATGATTGCTGAGTTTGCCGCTGGGGTCGAGCAAAGGGAAATATTTTTGATTGGCCTTCATGGTCAAGATCAAACACTCTTGGGGCACGCTCAAAAACTCAGCCTCAAACTGACAAGCCAGCACATTGGGGTGTTCCACCAATGCACAGACCTCATCGAGCAAAGCCTCGTCCTCCAGCACAGTGAGCGAGCCATCGATGGCCTTGGCCACCGCTGCCAATTGCTGGCGTATCGATTCGCGCCGCGCCTCAAAGCTTGCCACCACACGGCCCACATCGAGCAGCACTTGCTCGTACTCTGTTGAATGTTGAAGGCTCAAGCACGGACTCAGGGCCTCAAAACGGTGACCCTGCGTCTCGCGAGTGGCCTTCAAACCGAGTGCCGTGAGCGCCAGCACCTCAGATCCATAAAGGGCCAACAAGCCATGCACCGGTCGCACAAAATGCACGCTGCTCCAACCTGGCAAGGCGCAGTCGCGGTGCAACTGGTAACTCATGAGTTTGGGGATGGGCAATGCACTCAAGCTGTCGTTCAAGGCCTTTTGTGCACCCTCTGCGAGGGAGACACCGGCTTGGGTGGTTTTGGCCCACAAATTGATTTGTTTGCCATCATCGATTTGGGCCAAATCGCTCACCTGCAAATGCGCGAGACCCAATGCGCTTAGTTTTTTGGTGAGGGCTGGAGTGGCATTGGCGGTCGCATCCAGGCCCACACTGAGGGGCATCAATTTTTGTTCAAGTGCCTTGGCACTGGCTTGGGGGAGGACGCCGTGCACTCGAACGGCCAAACGCCTGGGCGTGGCAAACCCCTCAAAACTGGCCGCCTGTTGCGTGAGCCCCGCATTCACCAGTCCATCAAAAACGCCCTTGGCAAATGCTTGCCCCAAGGTTTTCAAGGCTTTGGGCGGCAACTCCTCGGCCAACAATTCGATCAGCAAGTCTTGCCCTTGGAGGTCTTGGGGGGCGTGATTCAAGGTTGTGCTCATGACTGCACCGCCTTTGGGGGCATGGCGCTCACCCACTCTTGGGGCGCCATGGGGTAGCCCAGCCTCTCGCGACTCTCCAGGTAACTTTGCGCCACCGATTTGGCCAAATTGCGAATGCGCGTGATGTAGCCCGCGCGCTCGGTCACACTGATGCTGCCTCTGGCGTCAAGCAAATTGAAAGTGTGCGCGGCTTTGAGCACTTGCTCATAGGCGGGCAGCGCCAAGCGCTCGGTCATCAAATGCAGGGCTTGTTGTTCATGGGCATTGAAGGCCTGGAACAAAAAAGTGGTGTCGCTGTGTTCAAAGTTATACGCCGACTGCTCTTTTTCGTTTTGCAAGTACACATCTCCATAACTCAAGCCCTCGGTCCAGACCAAGTCATAGACGTTGTCCACACCTTGCAAATACATGGCCAATCGCTCCAAGCCGTAGGTGATCTCGCCCGTGATGGGTTGGCAGTTGATCCCGCCCACTTGCTGGAAGTAAGTGAACTGCGTCACCTCCATGCCGTTGAGCCACACTTCCCAGCCCAAGCCCCATGCCCCCAAGGTGGGGTTCTCCCAGTCGTCTTCGACAAATCGAATGTCGTTGTGTTTCAAATCAAACCCCAGTGCCGCCAATGAGCCCAAGTACAAGTCCAAAATATTGTCTGGCGCGGGCTTCAACACCACTTGGTACTGGTAGTAATGCTGCAGTCGGTTGGGGTTCTCGCCATAGCGCCCATCCTTGGGCCTGCGACTGGGCTGAACGTAGGCCGCACGCCAGGGCTCTGGCCCCAAGGCGCGCAAAAACGTGGCGGTGTGTGAGGTGCCTGCACCGACTTCCATATCGTAAGGCTGCAACAAGGCGCAACCGTGCTCGGCCCAATACGACTGAAGCGTCAAAATAATTTGTTGAAAATGAAGCATCTCGTGTTTGGCGTGTTAATTCTGGAGGGACTACTCTACAACGGGGTCTGACCAAGATCGTGGGGAGTGGGGCCACGCTTTCGGGTGACGTGCAATTTTAACCGCTGTGGCCAAACGCCTCAGAGACCTCGGACTTTGTGGCTGCTCCAGGCCAGGAGGAGGAGCACCCCGAGCGCGGCCAACCACAAAGGCCAAAGACCAAAGCGGCCCGCCCACCAGGCAAAAAACGTCACCCCTTCATGCACCCCTGCGACTTGGACGCGCAGCACGCCGGGACTGAAACTGGGCAGGCTGGCGTAGACATTGGCGTTTTCATCGATGGCAACAGTCGCACCCGCATTGGTCGAGCGCAGCATGGGGCGGTGCAACTCCAAGGTGCGCATGCGAGATATTTGCAAATGCTGATCCACCACCACGGTGTCACCAAACCAAGCGATGTTGCTCATGTTGACCATGATGGTGGGCGAACGCTCGGCATCAACAAAACGCCGGGCCAACTCCTCGCCGAACAAATCTTCATAACAAATGTTGGGGGCAATGCGCTCACCCAAGATGCTCCAAGACGCTTGAGGGTCCTCTCCTCGACGAAAGAAGCCCAAGGGCATGTGCAAATGATCGGTGAACCATTGAAAGAGTGGGGGCACAAATTCACCAAAGGGCACCAAATGCGTTTTGTCATAACGGTAGACATCGCGCGCACTCTCGCCCACGCCCACGGCCGAATTGGTGTAGCCCCTCTCATCCACCAGCGGCATGCCAATCAAGGCAAAATGGCCCCGCTCCAACAACAGAGTCACCAGGCTTGGGAAAAATTGTCCCGCATAGGACTGGGGCGGTTTGGCAAAGGCGGTCTCGGGGGTGATCACCAAGTCGCTTTGGCTGTGCACGATTTTGTCTCGGTACCAGAGCGCCGCTTCATCGCGGGACTGGGTGAATTTGCTCTCTTGCGGCACATTGCCCTGGAGCAAGGTGACGCTGAGGGCGCGCACGCCCGGTGGCATTGAACCTGGGCTTGACTGTTGCGCTGTCAACCCCAAAAGGGCGGCAGGCCCAGGCGCCAAGCTGAGCACCATGCCCAGGCCCAGCATCGTGGCTACTGTACCGCTCATCCAACGCTGGATTCGCGTGGTGTTGTGCGGCGGGCCTTTGCGCCCTTTGAGGATCCTGGCATTTTGAGCCAAGAGCACACACAGCATGGCCAAACTCGCGCTGAGCCACCCGAGTGCGTACACCCCCACCCAACTCGCCAGTTGTCCCATCCACGTGTTGGTGTGGGCATAACCGGAGGACCCCCAAGGGAACCCAGTGAACCACACGCCTCGGGCCAATTCGGCCAAGGTCCACGAAGCGCCAAAGCCCATGGCCTTGAGCACACTTCGGCTCGCATTGAACTGCGCTTTTTTGAACCCGCCCCAAGCCACCAACCAAGCATAGCCCCAAGCGAAACCAGCAAAGTACAGTGCCAAGCCAGCACAAAGCAGCCCGACACCCAACAGCGACAAGGCGATGGACATCTCGCCATAAACGTGCAGTGCAATGAAAAGCCACCACACGGTGGCCAAGAGGGCGGTGCATTGAAACACAAACGCACAGAGAGCAACTCTCAAAGGCTGCTCCAAAGCTTTGTTCACGGCAAGGGCCAAGAGCAGCATGGCACACCACTGCAGCACCCCACTGGGCCCCCAATGCCAAGGCAAGCCCATGGAGAGCGCTTGCATGATGCCGCCCAAGGTGACCCACAACAACCAAGCCCACTGGCTGAGCCAACGGCTCATATCGCGCTGTCTTTCACTGCGGATTTTTTGTCGACTGCACCCTTTTGTGCGATCTCGTCTTGAACGGCCTTGACTTTGAACCATTTCACCGCGCCGGCTCGCGTGTGCATGACCTCAAAGCGCAAGCCCACGAGCACATGGCTCTCTCCTTTGACGGGCACGTGTCCCATTTCGTGCGCCACCCAACCACCGATGGTTTCAAACGCCTCGTGCTGCGCGGCCTCTTGACTCTCGAGCCCAAAAGCCTGCATGACTCGGGGAATGGCGGTGTCGCCGGCAATGCGATAGGTTTGGTCACCCAGTCCAAAAATATCCCCCGCCTCCTCATCGGTGTCAAACTCGTCTTCGATGTCGCCCACAATTTGCTCGAGGACGTCCTCGATGGTGACCAAACCGGCCACGCGCCCAAACTCATCAATGACCACGGCCAAGTGGTTGCGGTTGACGCGAAAGTCCTTGAGCAACTCCAGCAATCCTTTGCTTTGAGGCACCATCACCACAGGCCTGAGCAAGGCGCGGACATTCAAATTGGGCGAGCGTTGGCGTTTGAGCAAATCTTTGGAGAGCAAAATACCGATGATGTGGTCCCGCTCTGCCTCATAGACTGGATAGCGAGAGTGGGCAATGTCGATGACTTGGTTGAGAATGTCTTCCAAGGGCGATTCGATGTTGATCATGTCCATGCGAGCGGCCGAAATCATCACATCGTTG
>CAIPFK010000073.1 GCA_903864315.1 uncultured Burkholderiales bacterium | reverse complement strand
GGCACCATTGCGGTGGACATGGCGGCCAAGTCGAGCCCGGACGGCTACACCCTCACCATGATCTCCTCGAGTCACTCGGTCAATGTCACACTTCAAGGCCATCAGCCCTACGACTTGATCAAGGACTTGGTCCCCATCACCCAAGCCACCTTCCAGCCGTATGTCTTGGTGGTCAATCCGCAGCTGCCGTTCAAGACAGTGGCCGAGCTCATCGCCGCGGCCCAGGCCTCCCCAGGTATGCTCAACTATGGGTCCTCGGGTTTGGGTGGATTCAGTCACTTGGCCGGGGCTTTGTTGGGATCGATGGCTGGCATTGACCTCACCCATGTGCCTTACAAAGGGGGTGCTCCCGCCATGGCCGATGTGATTGGGGGCCAAGTGCACATGCTGTTTTCAACCATCATTCAGTCCCACGCCCATATTGCATCGGGCAGACTGCGCCCACTGGCTGTGACGACACTCACTCGCTCCAAAGCGCTGCCGCAGGTTCCCACCATGAACGAGTCGGGCGTCAAGGGCTACGAGGTCGCCGGTTGGTACGGGGCGATGGCGCCAGCGGCAACGCCACCCAGCGTGGTGGACAAACTCAACAAAGCCATGGTCAAGATCTTGAAGACGCCGGAAATGGCTGAGCGCTTGGCCATCGATGGATCAGAGCCGGTGGGTGGGAGTGCTGCAGAATTTGGTGAACACATCAAAAAAGAGGTGGCCAAATGGAGACGCCTGATCAAGGAGCTGGGCATCAAAAGCGAATGAGGTTTTAAAAAAACGTCGGTCTTCTTCGAGAACGCAGGGATCGCCTTGCATTTTGTCAATTGAACTTGAAAGTAACACACCATGAACCAGACCACACACGCCTCTGAGCTCAATGCTGGCAAATCAGACCCGTCCAACATCGAGCGCTCATTGGCGTATTTTTTTGCCGATCATGTGGTTCGTTTGCGCTTTGACGATCTAAGCCATGAGGCCCTGACTTGGGCCCGCATGGGGATCTTGGACACAGTGGGCGTCACGCTGGCTGGTTCCCACGAGCCGTGTGCGATGTTGATCTCCAAGGCACTTGGACTCACAGCAGCGGCTCATGGCGAGCTCCACGCCAGTGCACGCGCCAATGCCGTTGCCAGTGTTTGGGGGCATCACTGGGTGGGCAGCGCACTGGACGCGGCGTACATCAATGGAACCGCAGCCCATGCACTGGACTTTGACGATTGCAACAACACCATGGGTGGGCACCCGTCAGCGCCCATCTTGCCTGCACTTTTTGCATTGGCAGCAGTGCATCCATTCAGTGCCAAAGACTTGATGGTGGCCTACATCGCAGGCTTTGAGGTGGAGACCAAATTGGCCATGACGGTCAATTTTCACCACTACACCAAGGGCTGGCATCCAACGGCGACCTTGGGTGTGTTTGGCGCGGCGGCGGCTTGCTCTAAACTCTTGGGTCTTGATGTGGAGCAAACCGCGGTTGCCTTGGCCTTGGCTGCATCCAGTGCAGCGGGCATCAAAGCCAATTTCGGCACCATGACCAAGCCCATGCATGTGGGCCGCTGTGCACGCGAAGGTCTCATGGCGGCGATGCTCGCCAAAGAGGGGTATACCGCCAATGCACTGAGCGTGTTTGAGCACGGGCAGGGATTTTTTGAGGTTTTCAATGGGGCCGGTTTTTATGCGCCAGAAAAAGCGCGCACTCACTGGGCTCGGCCTTGGGACATTGTGGAGCCTGGCATTGCCATCAAGCAGTACCCTTGTTGCGGCAGCACCCATCCTGCAGTGGACTGTGCCATTGAGTTGTTTCAAGAGCACCGTTTTGTTCCACACGATATTGAGCGCATACAAATTTGGATTCATGCCCGTCGCCTCACCCACACCAATCGTCCCCATCCACAATCGGAGTTGGATGCGAAATTCAGTGTTCAGTATGTGGTGGTGCGAGCATTGTTAGAGGGCCGTGTGGGGATTGGACACTTTGAGCCCAAAGATTTTCAAAGCAATGAAGTTCTGGCACTCTTGCCCAAGGTGCAGGCACAGGCCTACGATGACACCATGTTTGAGGCGAGCAACCATTTTGCAGCCCGGGTGAGTGTCACCATGAAAGGTGGCAAAGTGTTCACGACAGAGGTCTTGCAGCCCCATGGGCGCACCTCAAAAAATCCGCTCACGACGGAGCAACTCAAAGCCAAATTCGATTTGTGTGCACAAAAAGTCTTGACCCCCAAGGGCGTTGAGTTGGCCTATCAATGGATTGAATCGATGTTGACTCAAAGTGATGCGGGCTCATTGGAGAAAATTTTTGCCGCTCACTTGAAGTGAGCTTGGCACAACGTATGTTTGTTTTCGTTTTAATGTGGTGTATTTTTTAACTTGATTTTGAAGGATTTTGAACATGAATCAATACGATGTCATCGTGGTGGGCAAGGGCAACGCCGCCCTTTGCTCTGCTCTTGCAGCTCACGAGCAAGGTGCCCGTGTTTTGGTGCTCGAGGCGGCCGCGCAAGATGAGTCTGGAGGCAACAGTCGCTTTGCGGGTGGTGTGATGCGGTTTGCTTATTCAAGTGTTGAGGACTTGAAGCAAGTCACCGAGATTACGGCCAAAGAGGAGGAAGAGACGGACTTTGGCACCAACACCGAGGAAGAGTTTTTTGATGATTTGTTTCGTTTGACTCAAAACAGAACCGACTTGGACTTGTCCGATATTTTGGTGCGCAGAAGTTTGCCCACCATGGTTTGGCTCAGGGAAAAAGGAGTCAAGTTCGTCCCCAATTTCGGTCGCCAGTCTGGCATGGTCAACGGCAGAAGGCGGTTTTTTGGTCGTTTGCCCATCGAGGTCAATGGGGGTGGAGCGGGTTTGGTGGAGTACCTGGATGTGGCCAGCAAAAAGGCTCAAATCGAGGTGCTCTACAGTACCCGAACCGTGTCTTTGATCTACGAAGACGG
>CAIPFK010000072.1 GCA_903864315.1 uncultured Burkholderiales bacterium | reverse complement strand
TAGTTGTCGTCAACCGGCCAAGGTAATTGTCGTCAAACATACCGGCTTTCCCACTGAAAAAAAACATAGTGTGAGAATACAAATTGCTCCCACGACGCGCTGAAACTTCGCGACAACCCTAAAACTCAACTGCACCGGTTTGGCAACAATCCATCCGCTGATAGCGGTGACCCCGAACCATCAAATATTCAAAATTCACCCACTCGCATCGCCTTGATCTAATTGCCAGATCAAAAAACGGTTTTATTCAGTAAGGCCACACCATGCCAAACTTTTTTGCCATAACTCGGTTGCCAAGGCCATGTCTTGGGCCAAGGCCGTGGGGATCGCCACTTTAGAGTCGCTGTAATAAAGCCCTGTCTCAGTCAGTGGAGCATCCATCGCACAATAAAGAGTCGTCTGTGCACCCTCCTCAGGGGTTTTCAGGGCTCTCAACTTGGCAATGGGTCTAAAAAAAGCAGGCACTGTTCGCCAAAAATCACTGGCCACCACACCTGGATGCACTGCATAGGTAGACAATCCATTGTCGGTGAGTTTCATGGACAACTCGGCACTGAAAAGAATGTTGCACAGCTTGGAGACAGCGTATTCTTGGATACCACCAAAGCTTGCCGTTGGCTGGCGCAACTTGTGCCAATCAATCCTGCGTGCCAGTCGGTGTGCACGAGAGGCAACAGTCACGATTCGAGCGGGCTTGGAAATCTTCAACCTTGGCATGAGCAAATGGGTCAATAAGAAATGCCCCAAATGATTCACTCCAAAGGCCATTTCAAAACCGTCTTGAGTCAAACCCTTGAGTCCGCCAAGACCCGCGTTATTGATGAGTAAATTCAAATGCAAATCAGTCGCCAAAAAAAGTTCTGCGCACCGCCGAATAGAAGCCATGTCTGCTAAATCAAGCGGCAACCAAGTCGCCAAAGGACGACCGGTTTCTTGATGAATTTGGTCGATCACATTTTGGGTTTTTTCCTCGCTCTTGCATGCCAGAAAAACTTGCACGCCTTCTCTTGCAAGCGTGAGTGCTGTGACGCGTCCTATGCCCGTGTTGGCACCGGTGATCAAGGCAACTTGGCCATGACTCAAATGATGGCGGTTGTTATCGTTCATGGATAAAAAAGAAAATGCAATGAATGATTCGTGCGCATGGCCGATCAATCGCGATACTGTGAAACAGTATGATGCTAACCATTTTAATAGTCATGATGATGACCATTTTGAAATGAAACTGTTGTTTCTGAACATTTCATCAAGTGAACTTCAAGAAAACCCCAAAAGGAATGCACCGCTCGCGTGCATTCAATGGCGCATTCAAGGGACACTATGCGTTAGCGTGAGGAAAACTGAGCATCGTTACAAACTGTGCGGGAGGATCAATCCATTCGCGCAGTTCTTGGACCCAACTCAGCATCCCAGCAGTCAAGCCTTTGTAGGGTGCGAACGCGAGGCAGCATCACCTTCAGGCGCAGGGGCAAAGAAGATCATCACATTGGCCAACACAATGGTTGCTGCCAAGAAATAAAAGGCAGCCATCAAACCATAGTGGTCTGCAACGATTCCCCCCAAAATCGGTGCCACCGCTTGCGCACCCGATTGCATTCCAAACATGAGTCCAATGCTCGTGCCGCCCATGTTTTGAGGAGTAGACTCCAAGAGCCACGCTTGCATGACGGGTCTGGCCGCGTACAAGAAAAATCCTAGAACTGCAATCAGCACAACAAAGAGTGATGTGCCACCGGCAAAGGTCATGAGAAGCAGCACTACCCCTGTTACCGCAAAACATGACATGAGCAAAGTTCTGCGACCCAACTGATCTGACAGGTGTCCCGCTATGGGAGCCGCCACAAAGCCCGCCACTTGCAAAATGGCCATCGCTGCTCCCACCCAAAACACGTTGTAATGCATTTCGTTGGCCAAATAGAGCGGCAAAAAGGTGAGCAAGGTGCCTTGGGTCATCGAGCGAAACGAGGAGCTCATGATTAGCATAAAGAGCCCTGGTGTTCTGAGCAAATCTTTGAGACCAGCGATATAGCTCTTGAAATTTTGCTGCTTGGGCTTGGCCGACATTTGAGCGGCCGCCTCCAATGGGTTCGCCGTCGCAACGGTGGTCTTTGACTTGGGTTTAAATGTCATGGCACCCAAAAAATACAAAATCAGCACCGACATCAAAGCCCCTGGCACCACATTGATCATGACAATTTGGTGCCAGGTGAGGAAACTCAGCATCCCCCCCACCGCCAAGGGAGCCAGCGCATCCCCCATATTTCCCCCCATTCCGTGCAGAGACAGTGCAAGGCCTTTGCGCTGAGGAAACATCTGTCCCAGCAAGGGAATGGCCGTTGGATGCCACAAATTGTTGCCCATGCCCACCAGCATTGCGCATGCGAGTAGCACCCAGTAAGTGGAGGTAAAACCCATCAAGAAATACGGGAATCCGACCCAAAACAGTGACATGGCCATCAATTGGCCTTTCTTGCCCCAGATGTCCACCAACATACCACCAGGAATATTGGAGACTGCACCTGCTGCGTATTGACACGTCATGATCAAGCCAATTTGGCTATAACTGAGTCCCAACTCTTGACCAATCAAGGGCAACAACATGAAAAAAGTCGATGGGTACCAGTGGGTCAACGCGTGACCCAAAGTGATCAAACCCATGTCACGGTAGGGCGGCGAAGCACTGGGCTCAGGCATGGTCGCTGTAGTCATGGTCGGCTTCCCTTTAAGATAATTTCTTCATAAAGTTTCTTCCACTTGTCTCGTTGATCCAAGCTGTCCGCGGGGTCCACCAAGACCATTTTGATTTGTCTTAAACTGGAGGCCACTTTCAAATTGGTCGGCACATAGTCAATCGTGGCATAGACTTGCTGGCCTTCCCCCAACAAGTAATCCATCAATAAAGCTGCACTGGCAGGGTGCGGGGCATTTTTAAGAACCGCCACACCGTTTGAGCGGGCCACTGCGGGTTGCAGCACAAGCCAATCAATGGGAGCACCCTTCTTTTTAAAAGCCTCAGGCATGTAGTTGTAAACGGTGAGGGCCAGGGGAACTTCACCCGAAGCCACCATGGCGGTCAAATTGGTGTGGCCCTTTCGCACAGAGATGCCATTGGTGCTGCTCAAGTCTCTAAAAAACTGCGAGCCTTTGGCCTCTCCCATGCTCTTGACCACACTCACAAACCAGTCCACGTTCTCCACTTCATAGCCCAATTTCCCTTTGAATTTGGGGTCGAGTAAATCGGCATAGGTTTTGGGCAAATCATTTTTACCAAAAGCTTGGGTGTTGTAAGCCTGCACCCAAAGCGAGAGCAAGGTACTTGCCCACTCTTTGTGCTCGGGCAAACTGCCCGGCATCAAATCGGCAAAATTGGGAGAAGCCACCTTTTGCAGCAAATGTTCTCTGGACAACGCTTCGAGCTCGACCGCTCCTGCGTGAAATACATCCACGGTATAGCGCTTGCCGCGTGCTTCGGTGATGGTGCGTGCGAGCACCGAGTCCCCACTGGCTCGCCACACGTTCACCTTGATACCATACTTTTTCTCAAAGGGTTCAAAAATGATTTTCAAGTCCCGCTCAGCAATCGACGTGTACAGGCTGAGTGCACCGCCTTCGGTTTTGGCGAACTCCTTTAATCGATTGGTGCGATCGGGGGACGGGGTTTTCACCACATCCCAAACCGAAAGACTCGCTGGACTGACTGGACTCACTGCACTCGATGCACTTGCCGCAGGGTTGGGCGACTGCGCGTGAGCACTCACCATGAGTGCACTCAGAAGCCCAACTTTGAACGAAGACCCCAACACTTCACGACCATATTTGGCAAGAGTGCTCAACACTATTGAAAACACATCGTTGTTCATTGCATTCATGGGAGGTGTTTGAATGGTGAGTGACTGGGGTGGTGGCTTCAAAGTGCTTGTGTGATCAAAGCAAGACAACTTGATCAAACGCCTTTGTGACTGAAAATTTCTTCGTACAAGCGCGTCCATTTTTGGTTGTCATCCAAGGTGGCCTTGGGGTCTGCAAAGGTCAGTGGCATTTTGTTCAAATTCGACGTGACTTTGATGTTTGTTGGAATGAAATCTCTTTTACCCAAAACAACTTGTCCCACCGAGAGCATGAAGTCTTGAAACAAAACGGCTGAATAGGGATGGGGCGCATTTTTAGAGACAGCCACACCATTGGGCCTGGCAATCGTGGGCTCGAGCGCAAACCAGTCCATGGGAGCTCCCGCGTTTTTCATTTGTTCAACTTTGTAGTTGTACAAAGTGAGCGCCAACGGCACCTCGCCAGAGGCCACCAAATTGGCAAGCAAGGTGTGGCCCTTTCTGACAGTCACGGCATTCTTAGTGGCAATTTCTTTGAAGAGCGCAACCCCTTTGTCGTAACCCATCTTGGTGACTGTACCTGCCAGCCAATCGTTGTCATCGGCCTCCACGGCGATTTTGCCCTTCCACTTGGGATCCAATAAATCGGCATAGGACTTGGGCAACTCTTCTTTTTTCAGGGCCTTGGTGTTGTATGCGCAAGTGAAGATATTGAGTCGCGTTGCAATCCACTCGCGGTGCGGCAAGATGGCTTGGGGAATCAACTCGCTCAAGAAGGGTGACTTGCACACTTGGAGCAAATGCTCACGGTGCATGGCCTCCATCTCAGGCCCATTGGTGTCGGCCACATCCATCTCAAAGCGATTGGATCGTGCTTCCAGGACCACACGTTGAAGTAGTTTTTCCGAACCCGCCCTCCAAATTTTGGCCTTGATGCCGTAGCGTTTTTCAAACTCCGTGGTGAGGGCCGTCATGTCATCTTGGGGCATGGAAGAATAGACTGTCACCGTCCCTTCTTTTTTGGCGACTTCAAGCAAACGGGCCTCTCGATCAGGGCCGCTCAGGGCTGACGCCACCCCAGTGGGCAAAGCCGCTTGTTGAGGACTTGGCGTTTGGGCCAGGACTCCATTCAGGCCCACCCCCCCCACCCCAACCAGGGCGGAGGTTGCATGAATCAATTGACGGCGTGAAATAGGTGAGGTGAACATAAGAATAGAGCTTCATCCATGCAAAAAAAAGGGCGTGAACTCAAAAAAAAACGCCCCCTTGAACCAAACAAGTCAGGAAAAAAGGTGGAGTTTTTTGTGCCGCATCACCTCTCCCCCCTTCCTCTATCAAATTACGCCTTGGCAGGCAAGGAGGCCAATTCCGTTTCATAGGCCTCTTGCATTTTCGGGGTGAGCCCGTGAGTTGAAAGCGCTTTCGTAAAACGCTCGCGCACCAATTGACTCTCATCGGCATAATCAATTTGATCTCCACCGATGCGGCGGCTGATCCATGCTTTGGGCACCCCTTGGGCATTGCGAATTGAGACCACCTCGTGTTTGAAGGCCAAATAGCGAGCTGGGGTTGTGCCGGTGTTGAAATGCTGGTGAAACCACACATTGGGCGGCACAATCATGGAACCCACTTGCCAGTCGTATTGCCTGGGCTCTTCGCCTTCAGGCCACATCAAGCTATAGCCTTCACCGCTCAAAATGATCACGTGTGCGCCTGGGCCGTGACAGTGTGCTTTTTTATAGGTTCCCACTGGGAACTGTGAAATGTGACTGTTCATGGAGCCGCGCGCCATGTTAAAGCGAATGTGCCCACCGCCCGCACCGCGCTCCTTGGCACTGATCAAAGGCAAGTTGACCGCATCGGCCACAAAATTGGTTTCTAGCAACAGGCCTTTTTGCTCACCTTGGCCACTGAAATAGTCGGGCTCTCCATTGAAACGGTTGGCAAAATCGTGCTCGGTATTGAACACAAAATTCAAGTCCTCGTACAAATTGATGACAGGTGGTCCATTCGTCACAGCCACAAAGCGAGTGCTGTCCTTGCCAGAGCCATTGAAATGTTGGTGCCAGCAATTCAATGGAATCGCAAACAAAGCTCCCGCTTGCCACTCAAACGTGATGCGGTGACCTTGGTCATTCCAAACCGTTGTGGATCCTCGTCCGGTGAGCACATAGATCATCTCTTCAAAGAGTTGGCGCTGGGGCTCGAGTTGCTTGCCGGGTGCAATCTCCACCACATAGCAATCATTGGACGTCCTAGAGGCTTCGTGATTGATGTAAACACCCTTGCCGCCGCGTCTGGCCCAAGGCTTCAAATCCACGGTGTTCAGGCTTGGCACATAGTGCGCACTGATGATGTCCAGACCCTCTGCCTTGACCCATCGGGTGTAGGGGGTTTCTTTTTCAGTGGCGAACTTTTGCGCCAAATCTTCGGAGACTAATGCATTTTTACTCATTGACGGAACCACGACTCTTTCATTGACTTGATGGGCATTCAAGCGCGCTTGCGCAAAAATGGTTTGATGGTTTCAGCGTTGAGCGTGACCGCTGGATCGTACTCAGGTGCGTCTTCGAGTTGCTCCAAATCATTCAAGCCAGTCTTTTTGAAGATTCGGTTGATCGAGGAGATCAACCGAACAGGATGATCGGGATCGGCGTTGAAGTGCTGATGAATTGTGTTGGGTGGAATGTAGATCACATCACCCGCTTCCCATTCATAACGCTTGACCTCAGCTTGAGGAGTCCAATGGTACGTATCGGTGATTTCAACATCGCAGTCTTGGTGCAAGTCATAGCCTTTGCCCTCCAACACATACAAACACTCCTCAGCCAAGTGACGGTGCTTGCCCGAGTGTGAGCCAGGGGGGATGATTTGCATGTAAGCATCCACCGTTTCGATGCGGGTGTTCATCTGCTCATTGATCAAATGCTTCAAGAGTCCTTGACGAGACATCTCCCACGCCATGTCCTCGGGGTGCACGACCTTTTTACGCTTGGCGTTTTTTTGTGGTGCTTGCTCAGCATCGTTGAGCAAGTCTTGATAAAACGCGCCTTGGGTGGAACCTGTATTCCACGCTTTTGTTTCGTCCCATGCCATTTCAATATCCTCCTTCGGGGTGATTCAAATTTGTTTCGTCGTTGCGAGCTTTGAAGCCTTCGCCACCCACTGCGGGCTCAGAGGGGCGGGGTTCGACTTGTTGCTGAAAGAGCATGTTCATGAACATGAACATGGGTTTGGTCTTGATCACCAAAGCACGTGCGGGACGCTCATTGGAGGCGTTGAAATGCTGGTGCACGCAGTTGTTGTGCACAATGGCCACGTCCCCCGCTTTCCAGTCGTAACGAATGCCATCATGCACTTCATAGCCAATGCCGTCCAAGATGTAGAAGGCCGCTTCGTTCACGTGACCATGCTTTTGTGAGCGTCCTCCTGGGCCATACTCTTCCAAGTGCAAGTGAAAGAGTTGGGTGATGCCGTCTTTGGGCTCCACATAGTGGCGACTGAAGGCCTGGGGGCCATCGTTGAATTTGATGTCTTTGCCTTTTCTCACGCGCGGCATGGCGCGCAAGCGGGTGAGCTCATCCTTCAAGTTGTAGGGACCAGCGATCGCACGCACAAAGGTGCGATCTTTTTTACTGTGGTAGTGCGATTCGTTGGGCACAAATTCCAACGTTTGCTTGTCAGTGACACTGTTCATGGCGGGAGTCCTTGTTTGTGTTGAAATAAAAATAGGAAAAATTCAGTTTATTGACTCTTGATATTTGCGATTGGAATCAGCGCTTGAAGACCACACAATTGCTGGGGTCAAAATGAATGTAAATGGGGTGGTCCACGGGCGTCTTTTGGTGGGGATGGACACGAGCCAAGATGAGCTTGCCACCAATTTTCACTTGGAAGTCCAAGACCTCGCCCAGGAAAATTTTCAAATGCACGAGTCCCAAGAAATGATTATCGTGACTCAACTGAGGCGCTTCATCGCTCAAGTGAACATTCTCGGGTCGAACACAAACCTGGACTTGATCCCCGACCACAAAGCCTTCTGGGTTGGGGGTTTGAATCACACCAATCTCTGACTCCAGCACCATCTTGTGACCACCATCCACAATCGCCGTGACGGTGGCATCAATAAAATTGATGGCCCCCACAAAATCCGCTACAAAAGTACTGTTGGGCGTTTCATAAATCTGCCGAGGCGTGCCGCGCTGCACAATGCGACCACTCGACATCACCGCAATCTCATGCGACAACGCGAGTGCCTCGGACTGATCGTGGGTCACGTAAATGGTCGTGATGTCGAGCTCGCGCTGAATTTTCTTGACCTCGAAGCGCATTTTTTCACGCAACTTGGCGTCCAAATTCGACAAGGGCTCATCGAGCAGCAAGAGTTGGGGCTCCATCACCAAGGCTCGGGCCAGTGCCAAACGTTGCTGCTGACCGCCGGACAATCGAGTGGCATCTCGGTCGTGGAACTGCGCCAACTCCACCGATTCCAACACCCGCATCACGCGAGATTTGATCTCTGAGGGGCTGTATTTTTTTGCCCCCACTTCCATTGGAAAGCTCGCGTTTTTAAAGACACTCATGTGCGGCCAAATGGCATAGGACTGAAACACCATGCCAAAGCCGCGTTGATTGGGGGGCGTGAAGATGCCTTTTGCCGAGCTGTAAATGGCTTGGCCATTGACCTCAATGAGGCCTTGGGTGGGCTTTTCTAGACCAGCGATGGAGCGCAATGTCGTGGTTTTACCGCATCCACTGGGGCCCAATAGGGTGAACAATTTACCCTTGGGAACTTCAAAAGTTACGTCTTTGGCCGCTTGCACAACCACACCTTTGTCGCTGACGTATTCGGTGAACAAACCTGAGACATTTAACACAGCAAAAATTCCTTTAGTTCAACTTCAATTGACCCGGTTTGCATCCATTGAGTCGCAATGCGATGGACTTTGGTTTCACGCATCTTTGACACCAAAACGCTTGCCAATGGCTTGGGCCAACAAGACCAACATCAGCAGCATTAAGATAAACAAGACACTCAGTGCAGACAACTCCACATACTGTCCGTTTTCCCACAACTCCCAAATCACAATGGAGATCACTTCGTTGCCAGGGCTGTAGAGCAAGATGGAGCTCGAGAGCTCACGCACCGAGACGATCATGACATAAATCCAACCGGCCACCATGCCGGGCTTCAAGAGAGGCAAAATCACTTTGGTGAATACCGTCACCCAACCCGCGCCACTCATGCCGGCGGAGTCTTCCAAGTCTTTGTGAATTTGAATCATGGACGTTGTGTTGTAGCGCAAGCCATACGGCATGAAGCGCGTGACGTAAGCGAGCAAAATAATCCAAAACGTGCCGTAAATGCCGATGTCAAAGGTGAGGTAAAAAATCATGATGGACACCCCCAGCACCAAGCCAGGGAACACCATCGGCAATGACGCCAAATTGTCCAACAACCAGCGTCCTGGGATTTTGGTTTTGACCACCACCCAACACACCACGGCCGAGAGCAGCATCACAATGGTTGCACAAGCCATGCCCATCCAAACGCTGTTGAACAGTGCATGAAGAATGGTGTCGGAGTCAAGCACATAGCGGTAACCATCGAGCGTCAAATGCTTCAATGCCTCGACCGATGGAGGCGCATAAAACTTCTGCAGTGACGACCACAGCAGCACCAAAAATGGCAAGATCACGATCAACAAAAAATACAGCAAAAATACGCCCAAGGTCGCATAACGCCATGCACCCAAGTCGATGCTGCGAGGCCGAAAGCCCTTGCCTGTCACCGTGACGTACTTGCTCGACGATGAGGAAATTCGCGCCTGGATGTAAATGCCCCCTGAAGTGATCAACAATAAAAGCACCGAAAAAGCCGATGCGAGTCCGAGTTGGCTGGGGAACTGGTGAATCGCTTGATAAATCGCCGATGTAAAAACCTGAATGCCTGCGGGAAGCCCCAAGAGTGCGGGCACTTCAAAGGACTCGATGGCACGAACAAACAAGGTCAGTATGGTGGCCACAATGGCAGGGAAGGCCAACTTCAAGGTGATGCGCCAGAGCGTGCGCATGATGCTCGAGCCACTCATCACGGCCGACTCCTCCAAGGAGGGATCCATGGCTTTGAAGGCCGCTGTCATCAACAAAAAAGCCATCGGCGAATAGTGAAGTCCATCCACCCAAATCATGCCGCCCATCGAGTAAATATTGAACGGTGGGGATTCAAGACCAAACACGGACTGAAAAGCGATGTTGATGATGCCAATTTTGGGGCTCAAAAGCATGATCCACGCAATGGTGAACAAAATGCTCGGAATGATGAGGGGCACAATCGAGAGGGCGTAAAACAGCCGCCGCAAGGGGGTGTTGGTGCGTTCATTGATCCACGCGAGTGCGGTTCCAATGACAAAGGCCAGCAAGGACCCGCCTGTGGCAAATTCAATCGAATTGGCCAGCGTGGTGATGGTCTCCTTGTCAGTGTACGCGGTGACGTAATTCGACAGCGTAAACACCGACGGGTGATCGGCTGTTTCGGGGGTCAAAAAACTCTGCCACACCATGAAGCAAAACGGCACCAAGGCCAAAAAGCCCACAACCAAGAGACAGCAACCGATGACCACCCATTTGGGATCGAACTTTAACCTGACGTGATGCGCAGGTTCCACCGCGAGCGGGCTTTGCACTGATGAGTCTCCAACAGAGAAAAAAGGGTGAGAAAAAATAAGATTTGAATCGGGCTGGTCGAACCCACCATGCGCGCCGTCGATGACATCAACCCAGCGTGAGTGCACAACCCAAGTGTTCCTCTATATGGAACTATGATCCACATAAAGGCACAACCAGTATTAGGCTTGAAACGCCAAGGGGTGTCAAGCATCCAGCCCTCGGGTTTTCCCTAATATTCCAATTGTATCTCTCATAGCGCTACCCCAAAGACCCCGGTTGATCCGCCAACGGCGTTGCACAAACAGGGATCAACCTTTTCTTTTATGATGAACAGTGTTCAGCATAAAAGAATTAGGTTAAGATGAAAGTCAACGGCAAGCGTGCAAGGCCAGTGGCGCACGGCAATGCCTTTTTTAAAAACGAATTTGCTCCACTTTTGAGTCTTCACATGCAAGCCCCCTCCAAAAGTACCCGCTTATCCTCCGTCGCAGCGGCGGTCCGGGTGCTCAAGTGTTTCTCTGAAATTGAATCAGAAATTGGCATCAGCAGTTTGGCCAAGCGCTTGAATATTGCCAAAAGCACCGCACACCGCTTGGCCGTGACGCTGTTGAGCGAGGGTCTTCTTGAACAAAATCCAGAAAATGGGCGTTATCGTCTGGGCATCAACCTCTTCATCATGGGCGCATTGGTCAGACGCAGACTCGATGTCTCCAATATGGCCCAACCCTTTTTGAATGTTCTAAGAGAGCGCACCGGCGAGACCATACATTTGGCAGTTTTGAACGAGACCAACATCATCTACCTCTACAACTTGGAGAGTAGCCAAGCCATTCGCATGAAAAACTACATCGGCACGTTGAAGCCGGCTTTTTGTACCTGTGAAGGACGTGCGATTTTGGCTTTCAGCGCGCCAGAGTTGATTCAAAAAGTCATGCACTCTGAACTACTGCCCAGAACACCGAGCACTTGCACAGAACAAGACGAATTGCTAAAAATTCTCGCGCAGGTGAGACAACACGGCTACGCCATCGATGACGAAGAGTCTGAGCTTGGCATGCGCGGGGTCTCTGCCCCTTTGAGAGACATCACGGGCCAAGTGGTGGCATCGGTGGGGGTGGGCGGACCAAGCCAGCGCTTGACCCTGAAAAAATTGCGCTCTTTGGCGCCCATGGTTTTACAAACCGCAGAAGCCATCTCCATTCAGTTGGGCTATCGGCATTGACGCACGACCCGCTTGCAAACACAATTTCCTCAATTGATTTTTCCACCAACCTTGACATCCCACCTCACCATGCATTCCATCGCCATCGAAGGCAACCCCGCCCCCTATTCCTGCACTGATCACGACACCGTGCTGCGAGCTGGCTTGCGCGCAGGGCTCGGTTTCCCCTATGAGTGCAATGTTGGCTCTTGCGGCAACTGCAAGTTCGAACTTCTTGAAGGAGAAGTCGACAACCTTTGGCCCGAGTCGCCAGGCCTATCGGACAAAGACCGTCTAAAAAATCGTTGGCTGGGCTGTCAAAGTCGCGCAAAAACCGATCTGCGCATCAAGCTCAGAACCAGCGAGCACTACCGCGCCATCCACACGCCTTTGATCACGCGAGCAGTGCTCAAACGCCACACCATGCTCACGCACGACATCAGCGAATTCGTCTTTGAGTGCGAGACGCCCATCGCCTTTTCTTCGGGTCAATACGCATTGATCCAGCTCCCAGGCGTGAAAGGCCCCAGGGCTTACTCCATGAGCAATGTGGGGGGCAAGGCCACTGGCTTGGAGTTCCAAGTCCGGCGCATCCCCGAAGGTCTTGGAAGCGACGTGTTGTTTGGCCTTGCGGTGGGTGACAGCGTTCAAATCGATGGTCCGTATGGCATGGCCTATTTGCGCGAAGACGCCGAGCGTGACATTCTCTTGGTGGGTGGTGGCTCGGGATTGGCCCCGATGTTGTCGTTGGCTCGCGGGGCCTTGATGAGCGAGAAGCTGCAATCACAACAAATTCACTTCCTTTATGGTGCGAGGCAACTGCGCGATTTATGTGGAGAAGACCTCTTGAAGGACGCTCAACACCAGGCCAATCCGACCCAAGGGGCCCAACGGGTTCACTACACCTCGGTGCTCTCCAACCATCCGCCTGGCGAGGAGTTACCCGCAGGATGCCAAACAGGCTTTGTTCACGAAGTGCTCGAAGCAAAACATGCTGATCAGCTGGCCAGTTTTGAAATTTATTTTGCTGGCCCTCCCCTCATGGCGCAAGCCATGATCAAACTCTTGGTCGCTCGCAAAGTGCCCATGACCCAAGTGCACTTTGATCAGTTCTATTGAGATGGACGCACCAACTTCATGCCAATTTCGTCACTGGTTTTGCCAGTCTCCCAGTGAGCCCCTATTGCACACCCTGCCCTCTTTGCATTCTTAAGCCCATGACTTCTCCCGACAACACCCCAAGCCCAGACGGAAACCTTCAAAGCGCCCCTCAGAGCGAAGCCGATGGTGTCTTGGCCAAACGCCACACCTTGACAGACCATCAATACGGCGCCGAGTACGAGCACTTTCACGACGACGACGCGGACCACGATCACGATCACGACAATTTTTCTGGAGATGACGCCTCCCAAGAGTCGCTTTGGCGCCAAGACAATGTGATCCTTCACAGTGTTGGGATCGATGTGGGCTCATCGGGCACACAAGTGGTGTTTTCTAAAATCCATTTGCGCCGCATTGCCGAGGACCTCTCGAGTCGCTACACCGTGGTGGACCGCCAGCCTTTGTACCAGTCGCCAATCTCGCTCACCCCGTACACGAGCGAGACGACCATGGATGCCAAGGCCTTGGGAGAAATCATCGACCGCGCCTACCAAGCCGCCGGTCTTCATCCCGATGAGGTGGACGCTGGAGCGGTGATTTTGACCGGTGAGGCCTTGAGGCGCGAGAACAGCGAATCCATTGCAGCGGTTTTGGCCGAGCAAGGTGGGGAGTTTGTCTGCGCGGCCGCTGGTCACCACATGGAGTCCATGCTCGCAGTCTATGGCTCAGGCGCGGCCAAACGCTCCTATGATGACAAATTGCGTATCTTGAACATCGACATCGGTGGAGGCACCACCAAACTCGGATTGGTCGAAGGCGGGAAATTGATCGCCACTGCGGCTGTGCACCTGGGGGGGCGACTCTTGGTGGTGGACGAATCGAACACCATCACCCGTCTCGACCCAGCCGGTCAGTATTTGGCCGCGCAAGCAGGGTTTGAGTGGAAACTGGGAGACCGCATAGATCGCCAAGACATGGCCAGTGTTGCCCAATGGATGGCTCAGGCCTTGATGCGGGTATTGAACCAAGGCTTTACCAAAGAAGACCTCACGCACTTGTACCTCACCGACCCCGTGGAGGATTGGGGTGCGATTGATGGCGTGATGTTCTCGGGTGGTGTGGCCGAGTATGTTTATGAGCGCGAGATGCGGGACTTTGGTGACTTGGGCAAACTCTTTGGCCAAGCCGTGAGACTGCGATTGAATGCGGGCGACTTGTCCGTGCCCTTGCTGCCGGCTGGCGAGTGCATTCGGGCCACCGTCTTGGGAGCGTCTGAATACAGCGTGCAATTGAGCGGCAACACCACCTTCATCAGCGATCCTGCCACGCTGCTGCCCAGAAAGAACTTGCAAGTGATCCCCTTGCCCACGGTCTTTGGACCCGTGCTCAATGAGCACGTCATCACCAAAGACTTGATGCTCTCCTTTGTTCGTCACGACCTCAAAGAGAGCGAGCAAGACGTCGCCATCTCTCTGCGGTGGTTGGGTGCCCCATCCTATGACCGCTTGTCAGCCTTGGCTCGGGGAATTCTTGCGGCAGTGCCCAAGACACTGGCAAAAAAAATGCCCTTGTACATCGTCACCGATGGCGACATCGCCCACAATTTGGGACACATTTTGAGAGAAGACGATCGTCTTCAAAGCGAGCTTTTGGTGATTGATGGCGTGACACTGTGGGGCTTTGATTTCATTGATTTGGGCCGCATTCGAATGCCCTCGTACACGGTGCCTGTGACCGTCAAGTCCTTGGTCTTCAACGAAGACCCCCATGCCCATGGCAAATCCAACGCCGCCGATTGGCACGAGCATGGTGACGGTCACTTGCACCGCCATGGCAGCCACCAACATGGGCATAGCCACCATCACCACGATCACAAGCACGATCACACAACTGCCAAAAAATAGTCACCCGCATTTGCGGGTTCACCCGCTCATGGTTGCCATTCATACCAATTTAAAATTCTTCACATGCTTGAACTGGACTCTTCATCTCTGTGGGCCACCCTGGGTTTGTTGCTGGCCCTTGGCTTTCGCCATGGTTTGGACCCGGATCACATTGCCGCCGTGGACGCCCTCACGCGCATGCGCTTTCATGCACAAAACTACTGGACCTCAAGACTCACGGGTTTCCAATTTGCGCTGGGTCACAGCTTGACGGTTTTCTTGGCCACACTCATCCTCTATTGGCAAGGCATGACACTGCCGACTTGGCTCGATGATTTGGGGCTATGGGTCTCCAGCGGATTTTTGTTGATCTTGGGCCTGATCAACTTGCGCCACTGTGTGGGCAACCGTTTGTCCAAGCACCTGAGCTTCACCGTCAACGAACACCCGCAAGCCCACGCTCACTTTTCAACGGGCACTTCTCACCATGGACCCCAAGGCCTGATTCAGCCATTCATCATGAAAGTCATGGGCCCCTTGGCCCATCCCATGGGCGTGGGATTTGCATTTGCACTCTCCCTTGATACCTTGGCCCAAGCCGCCCTCATGGCTGCCAAAGGCCATGAGTTGGGTGGGTTTGCCTTGATCGTGGTCTTTGCCATGAGCTTTGGCACAGGCATGCTACTGGCGGACTCGCTCAATGGCTTGGTGGTGCATTGGATGGTGAGACAAAGCGAGCAACTCGCGCACAACACCACGAGGGTCATGAGTGGGATCATTGCCACACTGTCCCTCACCATTGTTTTTTTCAGTGTCAACAAGGTACTCTTTGGCACACCGAGCACTTGGTGGGAGCACTGGGGGATGTGGAGTGCTTTGGCGTTGCCGGCTTTCCTCATGATCTGGCTGGCTGTGCAAAACTTCTTCCAAGACTGCTCCAAACGGGATCATGAAGCGCACGCCCACCTGAACTGAGCTGCGTCATGGCCCCTTGGCAATTGGTCAACAAACAAGGCGAGAAGCCTAGACCGTGTCAACTCAACTTGAAGGCTGCAAGTGCAAATGGGGCATGCCCGCTGCGTGGTCATGGCCCTCAATGTGGTCAAACACCTTCACCGGCACGAATTGAACCGAGCCATGCCTCACCCCCCTTTGTGACATCAGGCGATGCGCGAGTGACCTCACCTCTTTGGTGGGACCTCGCAAGAAGGCCACTTCTAAACAGTTGTCATGGTCCATGTGCACTTGCATGCTTGAAACGGTCAAATGGTGGTGCTCGTGCTGGATATGAGACAGGCGTTCAGTGAGTGTGCGATCATGGTGATCAAACACATAACCCAAGTAAGCCACGCAGTGCTCGCTTTGGTTGGTCTTCAACGCCTCTTGAGAGTGCCAGCCTCGAATCAAGTCCCGCACCGCCTCACTGCGTGATGCGTAGCCATGTTGCTGGCTCAATTGGTCGAGCATGGTGGCCAACTCAGGCTCCAAAGAAATGGTGATTCTTTCCATGTATGACTGCTCCTGAAAAACCGCAGAGGGAAACTTTGGGCTCGCTCAGGTTAAACTCTGAACACAGACCCATCCAAGGACTGGACTGACCTGCAGTATAGCCAAGCCCACCCAGCCAACCCAACATCTTTTCAAGACACACTGGGCCCAGATCGTTTGATTCCCATGACTCCTCAGCGCATTCCCATTTATTTGCTCACTGGTTTTTTGGGCAGTGGCAAAACCAGCTTGCTCAAGGAGTGGTTGCGCGAGGACATGTTGTCCAAAGCGGCACTCATCATCAACGAGCTTGGCGAAGTGGGGCTGGACAACCAATTGCTCACGGCCGCCGCTGAGTCTCAATCCTTGCTGGCCAATGCGTGTGTCTGCTGCACGGGGCTCTTGGGGCTGTCACAAGCCTTGGAGGACATTTTTTGGGCACGACTAGAGCGACGCATGCCCCGATTTCCCAATGTAGTGATTGAGACCACGGGCTTGGCCAATCCCGGACCCATTTTGGAGACCCTTCAAGGCAACCAACTCTTGCAAGAGCGATACACATGGGGAGGCACCATCACGTGCTTGAGCGCCCCGACCGCTCAAGCCGTACTGCGCACTCACATCGAAGCAAGAGCCCAACTCCAAAAAGCCAATGTGTGCATCATCACCAAGACGGATCAAGTCTCCTCGCAGGAGCTTGAAGCCTTGCGCTTGCAGCTGAGTGAAGAGCTTCGGGAGAGCAACCCCAA
Source organism: uncultured Burkholderiales bacterium (assembly GCA_903864315.1). Lineage (GTDB taxonomy): Bacteria > Pseudomonadota > Gammaproteobacteria > Burkholderiales > Burkholderiaceae_C > Limnohabitans. The sequence goes on along the minus strand of CAIPFK010000072.1, from coordinate 6,281 downwards.
CTGTACTTTTCTGAATTCCTTCAAAAGCAGTTTGAGTTCGAACGTTGTCATGCAAGCGTTGATTGGGAGTCACCAAGGGCGGGCCACCCTCCAACTGGGGGGTGAGGAGGGTGCTGGGCATCAACTCGCCCATGGACACGCAAATGATCATCATCACGTGCATGACCACGCGCATGACCACGATAACCATGAGCACCGTCACCATGCACAAGCCTTTTGGTGGCCACTCAGCCACAGTGACTCAAAGCCCTTGAGCGTTGCTCAATTGCTTGAACACATTGCGCAACTCCAACAGTTGCTGGGCACAGCGCTCCTCAGGCTCAAGGGTCGCCTCGAAACAGACCAGGGCAAACATTGGGTGCAAATGGCACCTTTTGATCCAACGCCAACCTTGACTGACGACCTGACAGGCACACCCTCCATTAACCTGGGTGAAAAGACACCCCCAATGGGGTTGACCTTGATCGTGGGGCCATTGAGTGCAGCACAAGAAAACGCCATGCTGCAACTGATCGCTCCAATCCACCACCCTCACGCCTGAAGGCTTGGCCTTGCGAGCAACTGACTGTTCATCAAGGGTTCAGTGGCCAAAACTTAGGTCAAAGCGCATCCCTATTTTTTGTCAGTCATGACGGGTGTTATTGCACGGTCAATGGCTAAAACCAAACGGTACCAATCAATCAGCCAAAAGTCCGCCACACCCCAGTTCAGACTTCACCCTTTGTCTACTGATTTGGGGGCAATGCCAGCTTGCCTATAAGCCGGTCTATAAACCTGCCGATAAGCCTACCTCACGGCCAGCCTTTGCCTGCCGGCTGAATCCTCTGTCCAATCGAGTTGATCAATCGAGTTGATCAAGCCCAAGGATCAATGGTCATGTGAATGGCGTCCGCTGCACCTTGGCCCACCAAGGTCTTCAAGGCGTACTCGGTTTGCGCCAATCCAAACCGATGGGTGCTCATGCCCTGAACACCATGGCGGTTTTGAGCGATCAAATCAAGCGCCATCTCCACCGACTCAAAACTGTGCCCACGCATGCCCTTCACAGTTAAAAACCGCGCAATGATCATGTCACTGTCAAACTGTGGCACTTTGCTGCTCTTTAAACCACCCAAAATCACACGACCACGCTTTCTCGCCAGTTGAATGGCACTCACCACCGAGTCCGTTCCGCCCGACGCACAATCGATCACCAAGTCGGCCATCAATCCACCCGTCAAGTCGGCCACGGTTTCCAACAAATCTTGCTCTCCAATGGCAATGGTGTGGTGTGCACCCAGCCGCTTGGCCATCTCCAGGCGCTTCAAGTCGGTGGGGTTGTTGAGCCCTGTGATGATGATTTTTTGAGCGCCCGCTTCCACTGCCGCGATCACACAGGAGAGGCCTTGTTGGCCAGGCCCTTGGATCACCACACATTGACCCGGTCCAATCCCGCCTTGCAAATAAGTCCACTCAATGCCATTGGACATGGGCAAGGCCAAGGCCGCGTAACGGGGGTCCAGACCACTGGGGACGGCATGAAAAACGGTGTTGATATCGAGTTCAATGTATTGGCTGTACCCCCCCCACAGGCCCGAGCCCACATTCATGCCCGTGGCGCCATAGCGATGACCACCCAGTCGCCAATCGGTGGCATTGCAAAGCCGGAAGTCTCCACTTCTGCAAAAGTGACAATGCCCACACGGCAAGTACTCCTCCAAGGCCACCAAGTCGCCTTCTTTAACGCCGAATTTTTTAGCGGCCACTCGCCCCATCGACTCGACCCGCCCCACCACCTCGTGGCCCAAAATCACGGGGCCTCGGGTCTTGGGCAGATTTTGAAAATACGCCCAATCGCTGCCGCACACGCCCGTGATCTCGATCCTCATGAGGCCCGCATCCTCGCGCGGTGCGGGGGTCTGAAATGATTGAATCTCGATGGTGCCGTTCGGCATGGCCACTGCGGCTTGGAAGGTTTTGGACACGGTGATGTTCGCTTTCTAATCGGGAAGGAATGAGGGTGACTAAAACTCCTGGGCTTGGGAGTCTGGGCACGGACTTCAAAGGGCGATCAGCCAGCCCCCATTGGCTGGCTTGGCTCAACGTCGCCCAAGCAAGCAAACCGCCAAGTCACCACAGGGATGACTCAGGCAGTCTTTGCTCCAAGGGCCAGATCAAACGCTGGCGTGAGGCTTACCAGGGGCCGCACGCAACTCTTCCCGAGCAGCCTCTTTGTAGTGCTTGTCGCGCTTTAAAAGGATGGCCACTGAACGCACCTTTTGATGCTCGGGGTTCAATCCTGGCAAGTCCATGGAGGGATTGGCCTCCAGGGCTTTCAAGGTTTTGAGCATGCGCTGGCGCGCCATGATGATGCCGTTGTCGGTGGAGACCAAGTTCTCTTTGGTGCGATCAATGATGTGGCCCATGCTCTCTTGGAGCGAGGCGTCTTGCATGCCAATGCCACGAATACCGCTGTAGTAAAGCTTGGATTTCTGCGCTTGGCGGTCCATCATGTAATCATTGGATTTTCTCTGCAATGGGACGTAGTCTTTGTCCACCAGCACGTGAATGCCGTGGCCCTCGATCATGGCTTGACGCTCTGAGGTGCTCAATGCGCGAGTGGGGTGGTAGTCAAAGCTCCAGGCCCAGCAGGTGTGATCATCAATGGGCACCCAAAAGTGGCCGTGAATGGGGTGATCCGCCCTTGGAGGCACCATGGTGAAGGTGGGCATGATCCAAGGCGTGATGCGCCAGTAATACTGTTCGTCCTCGGCGTTCCTGCGCGCCCCGACAAAGAGACCGCCCTCGTTGTCAACCACTTCAAAAACAGGCTTGAAATCATTTTGGTTGTATTGGTTGCCTTTGGCGCCTTTGAACAAGGGGTCGTGGTTCAAACTGCCACCGTGCAAAAAGGAGACGTGGCTTGAATCGATGCCGCCTTCCATGGCTTGGAGCCAATTGCAGTCTTGGAGTCTTTTGGACATGTAGGAGTTTTCAAGAGGAACCGTGGCAAACTCCCACTCAGGCAATGGGGGCTTGAGTTCGGGAGGACCCATGTAGACCCAAATCACACCACCGCGCTCAATCATGGGGTAGCCCTTCAACGCCACGCGATCACAATAACCGCTGCTCGCCTCTTCAGACGGCACCTCAACACACTGGCCGCGAATGTCGTATTTCCACCCATGGTAAGGACAACGGATGCCGTTTTCTTCATTGCGACCAAACCACAGCGACACGCCCCGGTGTGCACAAAACTCATCGATCAATCCCAACTCACCATCGGTGTTGCGAAAGGCAAGCAATTTCTCACCCAAGAGTTGAAGCCTCACGGGAGCACCATCGGGTTCCACCAACTCCTCTGACAAGAGGGCTGGGAGCCAATAGCGGCGGAACATTTTTCCAAGGGGCGTGCCAGGATTGGTTTGGGTCAATAAATCGTTTTGTTCTTTTTTTAACATGTCAAGTTGCTCTGAAAAAAGTCCAGCATCGCCGAACTGACGAACTGGGTGGAGATGGGTTAACCGGGTTGTATTTCCCCGTTCTCCATAGGGGAACGGGGTTCTTGTATCAGAAACGAGGTTATCATTGGGGGGATGTTTTTGTCAACTGGAGATTTCAAATGTCGGCACCGTGCCCCTACCTTTCTTTGTGCAATAAATCCGATGTGTCCGTCGGTAAAGCAATCAAAATCGAAAAAAATGGTTTGACGTTGGCCGTCTTCAATATCGAGGGCGAATATTACGTCACCGATGATTTGTGCACCCACGGCCCTGGCTCTTTGTCAGAAGGCGACATCACTGGCGATGAAGTCGAGTGCGACTTTCACAACGGCTCCTTCAACATCAAAACCGGTGAGCCGGTGGCCGCGCCGTGCATGATTCCCCTCAAAACTTACGCCGCCTCGATCCAAAACGACGAGATCTGCATCGATCTGCCTTGAGCCCCCCCTAGCAAGCCCAAGCCAAGCTTGGGTGGACAAAACTTGGCGAAACCTTTCTCAGGCCTTCAAAAACCCAGACAACTGCACCTTGCAGCTTTTTGTCTGGGCACACGTGCGTCATTCCTCTTGCTTGACCGCGTTCACCATCGGCGCCCAGCGTTTGATCTCGTCCAAGAAAAACTGATTGAACTTGGGCACATCCCAGTCGAAAGTCTCCATGGAGCTCTTGGTCAGCTGCTCCTGAGCGGGCGGGCTTTTCATGATGCGCCTGACCTCCGCATTGAGTTTGGTGACCAAGGCTGCTGGCATCCCCGCCGGGCCAGACAGTGAGAACCAGGTGACCGACGTCAACTTGGAAAAACCCAATTCGGCAAAGGTGGGCACGTGGGGGAAGTCTTTGAGCCGCTTGCTCGACGTCACCGCCAAAGCCTTCAAGCGTCCGGCTTGGATGTGCACACTGGCTGTGGACAAGGTCGTGAAGGATGCCGGGATTTGCCCCGCCACCAAATCGGCCATGGCGGGTGAGGCGCCCTTGTAGCCGACATGAACCATGTTCGATTTGGTCATGCGTTGGAATTCTTCGCCGATCAAATAGCCATGCGTGCCTTTGCCAGGTGAGCCCCAACTCACCCCCCCCTGGGTCTTGGTGGCAAACTCAATGAAACCCTTCACATCATTGACCGGCACATTCGCATTCAAGGCCATCACCAAGGGCGGCCCCCCCAAAATCGCAATGTGAGTGAAGTCCTTCATCGGGTCAAATGCCTTGGGGTTTTCGGCCGGCGCAATCACATGCGAACCAATGCCAGAGACCACCAAGTTGTAGCCATCCGGCGGGGAGTTGGCAACGAACTGAGAACCAATGATGCCCCCAGCCCCGCCCTTGTTGTCGATCACAAAGGGCTGCTTGAAGGCGTCGGTGAGCCCAGTCGTGACCGTGCGACCCAAGGTATCGGCACTCCCGCCCGGAGAATAGGGCACGACCACTTTGACCGCCCGTTGGGGCCATTCACTGCCTTGAGCTTGGACCTCCTGCACGAGAGAAAAGCCCAAAGCGCCCAACATGGGGGCCGCGGAGAGTTCAAGCATTTGACGACGACGCACGATGAATTCCTTTAGAAAGTCCAAACGACAAAAAGCCCTGTGCTTGACCCAAAGCACCCAATGCCAGGGTCATGGCAAAAAACCATACCAATTTCTGATTGTAGAGGAGCTCGCGGGCCTGAGCCTGAAGCTTGAACGCATGTCCCTTCGACAAACTTGGTCGTTGCTGTGGTTTTTGATTGAACGCCAAGACTGGCACTTTCGTGCACAATACTCCTCATGTCCACTGCCCACGAATTCCATCAGATCCATTTGCCGCCCTCATTCACGGATCTCTACAAAGACCCCACTCGAGCCTACGCCAAACCCTCATTGCCTTTTGCCGAGATCTGCGAACGCTATGAATGGTGCGAGGACATGGCGCAGATGCTGTGCGAGCCCGCACTCAACCAAATGGCCAGTTTGCACATCACCGAAGAAGAAGTGATGGAGCGCACCTTCCGTGGCTTGCTGTTGAGCCCCGAGGTCATGAGCGCCAAAGAATGCATGTGGGTACTGCAGCGCTTGTGTGAATTGCTCAACTGGACCGTCGACGATTTAAAACCCAAGTTGGAGGCCGCTCTCGCTCAATTGGAGCGCTCACCAAAGGACGCAGAGGCGTCAAACGCAGCCCATTCCCCAGACGCCTCAGCCCCATGACCCAACACCCACCGATGCCAGACTCACGTCCAACAAGAACCCACACGAACCCCAAGGGGGTGGCGCCTTGAAACTCCCATTGGAACAAATTGAGCTCGCTTGGGGGCTGGTGCTCGGATTGTGGCTGATGCTGGGTCTGGTCGTGGGCAGCGCCATGAACGCCATCATCCACCGATTGCCGTTGATGCTCAAAGCTGAGGCAGCGACGACCGAGGACAGCCTCGGGGCGGAGGATCCAACGAGTGAGCCCCAACATCCCCGTCAAACGCTCTCTCTTTGGTGGCCGCGCTCCCATTGCCCACACTGCCTGCACCCCTTGGGGGTCATGCAGTTGATCCCAGTCCTCAGCTTTTTACACCTTGGCGGGCGCTGCCACTTCTGTCAGGCCCCAATTGCCAAACGGTATGTGTGGGTCGAGGTGCTGAACGCTGCTTGGTGGTGTTGGTGTGTTTGGCGCTTTTCGCAACCCTTGGGCCTGTGGTCCCTCTCGCCCATGCTGAGCGCTGGCAACGCCAGCGTGCTGCTGCAAATGCTGGCTTGCGCCTTGTGGTCGCTCATGGGGTCTGTGCTGATCGCCTTGGCCTTCATCGACTGGGAGCACCAACTGCTCCCCGAC
>CAIPFK010000071.1 GCA_903864315.1 uncultured Burkholderiales bacterium | reverse complement strand
GTTCAGGTAAGTCCACCTTGTTGCGCTTGATCTCTGGCTTGATGCCGGCCAATGCAAGAAGTATCTCCACCATCACGGTCAATGGTCGAGTCATTCAATCCCATGGCAAGGTATCCGATGACATCCGGTCATCGAGATCACAAATTGGACTGATTTTCCAACAATTCAATCTGGTGGACCGCTTGACGGTGCTCACCAATGTGATTGCTGGAATGTTGCACCGTGTGCCATCCTACCGATCGCTACTGGGACTTTTCAAATTAGAAGAGAAGCAATTGGCCATCGATGCATTGAATCGAGTGGGAATTGGCAAATGCATCTATCAAAGAGCTGGCACTTTGTCTGGTGGGCAACAACAGCGCGCTGCGATTGCCAGAACCATGGTTCAAAAAGCCAAAATTGTTTTGGCGGACGAGCCAATTGCCTCTTTGGACCCAGAATCATCGCGAATGGTGATGGAATTGTTATCTGAAATGAACCAAAAAGATGGTTGTACCATTTTTGTAAGTCTTCATCAAATTCAAACAGCCATCAAGTACTGCGCGCGAACAATTGCCTTGAGCCATGGAGATATCGTCTATGACGGGCCAAGCAGCGAACTCACTCCGAAACTATTGCGTGAACTATATGGAGTAGAGGCAGAAGAGTTGCTTTCAGACGCACAGACCACGAACCCAAGCATTGAAGCCTCAAACGTCTATCCGTTGAACAATGAAACAACTTCCCCCTTGAATTTGGCCAGTGTGTATTAACCCTTAGGAGTATTTTCCATGTCTTTCAAACCCACCCACAAGATGTTCACTGCCTGCGCGATTGCTGCATTGACACTCATTGCGCAATCACAGGCCCATGCGGTAGACCTCAATTTCAGCGTGATCGCAGTTGACACCTCAAATGCCTTGAGAGCAGCATGGGAGCCAGTCATGAACGATTGGTCAACTTGTACCGGTTACACCATCAAGCCCTATTTCGCCACTGACTATGCCGGCGTCATTGAAGGCATGCGTTTCAACAAGGTTCAAGTGGGTTGGTTTGGAAACCTCTCCGCCATGGAAGCTGTCGACCGCTCGAATGGAGAAATTTTTGCCAAAACAATTCGAATGGATGGCTCTGAGGGTTACAACGCTTTGCTGGTCACCCACAAAGATTCACCCTACAACAACTTGAGTGACTTCTTAAAGCACACCAAAGAAATCAGTTTTGGCATTGGGGATCCAAACTCCACATCAGGCACCTTGGTTCCAAGCTATTATGTTTTCGCGAAGAACAATGTCAACCCCAAGACAGATTTCAAATCAATCCGCTCAGCCAACCATGCGACCAACTTGATGGCTGCCGCCATGAAACAAGTTGACGTGGCCACCAACAATACAGAAGATTGGGAACGCGCTGAGAAAGCCCGTCCTGAGATCATCAAAGATTTGAAAATCATTTGGCGTTCGCCTTTGATCCCTGCAGATCCTTTTGTCTACAGAGCCGATTTGCCTGCAGATCAAAAAGCCAAGATCAAATCTTGTATGACAGGTTATACCTCAGGTCCAGATGCAGCGGATCACAAAGAGAAATTGGCCAAAATTGTGAGCACTGGCATTGTTCCCTCCACCAACGAGCAACTCAAACCCATCCGTCAAATCG
>CAIPFK010000070.1 GCA_903864315.1 uncultured Burkholderiales bacterium | reverse complement strand
TTTGCACTTGGGCCATGAAGTCCATGGTCACCACCACAATAATCATGAGTGAGGTGCCGCCAAAGTAAAACGGCACGTTGTATTTCAAAATCAAGAATTCTGGCAGCAAGCACACAAACGAAATGTAGACCGCACCCACCAAGGTGAGCCTGACCAAAATTTTGTCTATGTATTTGGCCGTTTGGTCGCCAGGACGAATGCCAGGCACAAAGGCACCGGACTTCTTCAAATTGTCTGCCGTCTCTTTGCTGTTGAACACCAAGGCGGTGTAGAAAAAGCAAAAGAAAACAATGGCTGTCACATACAACAAGATATAAATCGGCTGTCCTGGTGAGAGCGCACTGGAGATGTCTTTGAGCCATCTCATGCTCTCACTGGAGCCAAACCAATTGGCAATGGTTGCTGGCAACAAAATAATCGATGACGCGAAGATGGGAGGGATCACCCCCGCCATGTTGATCTTCAAAGGCAAGTGCGATGACTGTCCGCCATACACCTTGTTGCCTTGTTGTCGTCTGGCGTAATTGACCAAAATCTTTCTTTGGCCACGTTCCATGAAGACCACAAAATAGGTCACCAAACCCACCAAAATCACAATGAAGAGGCACACGATGATGCTCATGGCACCCGTTCTCACCAACTCCAATAAACCACCCACCGCATTGGGCAGTCCTGCGGCAATGCCTGCAAAAATCAATATGGAGATGCCGTTGCCCAAACCACGCTCAGTGATTTGCTCACCCAACCACATCAAAAACATGGTCCCCGCCGTCAAGCTCACCATCGCGGTGATCCTGAAACCCATGCCAGGCACCAACACCAATCCCGCTGACGATTCAAGCGCCAAGGCAATGCCCATGGATTGAAACAGCGCCAAACCCAACGTTCCGTAACGTGTGTACTGGGTGATCTTTCTGCGGCCTGACTCGCCCTCTTTCTTGATCTGCTCGAGAGCTGGCAAGACATACGTCAAAAGCTGCATGATGATCGATGCCGAAATGTAAGGCATGATCCCCAACGCAAAGACGGTAAAACGCGACAAAGCCCCACCCGAGAACATATTGAACAAATTCAATATTCCGCCTTGCTGCCCATTGAAGAGCTGCTGCAAGGCCGTCGGGTCAATGCCCGGCACAGGGATATGAGCACCGATGCGGTACACCACCAAGCCCAGCATCAAAAACACAAGCCGGCGACGCAGGTCACCGTACTTGTCGTTCTTTGCCAGGGTAGGAGATGTTGCCACAGGGTTTCTCTTGGAATAGGTTCGAATGAATTGCGCGTTTTTTAGGCCACCGAGCCGCCAAGGGCCTCAATGACTGCACGTGCACCTGCAGTTGCGCCAATGCCCGTGAGCTTCACGGCTTTGGTCAACTCGCCAGTTTTAACAACTTTCACCACTTTGATGATGTCAGAGACAATGTTGGCTTGTTTCAAAGCGAGCAAATCAACTTCGGGCAAACCCAAGCGCTCTAGCGTTGTCAAAGTGATCTCGTCATTGAATTTGAGCAAGTGCGATTTAAAACCGCGCTTGGGCAAGCGACGTTGGAGAGGCATTTGACCGCCCTCAAAACCCACTTTGTGGTAGCCGCCAGCGCGGGACTTTTGTCCTTTGTGACCACGACCAGCGGTTTTTCCAAGTCCAGAGCCAATGCCGCGTCCGACACGGCGCTTGGCGTGCTTGGCGCCATCGGCGGGTTTGATGTTATTGAGTTCCATGTTCTTGTCCCTTACAGCACTCTGACCAAGTAACTGATCTTGTTGATCATGCCGCGAACCGCGGGGGTGTCTTCCAACTCTTTGACGCTATTGACGCCGCGAAGACCCAACCCGCGCACAGTTGCACGGTGACTCTCTTTGGTGCCAATCGGGCTTCTGACGAGTTGTACTTTTAATTTTTGTGGTGTGGTAGTCATCAACGTTTCCTCTCACATCAAACGAAGAGGTCTTCAACGGCTTTGCCACGTTTGGCAGCCACCTCAGACGGTGTGGTTGACTTCACCAACGCATCCAACGTGGCGCGAACCATGTTGTAAGGGTTGGAAGACCCATGGCTTTTGGCCACGATGTCGGTGATGCCCATGACTTCAAACACAGCGCGCATCGGACCACCAGCAATGATGCCAGTTCCCTTTGGAGCGGGTGCCATCATCACCACGGCCGCGCCATGGTGACCTGTCACGTTGTGATGAATAGAGCCGTTTCTGAGCGACACTTTCATCATGTTGCGACGCGCTTCTTCCATGGCCTTTTGAACGGCAGCAGGAACCTCTTTGGATTTGCCCTTGCCCATTCCAACGCGACCATCTCCATCACCCACCACTGTGAGTGCAGCGAATGCCAAAATCCGTCCACCTTTGACCACCTTGGTCACACGGTTGACCGCGATCATTTTTTCGCGCATGCCGTCGTCACGACTGTCGTCTTGCACTTTAGCTTGAACTTTTGCCATGTTTATTTCTCGATTCTCTTAAAACTGCAAGCCGGCTTCGCGGGCTGCTTCGGCCAAGGCCTTGACGCGGCCGTGATAAGCGAAACCTGCACGGTCAAATGCTACTTTTTCAACACCAGCTGCTTTGGCTTTTTGCGCAATGCGAGTGCCGATGAGTTGAGCTGCCGTGACATTGCCGCCTTTGCCTGCAGCGCCGAGGTCTTTGCGGACTTCAGCTTCTGCAGTCGATGCGGTGGCGATCACATGTGCGCCGTCGCCGGAAATGACGGTGGCGTAAATGTGCAAATTGGTGCGATTGACCGTGAGACGGGCCACGCCCTGAGTCGCAATGCGAATACGGGTTTGACGTGAACGGCGCAGACGTTGCTGCTTTTTGGACAACATGATGCAGCTCCTTATTTCTTCTTGGTCTCTTTGATCGTGATCTTCTCATCCGAATAACGGATGCCCTTGCCTTTGTAAGGCTCAGGAGGACGAACAGCACGAATCTCGGCGGCGATTTGACCCACGCGTTGGCGATCTGCACCTTTGATCAAAATCTCTGTGGGCAGGGGCGTCTCGACTTTGATGCCAGAAGGCATGTCAATGTTGACAGGATGGGAGTAACCCACCGTCAAATTCAATTTATTTCCAGCGGCGGCGGCTTTGTAGCCCACGCCCACCAAGTTGAGCTTTTTCTCAAAGCCCTTGGTCACACCGACCACCATGTTGTTGACCAACTGGCGCATGGTGCCACTCATGGCATTGGCTTGACGAGATTCGTCAGCAGGCACAAACGTCATGTGGCCCGCTTCATTGACCACCTTGACCAAGGCATTGGCGGCAACACTCAAGGTGCCCCCAGTGCCCTTGACCGTGATGTGTTCAGCGTTCATGGTGACATCCACTCCCTGGGGAATGGCGACTGGCATTTTTGCTACTCTAGACATGGTCTTGCTCCTACCTTATGCCACGTAACAAAGCACTTCACCACCGACACCGGTAGCGCGCGCTTTGCGATCTGTCATCACACCCTTGGGCGTGGTCACAATGGCAACACCCAAGCCGTTCATGACTTGAGGAATGGCGTCACGGCCTTTGTACACGCGCAGGCCTGGGCGGCTCACACGTTCAATGCGCTCAATGACGGGACGTCCGGCGTAATACTTGAGATCGATCAAGAGCTCAGTCTTGCCAGAATCTGTTTTGATTTGAAAGCCATCAATATAGCCTTCATCTTTTAGTACCTGGGCAATGGCCACCTTCACTTTGGAAGAGGGGACACTGACCGTGGGTTTTGCAACCATCTGCGCATTGCGAATGCGTGTCAGCAGGTCGGCGATAGGGTCACTCATGCTCATGTTGAATTGCTCCTGCCTTATTACCAGCTGGCCTTGGTGAT
>CAIPFK010000069.1 GCA_903864315.1 uncultured Burkholderiales bacterium | reverse complement strand
TGACTGTTCCACTTAAGAGTTATAAATCTAGAGTTGATAGTCCTAAAAACTTAACCCCTATTTTTAATGTCTTGGGAGAAGACATGCTTTTTATATCTTTTTTTGCTCAAGCAATGGATAAAAAGCATCTAAAGAAAAGTATTTGCTCCTTGAATCAACACGCCAGCGAAATAGCAACCGCCATGAATTGCCTCTTAAGTGGCATATGAGCACTGAAAGATGGTGAAGGCATTTGCGACAACCTAAAACCGGTGCATGTGAGTGACAATTGACAGTAAACACCGCTTGCTCAATGGAATAATTTGGTGGGCCCACCTGGACTCGAACCAGGGACCAAAGGATTCCGGTTTGTGTGGCTTTCACCACTCCCTGGACTATGCCTTCATCATATTCTTGATAAGAACTTAGATGGGTGCCGTCTAGTCTCTACACCTTCAAAGTGTTTTCACACTGAGCTTGGCTCGGCGTTGGCATATCAACGAATTGACTTAGCTTTCTCCGAATTTGACACCATCCCACATGCAGTTTCCACGCATGCGGCACAACTCTCGCTATGAGTCCTCTGCTCTAACCAACTGAGCTATAGGCCCTAAATACTGATTGTATCAGGTGAGGGCTCGCATGATTGAACACGGCCTCATTGATGGCTCAACGCGTTGGAGACCAGTCTCGAGGTGATGTCCACAATTTGAATCATTCGGTCGTAGGGCATGCGAGTGGGCCCAATGACCCCCAAAGTGCCCACCACCTCACCATTGACTTGGTAGGGTGCGCTGACAATCGAGAGCTCCTCAAAGGGCACAATTTGACTCTCGCCACCGATGAAGATGCGAACGCCAGGAGCATTCACGGAAATATCCAAAAGCCGCATGAGCTGGGCTTTTTGCTCAAACAGCTCAAAAGCTCGCCGCATCTGGCCCATGTCGCTGGAGAAGTCACTCACCTGGAGCAAGTTGCGCTCGCCTGAGATCACCACCTCGTCACGCTCCGTTGTCATGGCCTCGGCCCCGACTTGAACCGCCGCCTTCATCAAGGACGCAATTTCACCGCGAAGTCGGTCCACTTCATTGAGCAGCTTTTCACGAACACCATCCAGACTCATCCCAGAGTAGTGCGTGTTGAGGTAGTTGGCCGTCTCAATGAGCTCGGCTTGGGTGTAGTCAACAGGGGGGAATATCACGCGGTTTTGCACATCGCCTTCGGGAGAGACGATGATCACCAACAAGCGCTTGTCAGATAAGCGCAAGAACTCCAAGTGGCGAAACACCATGCTGCGCTTAGGGGCCATCACCACCCCCACGAAATGCGACAAGTCCGAGAGCAAATGAGCCGCATTGGCGATGACTTTTTGAGGTTGATCTGGGGCCAAACTCGGAGCGCTCAACGCTTCTTTTTGCACCGTGAGCATCGTGTCCACAAAAAGCCTGTATCCTTTGGCTGTTGGGATTCGACCCGATGAGGTGTGGGGGCTCACGATGAGCCCCAAGTCCTCTAAATCGGCCATGACGTTTCGAATGGTGGCCGGGGACAAATCAAGCCCCGACGCTTTGGACAAGGTTCTGGATCCCACGGGTTGGCCGTCGCTGATGTAGCGTTCAACCAAGGATTTCAACAGTAACTTTGAGCGCTCGTCCATGCTTGTCATGATCAACTTACATTTTAGTGTTTTAATTAAACAATGAAATCACATTTTCGCCACATTGCTCTCGTGGGCAAATACCAATTCACTCCCTCATCGGCCCCCACGTCTTCCTCGGCCGACATTTTGGAGCACGTGGCACAGTTTTTATACACCCAGGGCTGCGAAGTTGCCATCGAGAAAAACACCGCCTTGAATAGCGCCATGACCACCCACGCCATCATGGACATCGACCAAATTGGCAAATCCTGCGACTTGGCCTTGGTCGTGGGTGGGGATGGCACCATGCTTGGCTTTGGCCGTCAACTCGCCCCCTATAACGTTCCCCTCATTGGCATCAACCAAGGCAGATTGGGCTTCATCACCGACATTGCCTTGAATCACATTGAGTCTACTTTAACACCCATTTTGCAAGGCGCCTTCGAAGAAGACCGCAGAGCAGTGCTGCAAGCACAGGTTTTTCGCGGGGGAAGGTGCGTGTTTGATGCACTGGCCATGAACGATGTGGTCGTTCACCGAGGCTCGACTGCTGGACTGGTCGAATTAAAAATCGAGGTCGACTCGCATTTCGTGGCCCAACAAAGAGCCGACGGGCTCATCATTGCCACTCCCACGGGCTCGACCGCCTACGCGCTCTCGGCCGGCGGCCCATTGCTTTACCCGTCCTTAGAAGGTTTGCTGCTCGTCCCCATTGCCCCGCACACCCTCTCCAACAGACCCTTGGTGCTCAGCAACCCGGGTGAGATCGTCATTGAACTCGTCTCTGGGCGGGATGCCAGTGTGAACTTCGATATGCAATCCTTGGCCTCCTTGTTGATTGGTGACCGGGTGCGGGTGAGGCGTTCGCCCCACAATGTGCGTTTTTTACATCCCAAAGGATGGAGTTTTTTTGACACAATACGAGAGAAACTTCACTGGAACGAGGACGCTACATGAGCTTGGGACGCATTCACCTGCGAGACTTTGTCATTGTGAAAGAGCTCGAGATCGAGTTCTCCAAAGGCTTTACGGTGCTCACGGGTGAGACAGGAGCGGGCAAATCCATTTTGATCGACGCCTTGCAAATTGCTCTGGGTGCCCGAAGTGAAACTGGGTTTGTGCGTGAAGGCGCCAGCAAAGCCGAGGTGTGCGTTCAGTTCACGCCCAATGCCACCTTAAAAGAGTGGCTCATCGATTCTGGCTTTGACGATGAAGACGAGTGGCTCATCAAACGCGTGATCGAGCCCCTGGGCAAATCCAAAGCGTGGCTCAATGGCTCACCCATCACCACGGGACAACTCAAAGGCATTGGCGAGCAGCTCCTTGATATTCATGGCCAACACGCTTGGCAAAGTCTCACCAAAGCCGACGCCATCCGTGGACTCTTGGACGCTTATGCCGGGGTTGACACCACCGCGCTGAAAGCCTGTTGGGATCAATGGAAAAGCACGTTGACCAAACTCAAAGAAGCCCAAGCCGCGCAGTCCAGCCGACAAGAAGCCCACGAGAGACTCGTCTGGCAAATTGCCGAGCTCGAGAAACTCTCACCTGCCGCCCACGAGTGGCAAGACCTCAATGCCCAGCACCAGCGACTCTCCAACGCACAGTCCTTGCTAGAAAGCGCTCAAAGCGCCCTCTCAGCCTTGCAAGACGACGAAAACGGCGCCCTCTCCCAGCTCTTCAAAGCGCAAGAAACTTTATCGTCTAGCGCCCACATTGAGCCAAAATTCACCCCGCTGAGCGACATCCTCTCTGCTGCCTGGGCGCAAGCCCAGGACGCGGCCCACAGCATCAACTCTTGGCTCAAAAGTGTTGATCTTGACCCCCAAGGGCTGGCAGAACTGGACTCTCGCTTGTCTCTTTGGATGGGCTTGGCCAGGCGCTTCAAAAAGTCGCCCGAAGAGTTGCACGAGACCTTGATGGACTGGAAAATGCAATTGGCTGAGCTCTCTGAGTCGCTGGACCTGGAAGTGCTGCAAAAGAAATCCAGCCAAGATCAAACCCTCTACTTGAAAGAGGCCAAAGCGGTGAGTGCGTCCAGGGCCAAGGCTGCTCCCGCCTTGGCAAAAGCCATCTCTGAAGCCATGCAAGGCCTAGGAATGCAAGGCGGTGTCTTTGACGTTGAGCTCCAGAGTTTGCCCCATGAAAGCAGCCACGGCTTAGAAGATGTCGCATTCCTGGTGGCTGCACACCCAGGCAGCACACCCAAGCCCGTTAGCAAAGTGGCCTCGGGGGGTGAGCTCTCACGCATTGCGTTGGCCATTGCCGTCACCACCAGTCAATTGGGCAGCACCGAGACCTTGATTTTTGATGAAGTCGACTCTGGCGTTGGAGGCGCTGTCGCCCACACGGTGGGCAGACTCCTCCAACAACTGGGAGTGGACCGCCAAGTGTTGGCCGTCACCCATTTGCCCCAAGTCGCCGCTTGTGCTGACCAGCACTGGGTGGTGAGCAAAACCCGTGACTCGACCAACACTTGGTCCAGTGTGCACCAAGTCAGTGGCGTGGCTCGTGATCTCGAGGTCTCGCGCATGCTCGGGGGTGAAGCAAGCTCACAAGCCTCCCTGGCCCACGCCAAAGAGATGCTCTCGCAGTCGACCCTGAGCCCGCGCCCAAGCGCCAAAACCATCAAAAGCACTCGCAAGGTCAACAAACCATGAACACCGTTGTACCGCCCAATACCAACACAACAGTCGCCGCCCCAGCGCCCACTGCAGCGCTGGAATTGATCCTCATCACTGGACTTTCGGGCTCGGGGAAATCGGTGGCCTTGCGAGCACTCGAAGATGCAGGCTACTACTGCGTGGACAACTTGCCCCCCGAGATGCTCACGCAATTTGTCGAACTTGAAAAAGCACGCTCTGAGCTGAAAGTGGCCATCGCCATGGATTCCAGGAGTGCCGCCTCCTTGCCCCTGGTGCCAGCCCAATTGGAGCGATTGAGGTCCTTGGGAGTGGACATTCGACTGCTTTTTTTAGACTGCAAGACCCAGACCTTGGTACAACGCTATTCCGAGTCTCGAAGACGCCACCCTTTGTCCAAATTCGCTGCCAGCGACAACGACCCAGAGCGAGACCTCGTTCAAGCCATCCAATTCGAGCGCGACATCTTGAGCCCCTTTCGAGAAATGGCGCACATCATTGACACCAGTCTTTTGCGCTCCAATCAATTGCAAAGCTTTATCAAGTCTCTCGTCTTTGCGCCAGCGGCACAACTGACCTTGATCTTTGAGTCTTTCGCCTTCAAGCGTGGAATTCCCGTTCACGCAGACTACGTCTTTGATGTTCGCATGCTGCCCAATCCCTATTATGAAGACCACTTGAAAGAGCTCACTGGCAAAGACACCACCGTTGCCCAATGGCTCAACACACACAGCAGCGTGAACCAAATGTGCCAACACATTCAGACTTTTTTAAACCACTGGCTCGTCGAGCTCAATCGCGATCACCGCAGCTATGTGACAGTGGCTCTGGGGTGCACAGGCGGGCAGCACCGATCGGTGTATTTGGTGGAAAGGCTGGGGCAATTGTTCAGCAAAAACTGGGTCACCCTCACGCGACACCGTGAGCTTGAAAAGATCGAAGCGGTAAAACAAAACATCCCTTAACGCAAACAGCTCAGTGGTCTTTCTGGCCAGTTTGCTCTGGGCTTTGGGCTTTGGACTTTGGGCTTTGCATCTGGCCCTTGAGTGCAGCACTCAAGGGCCATGAAAGATAGAGCGCAATAAATCCTCCACGGGACGAGACAATCCCACTTGTTTCCACTGGCTTACACTCAGCCACTCAGCCCCTGGCCTGTCAAAGTCCATCGGTGCAGGCCAAAAGAATGGATGAATGCTCAGCGACTTGTGCGTGAGCTCATGGCGCACCACCTGCAAGGCCCGAGGTGTCAAAATCTCTGTGCCTTTTTTGGTTTTGACAACACGAGTTTTTTCCACCCACTTTGTGGTGGCATTGGTCAAAGCTTCTTCGCTGTCAAATTCAGCAAAACCGTACAACCCAGCCCAAATGCCTTTGTCACCTCGCTTGATGCCCAACACCTCGCCCTTGGAGTTTTGCGCGATGAGCCAAAACAATTGTTCAAAAGTGCGTTTGATCTTTTTGCTCTTGACAGGAATCTTGTCGACCTGACCCTTTTCTCGGGCAACACAGACTAAGCTCATCGGACAGCGATCACACAGCGGATTTTTCGGCTTACAAACCGTGGCACCCAAGTCCATGATGCCTTGGGTGTAGGTGGGCATGCTGATGCGCTGGTTGGGCAGCAAACTCTGCGCCACTTGGGAGAGCCATTTCACACTGGAGCCCAGCCCCATATCGCCTTCAAAGCCCATGACACGCGCAAGAACACGCCTCACATTGCCATCGGTGATGGCAACGCGTTTTTGAAAGCAAAGGGAGGCAATGGCAGCCGCCGTTGACTCGCCAATACCAGGGAGGGATTTCAAAGCCTCCAACTCTTGCGGGAAAACACCACCATGGGTCTGCGTCACCTCGATGGCACATCGATGCAAATTGCGTGCACGCGTGTAGTAACCCAGCCCCGTCCAAAGCGCGAGCACTTCGTTGATGTCAGCGCGAGCCAAGTCCTCAACCCGTGGAAAGCGCTGCATGAACTTTTGAAAATAAACCTTGACTGTGCTCACTTGCGTTTGCTGCAGCATCACCTCTGAGAGCCAAACGGGATAGGCCTTCAACTCTTGCTGCCAGGGCAAATCGTGGCGTCCATGTTTTTTTTGCCATGCCACGAGCTTTTTGGCAAATTCTTTGGGCAAGGGCGCCTCGCCGTGCATTGGAGGAGCTGCGGTTTTCAACGCAGTTTTAATGGCGGGATTGTCCAATTGGGCCACGGCTGATTTCACCGCTTTTGACACTGTGGACAATAAAACGTTGAGCGTTGGCCTTGACGCAGCGTTCGCACGAGTGAGCCGCAAACCCGGCACGGCTCGCCCTCGCGGTCATAGACCATCATCTCGAGCTGAAAATACCCCTCCTTGCCCTGAGCATTGGAGAAGTCTTTGAGGGTGCTGCCGCCCACTGCCAAGGCGCGTTTGAGGACTTGCTGTATGGCTTGAAGCAGTCTTTGCACCCGTTCAGCCGAGAGCTTGCCCGCAGCGGCTTTGGGGTTGATCTTGGCCAAAAACAAGGCCTCGTTGGCGTAGATATTCCCAACCCCCACCACCACCCGAGCGTCGAGCAACACGGTCTTGATGGCGGCTGTTTTGCCAGAGAGGGTATTTTTAAAGTAAGCCACCGTAAAGTCCGACTCCAGTGGCTCAGGCCCCAAGTGACCCAATAATTTTTGGGCCGCCGTGTCCAACGGTGACCTTGCATAGACAACAGCCCCAAATCGCCTGGGGTCTTTGAGGCGCAATGTGCCTTGGGTGGTCTGCATCTCGAAGTGCTCGTGCAAACCCATGGCGGGCATGGCGCTGGAAAAACGCAACGATCCCGACATCCCCAAATGCACCAAAAGTAGCCCCCCACTCAGGTCCACCAACAAATACTTGGCTCGCCTTCTCACCCCCAAAACTTGCATGCCGATCAACGCACTGGGCTCGCACCCCAAAGGCCAGCGCAGAGCTTTACCCAAGTTCACTCGAAGGATCTTGGCGCCTTGGATCGCCTGCGCAAAGCTTTGCCGTGTGATTTCAACTTCGGGTAATTCTGGCATGTTCTTTTCAAAACTCTAAAGTTGGCATTATCATCCACTGATGAACCTCTTTAAAAGCGCCCAACTCAACGCCCAATCCAGACTTGACGCGGGCCATGTCCTGTCTTGGGTGTGGACGAACCCAGCACCAGACCCGCAGGCCATGCGGGGTGAGTTCAATGGCAGCAGCCACTCGCATTCAACTGGCCTGAGTGTGGCACGCGACATGGGTTTGGGATTGGCCTTGAGTTTGGCCTTGAGCGCATGTGCCCTCGCCGCCCAGGCATCATCGATGGGCCTGGGGTTTGATCAACCCCTCGAGCCCAGCCATTTTTCAGCCCCTTGGCACTTGGCACAAAGCCCCAGCCCATCTCAGAAAAAAACACCCCAATCGACTCAGGGCTCAACAACAGCGCCCGCCAAAGCATTCTCCAATTCGGACTTGAATGCCCAGTGGATGTTTGAGATTATGCTCGGCGAGCTCAACACCTTGCAGGGGCAAGCGCTCACGGGTCTCACCTTGCTCCTCGATGTGGCCAAAAAGTCGGGAGACGAGAAGCTCTTTGAACGCTGCATCGAAGTGGCCCTTCAGTCCCATTCGGCCGAAGCTGCCCTTGAGGTCACCCAGACTTGGCGCAACGTCCACCCCAAATCGGTGAGCGCTCACCAATACAGTTTGCAAATTTTTATTGCACTCAACCGCTTGCCCGAGGCCCAACAGTCTTTGGAAAAACTCATCGCACTGACCCCCAAAGACGAACTCGCCAACACCATCAAGTCGCTGCCCAGGTCCTTCGCCAGGGCCACCAACAAGCACCAAGCCGCACTGGTGCTGGAGAGTGCACTCGAGCCTTTGAAGAACTCCAAAACCCATGGCGTCGCAGTGTGGTCAACACTTGGGCAAATGCACCTGATCGCACAAGAGAGGCAAGAAGCCCTCAAATGCGGCATCAAAGCACATCAAGTGGATCCATTGGCGCTTGAACCCTTGTGGTTGGCCCTGGGGCTCATGGAGCAACGCATGATAGAAGCCGAGAACTTCTTGTCGCCATTGATGCTGCAAAAACCCAACCCCTATCCTCAAGAGGTGAGTTTTGCGTATGCGCGGGTGTTTTTAGAGACCGATCGGTTGAACGAAGGCATCCAAGTGCTCACGCAGTTGACCCAAGAGCACCCCAATTTTGCCTCCGCCTGGCTTTTTTTAGGCAGCGCCCATGCAGAGAAAGGCTTGGGCGATCAAGCGCAGTCCAGCTGGAAGCATTACCTAGCGCTTGAATCACCGCAAAACCCCTTGCCTCCGCGTGAAAAAGCCCAGGCGTATTTGGGACTTGCGCAACTGAGCACCAAAAAAGGTGACTTGACCGAAAGCCTCAAGTGGCTCGATCAGATTGAAGACCCCAATTTATGGGTCAGCGCACAAATTCAAAAAGCCTTGGTGCTCAACAAAAAAGGAGACTTCAAAGCGGCCGAGGAATTGGTCTCTGCACTGCCTCGCAATACACCCGAGGCCTCCCGCACCCGAGTGATGGCCATGGTTCAAATCGCCAGAGATCAACGTCGCTTTGACTTGGCGCTTGAGCTCCTTGAAAAAGCAGTGATCGACAGACCGCTTGATGACGACTTGGCCTATGAATTGGGCATGGCCTATGAAAAACTCAATCGCTTGGAGGCCATGGAGAAAATACTCAAATCCATCACCGTTCGGTCTCCAAACTACTACGCGGCTTTCAACGCCTTGGGCTACTCCTGGGCAGACCGCTCGCTCAAACTGCCCGAGGCCAAAAACTTGATCGTCAAAGCCCTCGAAATGGCCCCCGAAGACCCCTTCATCATGGACAGCTTGGGCTGGGTGGAGTTTCGCTTGGGGCACCTCAAAGAGGCCTTGGCCATTTTGAAACAAGCGCATCACTTGCGCGCCGATAGCGACATTGCAGCGCATCTGGCCGAGGTGATGCATGCACTGGGTCAAAAACGCGAGGCCTCGGTTTTGATGAAAGAAGCACAAAAAAACACCTCCTCTAGCGAGGTCCTCAACGAGACCATCAAACGCTTAGGAGCAGGTCCATCAACGCCTTGAATAATGACTCTTGTGGGAGCAGTCACGCGACTTGCACGAACCGCACTCACTTGGAGTCAACCCACTGGAGCACCCCGTCTTGGATTCGGCCCAACACCACACGCTCCATCAGGCTTGGACTCATGTCGGGGATCAAACACCTGACTGGGCTTTGCTGTTTGATGCTGGCGTCTTGTGCATCCATTCAACCCACAGACCGAACACCCCAAACACCAATCCAATCCACAATCCCCCAGCCCAGTGAGCTGCATTGGTCTGGGCGTTTGCAAATCGACGTGAAAGGTGTGCGAACCCTGCACATGGCCAATGACTTTGAACTCGATGTGAGCGACCAAGAGGGCGAGTTGCGCATTTTGGGGCCCTTGGGTTCGACACTTGCCGTGATCACGTGGGGCACACCCGAGATGCCAGCCACCTTGGAGAGTGCTCAAATGAGTCCGCGGGTGCAGTCCTTTGACAACTTGGACTCGCTGATGTCGCATTGGTTGGGCACCTCCATTCCAAGTCGCACACTCTTGGGTTGGCTGCAAGGACAAGCGGTGAGCGCTCCTGGTTGGCAGTTTTCACACACGTCCAATGCGGTGTTGGTGGCCCACCGCTTTGAGCCCGAACCCGCGGTTGACTTTAAAATCACCAAAAGCTCCGATTGACGAGTTGTTGCAGGCGATTTTTTTTCAACCCCTGCCAACGCCATCGCTGCAAATGACTTTTCAAATGACTTTTCCCCTTTTTCTATTGAACCCACCAATGCGGCGTGCCCCATGAAACTGCTCAGCGACGTCTTGGCCCCAGCCAAACTCAATTTGTTTTTGCACATCACGGCAAGGCGCGCGGATGGCTATCATTTGCTGCAATCGGTCTTCATGCTCATCGACTGGGCCGATGTCTTGCATTTTGAACTCAATGCCACAGGCCGCATCGAGCGCATTGATTTGTCACAGACCTTGCCCCCAGACGATTTGATTGTTCGAGCCGCCAAGCTCCTGCAGCACAGCGCTCAAGTGCAACTGGGGGCCACCATCAGTGTGGACAAACAAATCCCCTCCCAAGCGGGCATGGGCGGGGGCTCATCGGACGCAGCGAGCACCTTGCTCGCATTGAACCGTCTGTGGAATTTGAATTGGCCACTCTCCAAACTCTTGGCCTTGGGACTCCAACTCGGTGCTGATGTGCCTTTTTTTCTAAAAGGGCGCAATGCGTTTGTGCAAGGCATTGGCGAGCAACTCACGCCCGTTGACATCCCCAGGGCCCAATTTTTGGTGGTGAAACCCCCACAGGGATTGGAGACAGGGCGAATTTTTAGCGATCGCTCATTGGAGAGGGCCACGAAAACTGTTACAATATCCGACTTTGCTACGCAGATCTTTGAGTTTGGTCACAATGATCTGCAACCGGTGGCTGCTGGCCTCTGTCTTGATGTGCAAGAGTCCCTCTCCTTGTTAAAAGGTCTGGGGCTATCGCCTCGAATGACGGGATCGGGCAGTGCAGTGTTCGCCAAGTTAGATCGTGTCATGGAAGCGCCTCAATTGCCGCCTCTTTGGCAGTCCAAGATTTGTAGCAATTTGGAGGCCCATCCCCTACTTGGGTGGGCACTCTGCGACGATTAATGGTTTGCGGGCTTTGCGCCCACGGACCCTGTAGGGGAGTCGCCAAGTTGGTCAAGGCACCGGATTTTGATTCCGGCATGCGAGGGTTCGAGTCCTTCCTCCCCTGCCATGTGTTTATCGTGGCATCGCTCTAAAGAGTTCAGCTCAAAGCCTGGTGGGTTTTGGTCTGGGCTTTTTTCGCGTTGTTGATTCTTGGCTGGATACCCGTCTCCTCTTTGATTAACGCAAAGCGCCCTTATGTCAACCCTTAGCAACACGGATTTTTTGGTTTTCACCGGTAACGCAAACCCCGTGCTGGCCCAAGAAATCGCCACAGACTTGGGCACCGAGCTGGGTTCGGCCAATGTGGGACGCTTCTCTGACGGCGAGGTCACCGTGGAGTTGCTACAAAACGTGCGCGCAAGAGACGTGTTTGTCGTGCAATCGACTTGTGCGCCCACCAACGAAAACTTAATGGAACTCTTGATCATGGTGGACGCTTTAAAGCGCGCCTCGGCCGAGAGAATCTGCGCTGTGATTCCTTACTTCGGTTACGCCAGGCAAGATCGTCGCCCGCGCTCGAGCAGGGTGCCGATTTCAGCCAAGGTGGTGGCCAATTTGCTCCAAACCGTGGGTGTGGCGCGAGTGCTCACCATGGACTTGCACGCCGACCAAATTCAGGGCTTTTTTGATATTCCGGTGGACAACATTTACGCCTCCCCAGTGCTCTTGGGTGACTTGCGTCAAAAAAATTACGAGAACTTGATGGTGGTCTCACCAGACGTTGGCGGTGTGGTCCGTGCGCGGGCACTGGCCAAACAACTCGACTGCGACTTGGCCATCATTGACAAACGCCGCCCCAAGGCCAACGTCTCTGAAGTGATGAATGTGATTGGTGACATTGAAGGACGCAACTGCGTGATCATGGACGACATGATTGACACGGCCGGCACCTTGGTGAAAGCGGCCGAAGTGCTCAAAGAACGAGGAGCCCAAAAGGTGTACGCCTACTGCACACACCCGATTTTTTCAGGGCCCGCCATTGAGCGCATAGCCAAAGGCGAGGCCTTGGATGAGGTGGTGATCACCAACACCATTCCCCTGAGCGTTGAAGCCGCTCAGTGCAAGAAAATCCGCCAACTCTCGGTGGCTGCGTTGATTGCAGAGACCATGCAGCGCATTGCCAAAGGAGAGTCGGTGATGAGTTTGTTCTCGGATCAAGATCAGCTCTTTTGAGCGCCTTGAGGTCCTAGAACACACAAGCGGTGACTGACAACCCTTGGCGGTTGAAGTCATTTTTTTAAAGTCCGAGTCACACTGGTCGCGGTGGGCTCAAAAGGAGTCAGAGATGAAATTTGTCGCATTTGAACGCGCTAAACATGGGACGGGTGCGCGCCGCCGTCTGCGCATCACGGGTCGTACACCAGGCATCGTTTACGGTGGCGAAAAAGACCCCCAATTGATCGAACTCGATCAAAACGCCTTGTGGTATGCCCTCAAAAAGGAAGCTTTTCATGCGTCCGTTTTGGACATGGAAATTGACAAGCAAGAGACCAAAGTGCTCTTGCGTGACGTCCAGTACCATCCCTACAAACCAATGGTCATGCATGTGGATTTTCAACGCGTGGATGCCAAAACCAAGATGCACATGAAAGTGCCACTTCACTACAGCGGTCAAGAAAATTCTCCCGCTGTCAAGATCGACTCTTGCTTGGTCAACTTGTTGATCATGGAATTGGAAGTGACGTGCTTGCCCTCTGATTTGCCCGAATTCATTGCGGTGGACTTGAGTGAGCTCAAAAAAGGCAGCCCCATGCATTTGAATGACATCAAGTTGCCAGCAGGTGTCACCCCTGTCACTCACGGAAAAACCAACCCCGTGATCGTCTCGGTGGTGGCCACTGTGGCCGAGGTGGAGACACCTGCTGAAGGCGCAGATGGGAAAAAAGCCGATGGCAAAAAGCCTGAAGCCAAAAAAGACGCTAAAAAATAAAGCGTCCTTTGAGCTTGAAGGCTTGGGGGCCTTTTGACGAGACCCAAGCCTTGAAAAATCTCCCCATGGCGGCCCCTCAAGAGGGGCCGTTTTCATGGGCGATACCCTAAAATAGTCCTTATGATTAAACTCTTTGTTGGACTTGGCAACCCGGGTGCCGAGTATGAAAGAACACGCCACAATGCCGGATTTTGGTGGGTGAGTGACTTGGCTGAGCGCTTGAAGCTCACCTTGAGGTTTGAGAAAAACTACAACGCACTCATGGCCAAGGCGAGCTTTGAGGGTGAGAGCATTTGGCTCTTGGAGCCGCAAACCTACATGAATGCATCAGGCCAATCGGTGGGCGCCTTGGCCAATTTTTTCAAGATCTTGCCCGAACAAATTTTGGTGATCCATGACGAACTTGACATCGTCCCCGGTCAAGCGAAGCTCAAACTTGGTGGCTCCCATGCGGGACACAATGGGCTCAGAGACATCCACTCTCACTTGGGCAGCGACCAGTACTGGCGGCTTCGCCTGGGCATTGGACACCCCGGTGTCAAGTCGGAAGTCTTGCACTGGGTGCTCAAAAAACCCTCGGGTGAACACCAAAACGCCATTGACGATTGTGTCTCCCGCACCCTGAGTGCTTTTGAGGACTTGGCACGTGGTGACATGACGCGAGCCACCCTCAAAATTCACACCTCCAAGCCCCCGCGCCCCAAGCCCGAGCGCAAAGACCCACCCGCCAAGAGCGATGACCAAGCAGGCGACGCACCTTGAGCGCACCTTGAGCGCCCCTTAAGCGCCCCTAGAGCACCCCTTCAGCACCACGTGCCAGCGTGAGGTCGAGCGTCAAAGAAGAGGCGGCATGACAGGCCCACGGGGATCCTGCCCAGGGCGGGCTGAGAGTGCCATGCAGGGATCAGCCCTTGGGCGACAAGGCCACCAAACGATGGTACTTCTTCATCAAGTCATCAGGGGACTCGATGACCTCAGGGTTCAGGGGTATGCAGTCCACAGGGCAGACCTCGACACATTGGGGAGCGTCAAAATGCCCTACACATTGGGTGCATTTATGGGGATCAATTTCATAAATTTCCTGCCCAAAATAAATGGCTTGATTGGGACACTCGGGTTCACAGACATCGCAATTGATGCACTGACTGGTGATCATCAAGGCCATGAATCTACTCGCCCGACTTGTGCTGGTTGATCGCTTTGAGCTTGGTGGTGAGCGCCTGCTCCACGCCGGGGGAGACCCAGGCGCTGACTTGGCCACCGAGAGCGGAAATTTCTCGTATCAAGGTGCTCGACAACGACTGCAGGTGTGGCTGGGGCGTCAAAAACACACTGTCCACTTCGGGCACCATTTGTCGGTTCATGCCAGCGAGTTGCGCCTCAAAATCAAAATCACTCACCGACCTCACCCCTCGCACCATCACTGTGGCGCCTTGAGTGCGGGCGAATTGCACCACCAATCCATCAAAGCCGAGCACTCTCACGTTGGGCAAATGGGCCAAGGCTTGTTGGGTGATTTGGATGCGCTCATCAAGCGTGAAGAGGGTCTTCTTGTGGTGCGCACTGGCCACCGCAATCACCACGTGCTCGAACATTTGACTCGCTCGCTTGGCAATGTCCTCGTGCCCCAAGGTCAAGGGATCAAATGTGCCTGGGTAGATCGCCGTCACTGATAAAGTCATGGTCTTGTCCCTTGTTCAATCTTTGTTCAATCTTTATTCATTCTTTGCGCGCGCTGGAGTCGACGTAGCATTGAAGGGGTTTGCACCCAGCACTGCAAAGCCTCTAGCGCACCACACCAAAGCGGTTGACGCGATGGCGTTGGGACGCCTAGGGCAATTTGCGCAACAAATGGGCATGCACCTGTCCAGCTTTGAGATATTTTCTCTTCTCTAGCCCCAAGCCCAGCAAGACCTCATCGGTTTGCGCCTGAGCAGATTCTAAGTACAAGTGGCCCAGAGGCTTCAAGGTGGGCACACTCGCTTTGAGCGCCTCTTGCATCAAGGACACTTGATCAAACGGGGGATCCAAGAACACCACATCCACACTGGAGAGCTTTAAACTCTTCAAGCCCATCAGCGCGTCTCCTCGCTGAACGCGCATCCCTTGCGCCTTGAGGGCTTGAATTTTGTCATTGAGCACACTGCAAAGCGCTGCATCGCTCTCCATCAGCAGCACGTCACTCGCACCTCTGGAGGCGCTCTCAAAACCCAGCACGCCCGTGCCAGCAAATGCATCCACACAAGTCCAATTCGTCAAGTCCTGACCCAACCAATTGAAGAGCGTCTCGCGCACTCGATCGGGGGTGGGCCTGAGACCTGGGCGGTCCAACACCTTGAGCTTGGTGCGCTTCCATGAGCCGCCAATGATCCTCACCTCTCCTGGGGTCAAGACGGCGCTCCCACGATCACCGTGACCATGCGTTTGGGATCGAGCACGCTTTTAAAGGCCTCATGGATGGACTCCACCGTCACGGCTTGCACCGCTTGGGTCCAGGTTTGCAAATAATCCAAGGGCAGACCATACCAAGCAATGTTGGCCACGTTGTCCAAGAGTTTTTTGTTGTTGTCAAACCGCAATGCAAAGCCGCCAATCAAATTGTCCTTGGCCGCTTGCAGTTCTTCAGGCGTGGGGCCGTTGTCGACAAAGTCTGTGAGCACTTCCTTGACCACGTCCAAGGCTTGCTGGGCTTGATCCTTCTTGGTTTGCAGTCCAATGGTGAATGGACCCGCTTGGATCTCAGGATTGAAGTAGCTGTAGACGCTATAACTCAAGCCCCTTTTTTCTCGCACTTGATCTGTCAAACGTGAGACAAAACCACCTCCACCCAAAATGTAGTTGCCCACCGTGAGGGGGAAATAACGCGCATCGCCGCGCGCAATCCCCACTTGTCCCATGAGGACATGGGCCTGGGTGGAGACAAAGGGTTTCGCCACGGTCTTGCTCTGCGCCAAGGCTTGTACCTCGGGCAGTGTTGGCAAAGCCGCCAGCGCAGCACAACTGCGAGGCTCAGGCAAACGAGCCAGTAAAGCGCGGGCAATGCGCTCAACATCCGCCGCCTCTACATCGCCCACCACACTCACGCGCGCCTTGCAAGGCGAGAAGAACTGCTGATGAAACCGCTTGAGGTCTCGCACCTCAATGGATTTGATGGACTCGACACTCACACTTTGCCCATAGGGGTGGGCACCAAAAACTTGCTGGCGAAAGAGCCTGGAGGCCACCGGCGCGGGTTGCGTCTCACTTTCTTGAATGAAGGAAATGGTCTTGGCACGCTCACTTGACCAAATGGCCGAATCAAAGCTTGGGGTGCCAATCTCTCTGGAGCCGAGCTCCAAGGCTTTGTCCAAAATCTCCGGCTTGACCAGGCTGCGCAAGCGAACGCTCAAACGGTCGTCGCTACTGGAGGCCGAAAAAATCGCGCCAATGTCCGCCCAAGCCTGCCCCAAGGCATTTTCATCGAGAGGTGGTAACCGTCTTTTGGCTTGAGAGCGCTCGGTAGCGTTCTCGCCTTGAACCCCCTTGGAGAGCATCTGTGCGGTTGCACCCGACATCCCACTGCGCCGAGGTGGATCAAAGCGTGAGCCCGCATCAAAATCGACTTGGATGTCCACCATCGGCAAGGTGTGATCGAGCACCCAGTAGACTTCCAATCGGTCATCGAGTCGCGTGTGGTGTATGGGTTGCACAGCAAACCCCACCATGGGCAAGAAGGCGAGCAAGAGCGGCGCACATCGAAGCATGGGGGTCCCCAAAAAGTCACCCAAAAAAAAGTTGGCGCTCAACATCAATCTGACAATGGGTCTGAACTTCATCTCAAGTCTCCGGCAGATTGTGCTCTTTGTTGACGCTTGAGCGTTGGTTCATCCAGGGCCTCGGGCCACAAATACGCCACAGTCAACTGATCGTCAGAGAAGTATTTTTTGGCCACCGCTTGCACCTCTTGGGCCGTGACTTGAAGCAAAGGGTCGATGAGCAAATCACTGGTGTCCAATGGCAAGCCCCTCGCCCAAAAGGCACCGATCTCTTGCGCTTGATTGAATAAAGAATCACGCTTGTACACTGTGCTGGCAAGCCACTGCGCTTTGACGCGCTTTAACTCCTCTTCGCCCACCCCTTCACGGGCGACTTTCAATAGTTGGGCTTTGAGTTGCACTTCGAGTTGGTCCATGCTCACACCTTCCTTGGGAGCGCCCTCCAAGACAAAAATTTGTGGGCCACGACCCGCAAAATCATAATAGCTCCCAACCTCTTGGGCCAGGCGATGGGGACCTTGGGTCAAGGCACGGTCCAATCTCGCGCCTTCATAGCCATCCAAGAGCGCCGAGAGCATGGTGAGACTCAAGGCTTCTTTGGAAGCAAGGGCATTGTGGGCGTTCAAGTTGTTGGGTGTAGCAAATCCCTTGAAGCCTGGTACCTTCCAAGACAGCATGACATACGCTTGCTTGGCGGGCGCTTTGAAACTCACGCGTCGTATGCCCTTTTGTTCCGGTTCGAGCCTGGGCTTTCTGTCAGGCAGCACCTTGGGGGGCAAATCGCCATAATTGCTTTGCGCCAGCGCCAAGACTTGCTCGGGATTCACGTCCCCCACCACCACCAAGACCGCATTGTTGGGTGCATACCAAGCGTGGTAGAAGTCACGCGCGTTTTGAGGCTGCATGTTGTCGAGGTCGTTCATCCATCCAATGATGGGGCGGCGATAGGGCGAGGCCAGCCACTGGGTGGACTCGAGTTGCTCGTACAACGCTGAACGAGGTGAGTCATCGGTGCGCATGCGCCGCTCTTCTTTGACCACTTCGAGCTCTTTTTTGAATTCTTCATCGGGCCAACTATTATGGGCAAAACGATCGGCTTCAAGCTTCATCACGTCACTCAAGCGAGACGATGGAATTTGCTGAAAGTACCCCGTGAAATCACGGTCAGTGAAGGCGTTTTCTCGGCCTCCCAAGGCCGCGACTTTTCGTGAAAACTCGCCCGCCGGTACGCTGGGCGTGCCTTTGAACATCATGTGCTCGAGCATGTGTGCCAAGCCTGTATAGCCATCGACCTCATCCATTGAGCCCACCCGAACCCAAAGCATGTGCACCGCAGTGGGCGCCCTGGGCAAGGGCTTGACCACGACCGTGAGCCCGTTGGCGAGGTGACTCACCACGATGCCGTGACCCGCCTCTTCAAAGACAAGAGGCTTGGGCGTTTGGGACCACAGGAGCGAGGACATCAACACAGCGAGCGAGCCCACAAGAGTCGAGCGAAAAGAGAGTGAAAAGTGCATAAAACAAAACATGAAAGAACCACCCACAAACAAGAAAAAGGACTCACCCACGGGGTTGGAGCATTGAGTTTACTCTTGTTGCGCCACGGCAGTCGTAAAATAGACCATTAACCGTTCCTCAGAGAATGCCATGTGCTTGGTGGCTTTGTTCGGATCATGGGGCTCACCCAAAAGCAGCTGGGCTTGGCATGGATGTCCATAAGCCCAGTGCCGTTTGAGTCTTGAGATGAACGCAGCCTCCCTAGAAAAGACCCCATGTTCAATTTTTTCAAGAAAAAACCACCAACACCACCCAGCCAAGAGCCTGGGGTGTCAGCGTCGGTGTCAAGTTCGCCCAGCCCACCAACGGCATCGACGGATGTCCTCTCCGTGGCCACCCCCAATGCCGCGACTGAGGCAAGCGAATCAGGCGCCAACGCGCGTGTGAGTGAGGCAGCATCAAAGCCCGCCGCACCCTCCCAAGAACCGGGGATGGGTTGGCGTGCGCGCCTGGCCATGGGGCTTAAAAAAACCGGTCAACAACTGCGTCAAGTCTTCACCGGTCAAGTCATCGATGAGGCGTTGTTTGAACACCTCGAAGAGGCGTTGCTGCTCTCAGACGCGGGACCTCAAGCAACGGCGCATGTGCTGCAAACCTTGGAGTCTCGGCTGAAAAAAAATCCCGCCAACAACAGCGATGAAGTGCGCCACATGCTCGCCATGGTGTTGACAGAACTGCTCAGTCCCTTGGAAGGGCGCTTGGATGTGAGCCGCCATCACCCGTTTGTGATGATGCTCACAGGGGTCAATGGCGCTGGCAAAACCACCTCCATTGGTAAACTCACCCACCACCTCCAGGGTGCGGGCGCCAAGGTCTTGCTTGCCGCAGGCGACACCTTTCGCGCCGCGGCCAAGGAGCAGCTCTTGGCCTGGGCCGATCGCAATTTGGTGCAATTGATCTCGCAAGACGGGGCGGACCCTGCAGCGGTGAGTTTTGATGCGGTGAGTGCAGCCAAAGCACGCGGCTCGGATGTGGTCTTGATTGACACGGCCGGGCGGCTCCCCACCCAACTGCATTTGATGCAAGAGCTCGAGAAGATCAAGCGCGTGATTCAAAAAGCCCAGGCCGATGCACCGCATGAAATCATTTTGGTGATCGATGGCAACACAGGCCAAAACGCCTTGCACCAAGTCAAAGCCTTTGACCAATCCTTGGGCCTCACCGGGCTCATCATCACCAAACTTGACGGCACGGCCAAGGGAGGGGTTTTGGCGAGCATCGCCATGTGGTCCAAAGAAAGAGAGCAACGAACGGGCCAAGGGGTCCCTGTCTATTTCATTGGTGTGGGCGAGCGTTTGGAGGACCTGCAACCCTTCAATGCCGAGGAGTTTGCAAAGGCCTTGCTCGACTGAGGGCCTTTCTCGACCCTGGGCCCTCGGCACAAAGCCTTAGAATAAACCCTTGCGGCCTTGTGGATGTCGCCAAGACGGGGGTTCGCAGCTTGCATCGTCTCGTGTTTTTCTTTTTCAAACCTGTGCCCAATGGCCACAGACTTCGCCCAAATTGGGCTCACCAACAAAGCGTCAACACCATGACCAATCGCCGCAACTTGATCAAATCTTTGTCCGCCTTGCCCTTGGGGCTTGCTTTGGGAGAGGGCGTGAATGCCCAAGCGGCCTACCCCAACAAGACCATCAAATACATTGTTCCTGTGGCTGCAGGCGGTGGGAGCGACATGATTGGTCGCACCGTGTGTGAGCGTTGGGGCAAGGCGCTTGGGCAAACCATCGTGGTGGACAACCAAGGTGGTGGTGGTGGCGTGATCGCCTGTCAAAACACTGCCCGCGCTGCACCCGATGGCTACACCCTCATGCAAGGTTATGTGGCCACCCTGGGGACTTCCCCGGCCACCCGCAAAAATTTGCCCTACGACCCCATCAAGGATTTCAGCCCCATTGGCATGATCGGTGGCACGCCCAATGTATTGGTCGTGAGTTCGCTCTTGCCGGTGCAAACCTTCAAAGAACTGTTGGCCTACATGAAAAGCAATCCGGGCCGAGTGAGCTATGGCTCGTCTGGGCAGGGCTCTTTGACGCACTTGACCATGGAGCTCTTTTTAAAGCAAACCCAAAGTGGCATGGTGCACATCCCCTACAAAGGGATTGCTCCGGCCTTCACCGACTTGATTGCCAACCAGACGCAGGCCATGTTTCCGGGACTGGCTGCGGCTTTGCCCCACATTCATTCGTCTCGAGTTCGCCCCTTGGCCGTGACAGGCTATAGCCGTCACCCTCAACTCAAAGACACGCCTACCCTGGAAGAGCTCGGACTCAAAGGCTTTGACGCCTTGCAATGGTACGGCGTGGTGGGCCCTGCAGGGATGCCGGCCCCCGTCATCAAGACGCTCAACGAGAGTTTGAATGCGGTACTCAAAGTGGCCGAGTTCCGAGAAAAACTCTCGATCGAGGCGGTCGAGCCCATGCCCATGAGTCCCGAGCAGTTCACCCAGTACATCAAGCGTGATTTGGAGCGTTGGACGCAACTGGCCAAAGAGCAACGCATCGAACTCGACTCCTGAGTCATGGGGACGCTAAAGGCTGCTCAACGCCATGTTGAGCGGTTTTTCTGCGTAAGAGTTGCCACTCCTTTTTTGTTTTTCTTTTTCTTTTTTCTTTACTTTCACCCCCCACACCATGGCCCTCAATACCCAAGTCACTGCTGACCACAACGCACCTGCCGTCACCCAGATCCTGGCCCAATTCGTGGCCACCCACCCCTCCAAGGGATGGAGCGATGCGGTTGAGCACGATGCGCACCGTACGTTTTTAAACTGGCTGGGCTGCGCTGTGGGTGCCGCCCACCACGAGTCCACCCAAGCCGCACTCGCAGCAGTGCAGATGCTCGAGCCCGCACCCCAAGCGGTGTTGGCGGGTCTAGCGAGCCGAGTCGACATGGCCAGTGCAGCCTTGATCAATGGCATCTCTTCTCACACATTCGACTTTGACGACACCCACCTCAAAACCATCATCCATCCTGCAGGTCCTGTGGCCTCGGCCGCCATGGCCTTGGCCGAGCACTTGGGCTCAAGTGGCAGAGAGCTCATGGACGCTTTGGTGTTGGGCATTGATGTCTCCTGTCGCGTGGGCAACTGCGTCTACCCCCAGCACTATGACCGAGGCTGGCACATCACCGGCACGACAGGCATGCTGGGTGCGGCGGCGGCTTGCGCGAGGCTCTTGAAGCTTGATACCCACCAAACTCAAATGGCGTTGGGGATTGCGGCCTCTCAACCGGTCGGTTTGAGAGAGCAATTTGGCACCATGACCAAGCCCTTTCACCCAGGAGGTGCAGCCCGCGCTGGCCTCATGTCCGCCTTGCTCGCCTCCAAGGGATTCACCGCCAGCCCCAAAGCACTGGAAGCCCCACGCGGTTTGATCCAAGTGTTCTCCACCAAGTACGACTGGAGCGAGATCGATCGCGGTTTGGGCCAATCCTTTGAGATCAGCCTCAATAGCTTCAAACCCTTTGCCTGCGGCATCGTGATCCACCCCAGCATTGACGCTTGCGTGCAGTTGAGAGACAAAGGCGTCAAGCCCCAAGACATTGAACGCCTTGAACTCCGGGTGCACTCCTTGGTGCTGGAATTGACCGGCAAAAAAGAGCCCCAAGATGGATTGCAGGGCAAATTCAGCGTCTACCATGGCTGTTGTGCGGGTTTGATTTTTGGCCGGGCTGGTGAGGAAGAATACGCCGACGAGATCGTTACACGCGAAGATTTGCAAACCCTGCGGCGCAAAATCGTGGCCATTGTTGACGACTCAATCGATGAAGCCAGTGCCGATGTGACCGCTCACTTGCATTCAGGTGAAAGCGTGCACGTTCGCGTCGAGCACGCTGTGGGTTCCTTGGAAAATCCCATGACCGATGCTTTGCTCGAGAAAAAATTCCATGATTTGAGCGATGCCGTCTTGGGTCAAGCACAAACCCAAGAACTCATCCAAGCTTGCTGGAGCCTCGGGTCAAGCGATTTGAAAGCACTATTAAAGCTTTGCGTGCCTGGCTAAAAACCCAGCAAAAAAAATTTCAAAACCCTCTTGTTGAAATCCAGGGTTTTGACCTAAAATATTCATATAGGAAGTTTTTAGGGGTGGATTGATGCATCGCAAACATTGCCCCCAAGAAGCCCATGGATTATTAGCACTCAAATGAGTGGAGTGCTAAAATGATATTTCTGCATGAAAGGACTTGTACCATGACTGCTTTAGCCACAGTAAATACACAATTTGCGACGCCAGCCAACACTTGGGGGTTAATACCACCCTTGGGGCACTTGGACGCCTACATTGCGGCCGTGAACAAAATGCCCATGCTCACCTTAGAGCAAGAGCAAGATTTCGCTCGTCGCCTTAAAAACGAAAATGATCTTGAGGCTGCCGGTAAGCTCATCATGTCTCACTTGAGACTCGTGGTGAGTGTGTCGCGTCAGTATTTGGGCTATGGTTTGCCCCACGCTGACTTGATTCAAGAAGG
Source organism: uncultured Burkholderiales bacterium (assembly GCA_903864315.1). Taxonomy (GTDB): domain Bacteria; phylum Pseudomonadota; class Gammaproteobacteria; order Burkholderiales; family Burkholderiaceae_C; genus Limnohabitans. Next base: position 5,215 of record CAIPFK010000069.1, on the reverse strand, counting down.
CAATGTGGGCCTCATGAAGGCCGTCAAACGCTTTGATCCCAAACAAGGCGTGCGCTTGGTGAGTTACGCCATGCATTGGATCAAGGCCGAAATCCATGAATACATTTTACGCAACTGGAGGATGGTCAAACTCGCCACCACCAAGTCACAGCGCAAACTCTTTTTTAACTTGCGCTCGATGAAACAAGGCTTCAAGGCCGAGACCGATGACAACAACGCTCACCGCAGCAACTTGTCAGAGTCTCAAATCGACCAAGTCGCCAAGGATCTCAACGTCAAGCGAGAAGAGGTGATCGAGATGGAAACCCGCATGTCGGGTGCAGACGTCATCCTCGACCCCGCCCCCAATGACGACGGCGACGAGAGCTTTGGCCCCATCGCTTACTTGACCGACACCAATCACGAACCCACGGCCATGATGGAGTCGCATCAACGCGATGTCTTGGCCACCGATGGACTGAGCATGGCGCTCAGCAGCCTTGATGAGCGATCAAGACGCATCGTGCAGGAGAGGTGGCTCAATGTCAAAGACGATGGCAGTGGTGGCATGACCTTGCATGACTTGGCCGATGAGTTTGGCGTGAGTGCTGAGCGCATTCGTCAAATCGAAGCCTCGGCCATGAAGAAAATGAAAACTGCGTTGCTAGAGTTTGCTTAAAACGCATTGGAGTGAGATCAAAAACGCCTCTGCATGAGGCGTTTTTTTTGTGCAGCTCTCTGTGAGCGTTGATCAGCGGTCAAGCCCGATTTTGTAAAACAAGCACACCTTTCCTCGCCCAAGTGCTTGTGCCCATTCGATGGGGCGACACATCCTTTGAAGCCAGCCAGGGCCAAGCTTGCCGTGACGGTGCACTCCTCTGGACTGGGCGTCTGGAGCTCAAGGCCAACCACGCGCGTGCTGTTCTTGCTGTTCTTGCTGTTCTTGCTGTTCTTGCTGGTACTGCGCGTGGCGTGCAAAGCTGAACTCTCTTTTCGCGTGTTTTCGACAAGCACAGGTTAAACTCCACCGCACGTTGCACTCCACTCATCGACTCATCCATTCTCCAATCCAATGTCCAATCTAGCTCACCACCCAGCTCCCAGGCACAGGACTCATTTGCACACCCTGATCTCACGCTTGGCCCCCAAACGCCATTGGCTTCAAACGCTTGGCGTGTGTTTGAGCTTGACCCTCTTGCTGCCGCTTCCAAGCCAAGCCCAAAATTACCCCAAAAAACCAATCTCCCTGGTGGTCCCGTTCGCGCCTGGAGGAGGTACAGACAGCATCGCGCGTGACTTGGCCAAACTCTTGAGCGACAGGCTCGAGGTCCCCGTGATCGTGGACAACAAAGGTGGAGCAGGAGGTGCATTGGGGGCCAATGGTGTTGCCAAGGCTGCCAACGACGGCTACACACTGCTCTTTGCAACATCCACCTTTGCCACCAACGCGGCTTTGGAGTCCAACCCACCCTTTGATGCCGACAAAGACTTTGCCGCTGTGGCCATGATCGGGCGTGGCCCCATCCTGGTGGTGGTGAGCAAGGACTTGGGCGTGAAGTCTTTGGATCAACTCATCGCGTTGGCCAAAACCAAAGCCTCGCTCAATTACTGCTCAGCGGGCAACGGCAGCATCAACCACTTGTCGGCCGAGTTGTTCAAACAAAAAACCGGCATCGAGATGACCCACATCCCCTACAAAGGCAGTGGACCCGCCACCATTGACTTGCTGGCGGGTCGGGTGCAGGTATTTTTCTCGACCGTGCCGACCATCTTGCCCTATATCCGACAAAACAGCGTGGAGTTGATTGCTGTGACAGGCTCCAAGCGCTTGGCGCTTTTTCCAAACACTCCCACCAGCTTAGAGGCCGGGATCAAAGACTTGGATTTGTCGACATGGTGGGGGGTCTTGGCACCCAAAGGCACACCGAGTGCCATTGTTGAAAAACTCAATAGCGCCATCAATGCAGCCGCCGCTCAAGAGCCCTTGCACGGCCGACTCGTGGGTGAAGGTGCGAGCATTGAGTCAGGCAGCGCACGGGACTTCCAGTCCCAACTGGGCAACGAAATCAAGATGTGGAAATCTTTGGTGAAGTCAGCTGGACTCAAAGACAACCCGTGAGCTGGGGCGTTGAAGCCACTGGCCATCTTTACCGAGATCAACTCTTTTTGAGGAGCGCCTTGATGTCGGCCGTCATCGCCTCTTGCGACGAGCCAAAGCGCGCAAAAAGCCTCAACTGACTTTTCGTGTCATAAATGTAAAAGCCCGCGGTGTGCTCCATGGAGTAGCTCGTGGGTGTCGGCCCATCGACTTTTTGATAAAACACATGGAAGTCTTTGGCCAAGGCCTTGAGTTCATCCAACTTGGGACTCACCCCCCAAAACTCAGTCCCAAAATTGGAAACATACGCGTCCAAGACCGCAGGGGTATCGCGCTCAGGGTCGACGCTGACAAAAACAACTTGCACCAAGGGCCCCAACTCACCCAAGCTCGCTTTGATGGCCTTCATGTCGGCCATGGACGTTGGACACACATCGGGACATTGGGTGTATCCAAAAAACACCAAAGACACCTGCCCCTTGAAGTCCGAGAGTTGATGCACCTCTCCTTTGGAGTCCGTCCAGGCCAAATTCTTGGCGTAGTCGGCACCGGTGATATCAATGGCATTGAAACTCAAAGGTTTTTGAGAACACGCCACCAAGGATGAGCCCAAAACCCAACACAACATGCAAGTCAAGAGCACACCCAAGCCCCTCAACGTGGAGGCAGACTTCAAGTCTCGCCCAGCATTCAATAGTCGCTTCATCGTCTTGTTCTCCCAGTCTTCACAACCAATCCTTGACATAGTGATCCACCAAAATGGCCAAAAACAACAAACTCAAATGAATCAATGAAAATCGGAAAGTTTTTTTGGCCAGTTCATCTGAGTAATGCCGCCACAATTTCCACGCATAAGCACAAAACATGACACTCAGCACCAACGCACTCACCAAATACAACCATCCGCTCATCTGGTACATAAAGGGCAACAAACATGCAGCCAGCAAAATAAAGGTATAGAGCAAAATCTGCAAGCGCGTGAACTCATTGCCGTGGGTGACGGGCAGCATTGGCAGACCCGACTTTCGATAGTCCTCGACACGGTACAAGGCCAAGGCCCAAAAATGCGGCGGGGTCCACAAAAAGATGATCAAAAACAAAATCAATGCTTCGGCCCCCACGTCGCCTCTCATCGCCGCCCAACCCAAGAGTGGCGGCATGGCACCCGAGGCACCGCCGATGACGATGTTTTGCGGGGTGAGGGGCTTCAAAATCACGGTGTACACCACCGCGTAACCGACAAAGGTCGCAAACGTGAGCCACATCGTCAAGGGGTTGACCCAAACGTACAACACCAAAGAGCCCAAGGCACAAAGCACACAAGAAAAAATAAAGGCTTCCCAGTCCGACAACTCTCCACGAGCGGTGGGCCGCCAAGAGGTGCGTTTCATTTTGGAGTCGATGGTTTTTTCAACCAAACAATTGAACACCGCCGCTGCACCCGAGACCAGCCAAATCCCCAAGCAGGCCCAAGCGGCCAACTGCACTTCAGGCCAACTCGGCACACCAGGCACAGCCAACACCATGCCAATCAAAGCACAAAACACAATGAGTTGAATCACCCGCGGCTTGGTGAGGGAGTTGAATTGTCGCCAGCGAGGCAAAAGCTCTGTTGCAATCAAGCTCATGGTGGTGTTATTTTCTTTGGATGAAATGGATCAAAAACTGGGTGGATCAAGGCGCGCAAAAGGTTCATGGGGCGTCATGGATTGGTATTCAAGTCTGCAGTCAATGAAGAACGATCGCCCAAGTCGCCTACACGCAGCGCTTGGGGCTCAAGCAGCCAACTCCATGTGAGGAGCAGCACCAACGCTGCAGCACCCCCAACGTGCAAGAGCGCCGCCAACAAAGGCCACTCTAACACCACATTGGAGACACCACTCAAAATCTGCAAAGCCAGTAGCAGCATCAACGCCCGTGCCAAGGCCTGATGACCACGCGTGTGAAGACGCCATGAAACCCAAGACAAACCGAGCAACACAAGCGCCGCCCCCAAGCGATGCACCTCATGGATGGCCGTGAGCGCAGAAAAATCAATCGCGTCCCCATTGGCACTGAGCCCCAAGGGGCGCCAAATCTCAAAACCCTGTTCAAAGTTCATGACTGGCCACCAATCACCTTGGCAGCGCGGGAAGGTCTGGCACGCCAACACCGCGTAGTTGGTCGACACCCAAGCGCCCAAGGCCATTTGCATCCAAACGACCCCTAAGCCAACAGTCAAAAGCCCGCGCATGAGCAAACACCGTTGACCTTGCTGGTCTTGCGACTTGAACAACCCCAAACGCACCAACCACCCCTCATTGGAGTAGCCCTGGAGATTGAACGTTTGAACACACAAGAGCGTCAACAGCATCATCCCCCCCAATAAATGAAGGCTCACAATGGCTGGATACAAACGAGTGCTCACAGTGAGCGCACCAAAGAGGCCTTGCACCAACACCCAAAAGAGCGTCAAGGTGCACCACAGTGCGGTGGGCCTCAACCAAGAGGTGGGCGAGATGGACGATGCAGCCAAAATTGACCCGCTCCGATCTGGCGGATGCAAGGCGCAGGCTGTCAAACGCTCCAATCGAGTGCGGTAGACCTCCCACCAAAGTGTCACGCACATCACCAAAATCAACAAACCCACGGTCATTGCGGCGTAGCGGTGAATCATCTCAATCCATGCCTTCTTGAGCGTGACTGGGCCTGTCGGCATGAGTTGCGCAGCTTGGTCAATTTGCCCCCCAGCCCCAAGGGGAGAAGCATGTCCGTAGCACCCAGGCCAGTCAGGACAACCCAAGCCAGAATCGCTCAGTCGGGTGTAGGCCCCAAATAAAATCAAATCAAAACACAAAAACAAGGTCACCGCACTCACCACCCCTAGGCGTTGCTTGAAACTCAAACGGCTCTTCATTTTGAGCCAGACCACGGCGAGCACGCCCAAACCCAAACTCAAAGCGGTCAACAACAACGGCAGCAGCGGCCTCCAATCCAAGGCTTTGGAACCCAACATGCTCAGCGCCCTGCCCTATCCCACGAAGCCGAGGCTCTGAGCAAACGCACCAAATCTTTTTTGATGCTGGCCAATTGAGTCACCTCTTTGCCAATCAAAAACCGCTCCATCCATTGACCTTGGGGGTCGACCAAATAAAAATA
>CAIPFK010000068.1 GCA_903864315.1 uncultured Burkholderiales bacterium | reverse complement strand
CCCCGCCACGAATTACCCGACAGGCCCCATCAAAATTGTCAACCCTTACCCACCGGGCGGGGGCACCGACATCTTGTCCAGGGCCATTGCACAAAAGCTCGGCGAATCGTTTCACCAACCGGTCTATGTGGACAACAAAAACGGTGCCAACGGCACGATTGGTGCGGCTTTTGTGGCCAAGTCAGCACCAGACGGATTGACCCTTTTGGTGGTCCCAGCCGGCTTTGCGGCCAATCCAGCTCTTTATTCAAACTTGCCCTATGACCAAGCGCGAGAATTGAGCGCGGTAAGCCTCTTGGCGTCTGGTCCATTGGTGCTGGTCACCCATCCCAGCTTGAACGTCAAAACAGTCAAAGAGCTCATTGCCAAGGCGCGCACGCGCCCCGGCGAGCTCAATGTTGGATCGGCTGGCAACGGCTCCCTACCCCACTTGAGTGCAGAGCTCTTCAATTTGATGGCGGGCACCAAGATGCTGCATGTCGCCTACAAAGGTGCGGGGCCCGCTGTGATCGACCTCTTGGCTGGCGTCGTGCCGGTTTACTTCATGAATGTGCTGCAAGCCTTGCCCCTCATCAAGGCGGGCAAACTCAAAGCGCTGGGGGTCACCAGTCTGGAGAGATCGTCCATTGCGATGGACTTGCCCACCGTCAGTGAAGAATTGCCGGGGTTTGACATGAGCAACTGGTACGGCATGCTCGCGCCAAGTGCCACACCAAAGGACGTCATCAATAAATTGAGCCAAGAAGTTTCAGCCATTTTGAAGCAAGCCGCGCTCAAAGAAAAACTCGACAACGAGGGCATGACAGTGGTGGGCAACACCCCAGCGCAATTTGATGAATTCCTCAAAAAAGAAACTGACAAATTCGCCAAGATCATCACATCGGCTGGCATCAAAAATTCCATGTGAATGACCCCATGAACACCACCCCCCAGAGGCTTACATCCCGATTCATCACTCCTTTGCCGTCATTTCCTTTCATTCATTTTCTCTAGGAAACCAAATCATGTCCCACCCCAACGAACCCCACTATGAAGTGATGTGGCCACTCTCGAACAAGGCCATCGACAAGCGAGACGCCTCGGCGAGGCTGCACGACTTGAATGGAAAAGTGATTTGTGAGCTTTGGGATGTGATTTTCCGCGGTGAGACCATTTACCCCATGGTGCGCGAGTACATCAAGTCAAAATTCCCCGGCGTGAAGTTTGTGCCCTACACCGAGTTTGGTAACTTTCATGGCGCGCGTGAAAAAGAAGTCACCTCCTCATTGGCCGAGAAACTCAAGGCCCATGGGGCCGATGCCGTCATCGTCGGCATTGGCGCCTGAGGCAGTTGTACGCCCGCCGTGTTGCGGGCTGCAGCGTTGGTTGAAAAATTAGGAATTCCCACTGTCAGCATCATTGGCTCGGCTTTCACCAAGCAAGCGCAAGTGGTGAGCAAAGGCCTTGGTGTGCCCTTGGCCATGGGGGTCTACCCCGGCACGCCCATGGTCGACAGCGATGCAGTGCTTGCTCAAAAAGTCAATGAGCATTTGGCCCCTGAGTTGCTCTATGGCTTGACAGGCAAAGCCCCCGATCAAGCGCCCACCGAGATTGAACCCTTGGCTGGCGAGATCATCATGAAGGCCAGCCTGGACGAGATTCAGGAGCACTTTTATCAGCAAATGTGGAGCGATGGCATGCCCATCGTCCCGCCAACCCGCGAGCGTGTTCAGGCGTTCTTGAATTACACCGACCGTTCGCCAAGCGAGGTCTTGGCCGTGGTCCCTCAAGAGGGCAGACAAGCGACCATCCATGCCGTGGCAGTGACGGGCGTGCTGAGTGGTTGTCGCCCCGAGTACATGCCCATTTTGATTGCAGCCATTGAGGCCATGGTGGACCCTCACTTCAGGATCCAAGACTGTGGCTCCACCCCGGGCTGGGAGCCCGTGGTGATTGTGAGTGGGCCCATCATCAAGCAGCTTGACTTCAACCACGGACAAGGCATGATGCGTTTTGGCCGGCAAGCCAACACCAGTGTGGGACGCTTTATCCGGATGTTCCTCAGAAACATCTGCGGCTACCGCATCCCACCAGGGGCGGGCGACAAGGGCAGCATTGGACAGAGCTTTTTGGCCGCCATGGCCGAAGACGAGGAATGCGCCAAAGAGTTGGGTTGGACCACTTTTGCGCAGGACAAGGGCTTTGATTTGAGCGACAACGTGGTGACCATGCACAGCGTGGTGAGCATCAGCTCGCCCATGTACAGCGCTGGCGACCAGGCTCAAACACACGTCCAGCAGTGGGCCGATATCATGGGGCAAAGCTTCACCTATTGGTCACACACGGGCTTCAAAACCGGCGTGTGGAATCCGCTGATCGTGGCCGGCCCCAGTGTTGCCAAAGTGGTCGCCTCGCAATGGAGCAAAGCCCAAGTGCGTGAGTATTTGTACGACCACATCAAAGTGACGGCCCGGCAAATCACCCACTATGCACGCATGACGAGCACCCCCACCTTCAGCTTGGAAAAGTTGGTGGCCGATGGCATCTTGGCCCCCGAATACGCCATGTCGGATGACCCCGATCGCCTCTTGAACGTGATCTTGCACCCTGATATGGTGGAGATTTTGATTGCTGGTGACCCAGGTCGCAACCAATCCAGGGCCTACATGGGCAACCACATCCAAGGGCCGCCCACCAGTCGCAAAGTGGTCTTGCCTAAACACTGGCCTTTTGCCTGAGCAACCTGGATTCCCGAGCAGGCATCCTCGACTAGATGGTTGAGGATGCCTCAGTCAAGAGGTCCAGGCTCAGGAAGAGCCCACCTTAAAGCGAACACTCACCGCTCTGGAATTTCCAAAGCAAGGCAAGTAGACCGTGTGCGTGCCTGCCCCCCCCGCCACCACAAGTTGAATCTCCTTGGGAGACACCGTGATGGGCAGCAAGTCATCGGGACCCAATTCACCGAGTTCGGCTTGGCGAGAGACTTGCAGCCGTTCAAAGTCTCGGCGGCCCATGTAATGGGCTGGCATTTTGCTCATCTGCCACAAATGCGCCTTCACGTCTGACTTGCTAAGCCCTGCGCTTGCCAAGATGTGCGCGTGCTCTGGGCTCAACATCAAAAACGGCTCCCCACCGTGCGTGTACTCATTGCTGGGGGGATGGATCATGGTGAGGGCAAAGATGCGCAAGAGCTCCAACGCGTCTTTGCTGTGCGAGTTCATGTTCATGGTGCCTTCAACGGCCACCACACTCACCACACTCTCATCCTTGTCAAAGCCTCGCTCCTGGTGAAACGACTCCCATGGTGAGTGGGTCACGTTTTCAGCGCAACAAAAACTCATTCGCCCAGGCTGACCGTGGGTGGCGCGGTCCATCTCACCGGGCAAGGCTCCTCCCACATTCCTCATGAGCAGCCTCACGGCTCGACCCAATGTGGCATTGGCCACGGTGCCTTCACCCAAGCAATTGACGCCTGCGTTAAAACCCAAGTTCTGAGCCAAAGGACCATTCACCAGCACCCAAACCGCCACGGGGTTGGTGGTGGCTTGCACCGCTTGCAAGTTGAAGGCCGGTTGCGCCAGCGCTTTGACCGCCGCCACCAACACCGGCATCAACTCGGGAGGGCAACCTGCCATGACTGCGTTCACTGCGATCAGCTCAAGCGTGGCTGGCCCAAAGGCAGGCGCCAAATGCGCCACGATATCTTGCGCATGGCCAGGGCACTGATTGAGCATGCGATTGACGCGCTCAAGGGTGGGCGGCACCATGGGCAAACCGTCAGACCAATGCTCGGCTTGGTAGTGGGTGTTGATGGCCTCAAGGTCGTCTTCGACGTCTATGAGGCGCCTTGAGGGACTGGTTGGACTTGATGGGCTTGATGGGCTTGATGGACTCATAGGGATTGGCTTTGTTCCAGGTGAGCATTGATTTGCTCAGCACACGAGTGGGCAATGCCCACAATCTCCTCGCGACTTCTGGAGCCAAAGGGGTGGGGAATTTCGATGATGGGCAGGCCTCGCTCGCCCATGGCAGAGCTTTGTGCACGCCCCAGGGCCACAAACGCTTTGGAGCAAACGGTCATGCCAATTTTGCCTGCTCGCCTCACTTGCACACTGTCATGGACACTCCACGACGTGCACGAACCTCAGTCGCCTGAGCCTGCGATCACCAGATCGCAAGACGCCAACAACTCCTGGAGCATGGCATCGGGTGCAGCCAATGAGGCAGCACGCTTTTGCCGAATGTGCACCTGGGCAACGCGGTAGTGAGCGGTCAGTATGGATGATAAATCGTCCACCAAAAACCGAAAATTGGGCTTGGCGTTGTCAATGAAACCCACCACCATGCCTGCTAGACGAGAGACTTGATTTTCCCCCTGGCTGACAGACGCCAAGAGTGACGAATCATCGCAAGCTTGGGTGTGTTCGCTCGCCAGCGCTGGCGCCATCCAGGCCGGTGTGGGGTTGAAGAGTTGAATCAATTTGGACATGGACATTCACCTAAAAAAATGATCAAGAAACAAACACCATACCACCCCCTTCAGGCTCAAGAGTCAATCTTGATTTGGGCATGGGAGATGAGCGTGGACCAGCGCTGCATCTCAGCGCGAATGAACGCATCTGTGGCTTGCGGCGTCAAGGCCGCCACATCGGCCCCTTGGCCTTTGAATTGATCTGAGGTCTCAGAGCCTTTGAGGGTTTTAATGACGCTCTCATAAAGCTTGGCTTGGATATGTTGGGGCACGCGTGACTGCACCATCAAGGCATACCACAAGGTGGCTTGGTAGTCGGGGAAACCGCCCTCGGCCACCGTCGGGAGCTCAGGCGCGAGCGCCGTTCTCTTGGCACTCGTCATGGCCAAGGCCTTCAAGTGCCCAGATTTGACATGGGGCATGGCCGGCAATGGACTGGTACACACCACTTGAATTTGACCGCTGAGCAAATCACTCAACGCGGGCCCCGCCCCTTTGTAGGGCACGTGCGTCATCTGCACGCCCGACATGAACTTGAGGAGTTCCACTGCCAAATGCCCCCCAGAGCCGGGGCCTGAAGAGCCATAATTGATAGCAGCGGGATTGGCCCGCGCTTTGGCAATGAGCTCCCCCATCGTACTGACCCCCACCGAGGGATGCACCAACCACACCATGGGGGAACTCGCCACCAAGGTGATGGGGGAGAAATCCTTCAAACTGTCATAGGGCAGTTGTTTGATCAAACTCGGGTTGATGCTGTGCGTGGTGCTGGCCAAAAACAAGGTGTAGCCATCGGGTGTGGCTTTGGCCGCCAGGTCTGTTGCGATGAGCTGCGCGCCACCACCGCGGTTGTCCACCACCACCGATTGGCCCAACGCTTGAGAAAACGGGTTGGTGAGCATGCGAGCAACGATGTCACCGGCACCCCCTGGCGGATAGGGCACGATCATCTTCAAGGGACGGGTGAATCGAAACTCTTCCTGAGCCTGCGCACTGGACCAACTCGCCGAGGCAGCAAGTGAACTGGCCAAGGTGCTTTGAAGCCATAAACGGCGGCTCAAGGCTTGGTTGGACGCTGCAAGTGATATGGGCTTGGAATCGATGAGCGAGAGGGGAGATTTCATAAAATTCTTTTGAAGCCTTTAAAGAACTGGTTATTGATCATGGCGCTTTTGAAGACAAAGAACAAACTGCCTTTTTTGACATTCAAGTTGAGCCGATCGCCCAAGCGGTGGCGGAAGGGAGTGGGAGTCGAACCCACACAAGACCGATCTCAGCCTTAACCGGGTTTGAAGTCCGGCCGCTCCACCGGGAACGAATCCCCTCCATCATTGACTCAATCATCTTCTGTCAGCTTGCGAACCACTTCCTGGATCACACGCTTGGCGTCTGCCTGGGCATGGGTCAAGAGCCCACCAAATCCCTCTCGAACCGCGCCAATGGCATAAATACCAGGATAAGACGTCTCCAAGTTCTCGCTCACCAAAACACCTCCCTTGGCTGACAGACTCAATTGCCCTGAGAGCCAATCCACATTGGTGGTGAGTCCGACGAAGGCAAAAAAACCTTGGCATTTCAAGCTCTGGGGTTGCAAGCTGCTGTTTTTGAGTTCCACCCCCGTTAAAAAGTCATCTCCCAATAAAGAGACCACTTCGGTTTGCAAATGCAACTCAATCTTGTCGTGATGGCGAGCGGCTTGCGCCAGGTCACTGCGCGCACTGAGCTCAGCACCACGATGCACCCAATGCACCTTTGAGCAAAACTGAGCCAAGACCCAAGCTTCTTGCGCGGCACTGTCCCCACCGCCCACCACCACCACCTCTTGATCAAAGAACATGGGGCCATCGCAGTCAGCACACTGGGACACCCCTTTGCCGGCCAACGCCTCTTCACGCTCAAGCCCCAAACGCTTGAGTCGCGCACCTGTGGCCACCACCAATGCACGAGCTCTCAAGCTCTCGGTGGCGGTCTGCAGCACAATCCCTTCTGACAACTCCAAACCAACAGCACCATCGTACGTGAGATCGAGTCCAAGATCACTCAACTCACTCACCCAAGTCGAGGCCAAGTCAGCTCCACCCGTGAGTGCTGCGTCCAAGCCTGGCATCAAGTGATTGACATTGATGATCAAGCCACCAAACATTTGCTCCTCCAAGAGGGCAACCTTGAGTCCATTGGCCAGCGCTTCTTTGGCGCAACACAGTCCCGCCATGCCAGAGCCGACAATGATCACATCGTATTTTTCGCTCAAGATACGCTCCTTAGTATAGGGATTTTCTCATATCCCAAAAACCGTCTTTCGTTGCCCAATCTGAGGGTGACGCGCAGTCGATCCAAACACTCCAAAATCTCAATGGCGAGGGTCCGGCCGACACCCGAGACATCGCGAAATTGAGCCGCGTTGAAGAGTCCGTTGGGCTGGCTTTGTGCCAAAGACTGGGCGTGCTTGGCAAACTCAAGCATCAAGGCTGGCGTTGCAAAACGCTCAGAGGTGACCTTGATCAAGTCGTCTCGTTGGGCGTAACGGTTCAAGAAGTCTCTGAGCAGGTGAATCGAGCGGTGAAGTTCCAGCGACAATTCCCGCACACTCGGCATCAAGGGTTGTGCTTTTTGCATCGCCCCTCTTACTTCTTGCCACATCTTGGCGTCCAGCACAGGTTCTTGCGCCTGGTGTGCTTGCAGTCTGACTTTGTTGCCTTGCACAACCAACCAACCACTTTGTGTCCACGACTGCAGCACAGCGTCCAAGACCTCGGGAGCCCATGGGGACTTGAGTTGGGACAAACACGTCGCGGCGTTCATGCCGACCCAAGTCGGGTGCTGCTGGTGAAAGACCCGCAGCACCTCTTGAATTTTCAAAGCATGGTGGTCTAAAAATTCAGTCTTCAAGGCCGTCATGGCCTTTGGACTCACACTGGGGCACCAAACACCCTCGGGCAGCAAGGCCACGACGTCTTCAAGTCTCAAGGCAAATAAGGATGACACCCAATTCAAATCAACCCCAAAGGGCATATCGTGCAGCAATGCTCTCAACGATGCCTCAGGCGTGTTCAGTGCTAGAGCCTGTCTCACCACCTTTCGCTGTGGCGCACGACGAAAGTTCTCGGCCAAAGGGTCAATCACCCGCCCCCCACCCAGAGTCCTTTGCGCGGACTGGTCACGGATGATGAATCGGTCACCGTGAACGGCAAAGCGCGCAGTGGCCAACTTTAGCTGAACCACAATGGGTTCAATGGGGATCAGCGGGATGGTGGGCGGGATGGTGGCCGGGGTGGAGGGCGGGATAAAAATCTTGCCCAACACATCCAGGGCACCATGATGAAAGTGCACACTGGTACCGTGTTTGAGGACTTGCTGCTCGTGGGGCAAGAGTTTCAGTTCAAGGGTCATGGAGGAACTCGCACGTGCCAAATCCTCACTCACCAACCAGTCACCGCGTTGAATTTCAGAGGTTTGTACCTGCGTCAAGTTCACGGCACATCGCTCGCCACTCACCACTTTGGTGATGTTTTCATGATGGCGATGCAAACGGCGAATTTTGCTCCTGAGATTCTGAGGCATCAAGACGAGTTCGTCTGCGATCTCCAGTGTTCCCGCCATGAGAGTTCCGGTCACCACGGTGCCTGAGCCCGGCAAGGTGAAGACGCGGTCAATCAAAAAGCGACAAAGCGCTGAATCTTGCGAAGTCCGAGCGCAGTGGGACAAGCCCAGATCTTTCAAATGCGCATTGAGTTTAGAAATCCCCTCCCCCGTCACTGAAGACACTGCAAAACTCGCCGCACCTGCAAAACCAGCATTGACAAGCAGTGCTTGCGCTTGCACTTGAACCGCCATCACCCGAGAAGGATCGACGCGGTCCACCTTGGTGATCACCAACGTGGCACCCTGTGCACTCAGGAGGGAGACGATGGCCAAATGCTCCAGTGTCTGGGGCATGACACCATCGTCGGCAGCAACGATCAACAACAAATGATCACAGGCATAGGCACCGCAAAGCATTTGGTGGATGAATTTCTCGTGTCCCGGCACATCCACAAAATCCAAGCTGATCTCATCGTTGACCCTCAAATGCGCAAACCCAGGCTCAATGGAGATACCGCGTTTTTTTTCTTCGGGAAGTCGATCCGTGTCAATCTGCGTCAAGGCCTTGACCAAAGAGGTCTTGCCATGATCGATATGACCAGCAGTGGCGATGATCATGGGTTTACGTTGAGAAGGACAGATTCAATTGGGACATGGCCGCACAAAAAAGACTCTCTTGCCGCTCTTCCAAACATCGCAAGTCCAGCACCAATTGGCCTTTTTGCACGCGCCCGAGCACTGGGGGGTGCACACTTCTGAACAATTTCTCCAAACCGTGCTCACTTTGTGTCATGGCGTTGGGCAGGTGCTGCGTTTTTGCAACGGGCTGACCGGACTTATTGGACTTTTTGGACTTACTTTGTTTCAGAGGCTTGATGACCAAGGCAAAACTCGGCATGGTTTGCACGGGCAAGGCACCGCTGCCGATTTGGCTCGCACAAGGCTCAACTGAAACAATGGCTTTTTCCATTAGCGCTTGCTGCACCAATGGCAGCAGTCGGTGAGCTTGCGCCTCGATGGCACTGGCCTGTCTCTTGAAAAGTCTCAACGTGGGCAAGTCATGCTCAACACGCTCAGGATTCAAGTACAACTTCAGTGTCGCCTCCAAGGCCGCGATCATGACCTTGTCCAGTCTGAGTGCGCGGCGAAGGGGATTTTTTCGCATGCGCTCGATAAGTGACTTTTCCCCCACAATGATGCCGCATTGGGGGCCACCCAGCAGTTTGTCGCCACTGAAGGTCACCACGTCTGCACCTTGCCCAATCACCTCGGCGACCGTGGGCTCATGCGCCAAACCCAACACATTCAAGTCCATCAACGTGCCACTGCCCAAGTCCACAATCAGGGGCAAAGAATGCGCATGCGCCTCCTCGCTCAGGTCTTGCACACTGACCTCGGCCGTGAAGCCTTGAATGGCATAGTTGGAGGTGTGCACTTTCATGAGGGCGCCCACCTTGGGGTTGATCTGCTCTTTGAAGTCTCGCAAATGGGTGCGATTGGTGGTTCCCACTTCTCTCAAAATGGCACCGGCTCGTTTCATCACATCGGGGATCCTAAAAGCACCACCGATTTCAACCAACTCCCCGCGCGAGAGGAGGACCTCTTTGCGAGTGGCCAAGGTGCTCAAACACAAAAGGACCGCAGCCGCATTGTTGTTGACCACCGTGGCCGCTTGTGCTCCAGTGAGTTCACACAAGAGAGACTCCACATGATCATCGCGCTCACCACGTTGACCTTTGGCCAGGTCGTATTCAAGATTGACGCTCGAGCGCATCGCAAGGCATGCGGCATCGATCGCCGTTTGTGCATACAAGGCCCGACCAAAATTGGTGTGCAAGACTGTTCCGGTGAGATTGATCACCTCCTTGAGGTGCGATTGCTCCAAAGCCAAGAGTCTTTTGCTGCATTCAAGCATGATCACTTGGCTGACTTTTAGCCGAGTGTTGACTGTTGATGGGGGTGTTGCACTGCTTGCAACTTTCGCAAGGGCTTGAGAACTCGAAGACTCACCTGGTGAAGTTTTCAGGGTCAGCTCAATTTCTTCACGCTTTTCTTGGAGAACCGTCTTCAAGACTTTAAGGACACGTGATCGTCCGTACTCGGCGATCAGCTCATGGGCCACAGGCATTTGGATCAATTCATCGATTGAGGCCAAATGTCGGCGCGGGTCAGATTCAATGGGCGAGATCAAGGGGGCGTTCATTCAACAATTTACAACGAAGACTTCAAGGGTATTCAATTCAAGGGCACCAACAATGACAAAGTGATTGCAAGACCCCAATGATCGAGTCAATGGAAGGTTCGATCATACCTTCACACGTTTGCACATTTGCACTTGACCTGATCCATGAAGACGGCAAGATAGAGCTCAAGGCCGCGATTGAATCTCCCCAAGAAACTCACCCATCAGCCCAGAATTTAAGTTTACTCAGGACGCCCAGAAGCATTATTCCTTGAATACCCAATGTCTATTTTTGCATCCCCATCATAGTTCTTTGCCCATGAAAAGCCATAGCCAAAACCCATGGATCCGTTTCCAACAATGTCGCAACAACTCTGTTGGCTTTTGCCTTGTCTTTGAACAATGGGGGTAGATCATGAACATGAAAATGCCAGGTGCATCTTCTTAAAGCAACCCATTGGGGTCGTCAACATGTCGACTGAAGGGCTTCACCAAAAGATGATGAACCTCAAGGCCAGCGTTGTCCTACTCGTAGGCGGTGGCAAACCTTTGCCTCTTGAGCGGCCACTTTACACACCCTTGGTGACCAACATTGCCGTTGCTCGCTCCATCATGAAAGACAGTAGATCACCATCTTTTGGGCCCTCACCAAAATACGGCAATACGGCTCAACGATCAAACTCAAAGGGCCCAGGTTTGACAGTGACACCCTGAAAAGCAAATACTATTGAGCTCATTTTATCGTTATTATTTTATTTTATTAAATCATTGGTATTCATTCATGATTCCAAAATGAATGGATTCCTATCAAAGCATTGTCGAGCAACAAGCCAGTCAGTTGTCGCACTTGCTCGATCAAAAATGAACAGTCCAGCATCAAGATGGCCTTAAAACCCCAAAAACAAATGACTTGCTGAACTTTACTCAATGATGCCAATTGCATGGCATGGCCATTGCTCATTGAGCACATGGGTGGGCTAAATCTTGCCGACCCCTAGATACAAGGAGTCTCTCATGGGAATGCGCATCGGCTCTTCCAACAATGCTTGGGCTGCTCAGGCCAACACCAATACCGCTGCTTTGCAACAGCGCCAACAAAACTCGCAAGCCCTCTTTGCGAGCCTGAGTGCTGGCGACCTCTCCGGTGCTCAGAGTGCGATGTCCAAGCTCTCATCTACAGACTCCAATGCGCAAGCAGGCGCGTCCAAGGTCAACAATCCGAACTCGCCTTTTTCACAAATTGGCACCGCCTTGCAAAAAGGCGACTTGAAAAGTGCCCAAGCCATTGCCATCTCCATGCAAGCCAAAAACGGCAAACACCAGCATGGCGCCAAAGCGCTCACTGCGTCAAACCACACCAACACGTCCACTGCGATGAACAGTTTGACCACTTTGCTCGCAGGCTCCAACAACACCACGGGCTCAAACCTGCAGCAATCCATCGCAGCGAGCACCAGTGCCAATCTGACACCATCAAACTCAAGCACCTCTTCCGTCCTGGGCATCGGCAGCAAGATCAACCTCTCGGCTTGAGTCCCTCCATGATCTATTTAATCCTGCGTTGCATCATCAAAGAAAGAT
>CAIPFK010000067.1 GCA_903864315.1 uncultured Burkholderiales bacterium | reverse complement strand
TCTTCCCAACACTTTCATCACAACCGCCATGGACTTTATTGCCTTTGCCGACCTATGCCTTCAAGGCAAGATTCACAACCAACGCGTGCTCATCCGAGCTGACTTGAACGTGCCACAAGATGACGAGGGTCACATCACCGAAGACACTCGCATTCAAGCCTCCGTTCCTTGCATTGAAATGGCCTTGAAGGCAGGCGCTGCGGTCATGGTCACCAGTCATTTGGGGCGGCCCAAAGAAGGACAATGGACCCGCAAGGACTCACTCGCGCCGATTGCTCAACGTCTGAGCGCTTTGCTTGGAAAACCCGTGCCTTTGCTTCAAAACTGGGTCTCGGGCGTGAGCGTGAAGCCCGGTGAGGTGGTGATGCTGGAAAATTGCCGCTTCAATGTGGGCGAGAAAGCCAACGACGCCGCACTGTCCCAACAAATGGCCGCACTGTGCGATGTCTTTGTGCACGACGCATTTGGCACCGCTCACCGTGCCGAAGCCAGCACCTACGGCGTGGCCCAGTTTGCACCCGTGGCCTGTGCGGGACCCCTCTTGAGTGCAGAAATCTTGGCCATCTCGCGTGCCCTGGCCAACCCCAAACGACCCTTGGTCGCGATCGTTGGGGGCTCGAAAGTTTCCACCAAATTGTCCATTTTGCTGTCCTTGGCCAGCAAGGTCGATCACCTGATTGTGGGCGGCGGCATTGCCAACACCTTCATGCTGGCGTGTGGCTTGCCCATCGGCAAAAGTCTTTGTGAACCCGACCAAGTGGAGCAAGCACGCCAAGTCATGGCCCTCATGAAAAGCCGGGGTGCTCAAGTGCCGATTCCAAGCGACGTGGTCGTGGCCAAAGAATTTGGTCCTCAAGCAAAAGCCACCATCAAAGCAGCCCAAGACGTGCAAGGCGATGATCTCATTTTGGACATTGGCCCGCAAACTTCTGCGACCCTCATCCAAGAAGTGGCCAAAGCCGGCACCATCGTTTGGAACGGTCCAATCGGTGTGTTCGAGTTTGACGCTTTTGCCAAAGGCACCGAATCATTGGCACGCGCCATTGCAGCCTCTGAGGCCTTCAGCTTGGCCGGTGGCGGAGACACCTTGGCCGCCATTGCCAAATACCATTTGTCCAAAGACATCGATTACATCTCCACTGGGGGAGGCGCCTTTTTAGAAGTCTTGGAGGGCAAAACACTGCCCGCCTTTGAAGTGCTCAAAGCCAGAGCACAACAGCGTTAGGCACGCGGTCCTCTTGGCAAGGGGAACATGGCCTGAACCCACCCTTGAACGGAAAAAGCCATCTCTGGGATGGCTTTTTTCATGGGTGGAGCAGCCCAGCAATGCCGGGTTTTAACTGGCCTGAGGCAACGGTGCTGGCGTCGAAGTGGCCTGACCTTTGTAGTCCGTCCAGCAGCGCAGCGTAAAGTCGTACAACTTGCAACTGCGTGCCGTCTCAAAGTACCACCCCCAAGAAAAAGGCTGCACAATGATGCGTTGGGGCAACATGGTTTCCAACTTGGTCTGCGCTTGTTTTAATTTGTACAAAGGAATGCTCATGTCCACGTGATGCGCCGTGTGCTCCATGATGTGGTGCATCAAGGCCCCCATTTTGAAGGGGAAAGTCAGGTGCACCGTGGTGGACACAAAGGGCTGCGCCTTGGACCAGGCCGCACGATCATCGTGCCAAGACACGCGAACATGGGTGTGGTGCACATACACCACAAATCCAATCATGGCACACCAAAACAAGAATGGAATTCCCACACTGAAGAGCCAAACGATGGCAATCGATTGCTCGACCTGCACTGCACCCCAAGCGGTGACGCCAAGCCACACCAAGCCAAAAGCGGAGACCAACACATTGTCTTGAATGAAGATCGGACGGCGCGTGGGCATGTTGGTTTTATTGGGGAAAAACATTTTGTTCCACCAAATCTCAATCATGTAGTAAAGACCAGGGGCCCAACCGCTGCGGTAAATGCGGTCCATGAGGCGTTGCATGGCGCCCATGGATTGGTATTCGCTTTGGGTCAACGGCGCCCAAACAAAATCAAACCCCTTCAAATTGGTGTAGCCATGGTGCACCACATTGTGCCCGATGTCCCACAAGCTGAACGGGGTGAGCGAGGGTAAAAATGCAATCCGGCCCAACCACTTGTTGAGCGTGCGATGGGGCGTGAGACTTTGGTGACATGCGTCGTGTCCAATGATGAAGAGGCGACCAATCCAAAAACCACACACCAGCGAGCAAATCAATTTGAGCCACAACGACTCGAGCACCACGGTGCCCACCATCAAGGCCGCCCAAATGGACAAATCAAGCAACAACAGCACCATCGCCTTGAGCGTGCTTCTGTCGGCCAAAGGAATGAGCCACTCCCGGATGATTTTTCGGTGCGGCATGGGTTGATCAATGTCAATGGGGACTTGAGGTGTATTCATCTAGGAAGCATCAAAGGGTACAAGCAACAAGCATTCAGATGCCACCCCCAACGCTTGGGAGAACACCAAAAAAATTGTCAACGGGTGAAATTCAAAGACAAGCCCAACCCAGTTCCACACGATCCCCGAGTCGTCTTGTCCTCATGAAGCCTTCAATTATCCATGCTCGTACTTAAAAACCCAAATTTCTTTGACATTTATCGTTTATATTCAGGGTCATTGCCGACCATAACGTTGTCTTTTGTTTTCATTTTCGGCCAAAGCATGGCCCCCCCAAGGGTCTGAGCAGCCCACACCCCCGACGTCTTGCCATACGCAGAGCAGTTCTCCTTCGCCCAATTGTGGCCGCACCACGGGGCTCACATTGGCCAACAGGGGAGGCCCTTTCATGGGACAATCGGCGTCCATGACCATCCTCAAAAACACCCTCCAGCGCTCCACCAAAATTGTCGCCACTTTGGGGCCCGCTTCCAGCGACCCCGCCATGCTTGAAGCGATGATTCGGGCCGGCGTGAACGTGGTGCGACTCAATTTCTCCCAC
>CAIPFK010000066.1 GCA_903864315.1 uncultured Burkholderiales bacterium | reverse complement strand
GCCTCAGGCCGTAAACGCGCACGCCAAGACGTCAAGCTCAACGCAGCCAACACCTCTTTGCGCTCCAAATACCGCACCGCTGTCAAGAACGTTGAAAAAGCTGTTCTAGCCGGCGACAAAACCAAAGCGGCCGAACTCTTTGCCAGCATGCAAGCCGTGGTTGACACCATTGCAGACAAAGGCATTTTCCACAAAAACAAAGCGGCTCGCGACAAGAGCCGTTTATCCACCAAAGTGAAAGCTTTGGCCCTCGCGGCCTGATTGATATCAGGTC
The DNA here is from genome assembly GCA_903864315.1 of uncultured Burkholderiales bacterium. Taxonomy (GTDB): domain Bacteria; phylum Pseudomonadota; class Gammaproteobacteria; order Burkholderiales; family Burkholderiaceae_C; genus Limnohabitans. The sequence goes on along the minus strand of CAIPFK010000066.1, from coordinate 9,558 downwards.
TTCGCCCGGTCTGAGATTTCAGACCGCCGTTTGAGAGGGTGCGCTGTCAGCAAAAGCAAAAGCAAAAAAGCCGCTAGAAATAGCGGCTTTTTTTGTATCCAAATGAGAACTGCCCATAAAAACCCAGGCGCTTACAAGGGCCCCCGCCCAGCGTGGCGCCTCAAGCGTGGTGAAACATCTCTTCCAGGGCTTGAGCAGAACACGCAGGGGTGATTTGCAAATCATTGTCTTTTGCAAAATTCATGACAAAGTCCCACGCCATGGGCTCAACACCTTGGAGCTGGCGATTGATCACCACACACTTGAAGCCACTGAAAGAGTTGGGCACACACCAAGGCGAGTAACTCAAGTGTGAGCCTGGCTTGGGGCCACCTGGTCGGAAAGCACTCATGACGCCAGCCAAACGCTCGGCCCAGTCGCTGGGTCTGAATTTTTTACCATGGGAAGTGACTCCCACAATGAACAGTTCTTGTGAGTTGTCGATGTCTTGCGCCGTATGTACTGACATGGTGAGCCCTGTTAATCAAATGAAACTTGGCGATGGCCAATCAATCGTTGGGGTTGGGGTTGGCTGTAAGCATCAAGCTTGCAAAATGTCGCCCCAAGGTCACTGCTTGCAACTGTCTTTGGTCTTCGCAACGCAATTCTAGTACGAGAAAACCCTTGTGTCCAAGCGACTTTACAACCAAAATTGCCAATTTGCATCACCATGGGCTTGGATGGGGTCGGTTTTTGCTCTAAAAGAGCACCCAATTTTGCAACGCTTCCCTCTCAAATGGTGTGGTGAGTACCAAGGCTTTCACGTCTTTTTAGAGCCAAGCTACTAAAATAGACGGTTTTGTTGCTTTGCACACGCTTTGGCGCTCCCCGCCTCCAAGCACGTGCCATTTTTTTCATTTCTCTCAAGGCTTGAACCATGTCCAACTCCACCCCCACGAAGACTGCCAATGCTGCCACTCAACAGAGTGCGGTCATGAACACCTACTCGCGCTTGGATGTGACCTTCAGCCACGGCAAAGGCCTGGAGATGTGGGACTTGAACGGCAAGCGTTATTTGGATGCCTTGGCCGGCATCGCCGTCAACACGTTGGGGCACGGCCACTCCCGACTCGTGGCGGCCTTGCAAGACCAGGTCGCCAAAATGATCCACTGCTGCAACTACTACCACGTGCAAGCGCAAGAGCAACTGGCCGCCAAACTGGTTGAACTCTCGGGGATGACCAATGTATTTTTTTGCTCCACCGGTCTTGAAGCCAACGAAGCAGCGATCAAACTCGCGCGCAAGTTTGGGCACCAAAAAGGCATCGAGCGTCCCGAAATCGTGGTGTATGAAAAGTCTTTCCACGGTCGCTCCATTGCGACGTTGAGCGCCACGGGCAACGACAAGATTCAGGTGGGTTTTGGCCCCTTGGTCGAGGGCTTCATTCGAGTGCCCATCAATAGCCTCGCGGCGCTTGAAAAAGCCACAAAAGGCAACCCCAATGTGGTCGCTGTCTTTTTAGAAGCCATTCAAGGAGAAGGCGGCATCAACGTGATGGAGTTGGAGTATTTGCGCCAAGTCAGAACACTGTGCGATGAGCGCGACTGGTTGTTCATGATCGATGAGGTGCAGTGTGGCATGGGCCGCACGGGCAAGTGGTTCGCTCACCAATGGGCGGGGATCAAGCCCGATGTGATGCCATTGGCCAAAGGCCTCGGGTCTGGTGTGCCCGTGGGGGCAGTGGTGGCGGGCCCGAAGGCAGCGCACATCTTTGAGCCAGGCAACCATGGCACCACCTTTGGGGGCAATCCCTTGGCCATGCGCGCAGGCCTGGAGACCATCGCCATCATGGAGAGTGACCATTTGATCGAGAACGCGACCCAGATGGGAGACTATTTACAAGGACGTTTGCATGAAGAACTCCACAGCGTTCAGGGCTTTGTACAAATCAAAGGCAAAGGCCTGATGATCGGTGTCGAGCTCGATCGACCTTGCTCCGCCCTCATGGGTCAAGCCCTGGAGGCGGGGCTCCTATTGAGTGTCACAGCCGAGCGCATCATTCGCTTGGTCCCCGCGCTCATCATTGAAAAGTCTCACTGCGATGAAATCATTGAGCGGTTGGTGCCATTGATTAAAAAATTCCTGACGCCAGCATGAAACACTATCTGCAATTTTCTGATTTCACGCCGGATGAGTACGAGTACTTGTTCCAGCGCGCCGCGCTCATCAAGGCCAAATTCAAAACCTATCAAAAACACCAACCCTTGGTGGACCGAACGTTGGCGATGATTTTTGAGAAAGCCTCCACGCGCACCCGGGTGAGTTTTGAAGCGGGCATGTACCAACTCGGTGGCTCGGTGCTCAACCTCACGTCGGGCGACAGCCAAATGGGCCGAAGCGAGCCCATTGAAGACACCTCGCGTGTGATCAGCCGCATGGTGGACTTGGTGATGATCCGCACCTTTGGACAAGAACGCATCAATCAATTTGCCAAACACTCGCGAGTTCCCGTGATCAATGGACTCACCAACGAATTTCACCCCTGCCAGATACTGGCCGATTTGTTCACCTTCTTTGAGCACCGCTCAGAGCATTCCTCCCCATTGGCCTGCTTCAAAGGCAAGATTGTGGCCTGGGTGGGGGATGGCAACAACATGGCCAACAGCTGGCTGCAAGCGGCAGACTTGCTCGGATTTAAGGTCCATGTGAGCACCCCATCGGGTTACGAGATCGATCAGTCGATCGCTGGGCTTCGCTCAGTGGAGAGTTATCGTGTGTTCAAAGACCCTCACGAAGCCTGCGCTGGCGCCGATTTGGTCACCACCGATGTGTGGACCAGCATGGGCTTTGAAGCAGAAAACGATGAGCGCAAAAAAGCCTTTCACAACTGGTGTGTTGACGCTCAAATGATGTCCAACGCCAAAGCCGATGCCTTGTTCATGCATTGCTTGCCGGCCCACCGTGGCGAAGAGGTGAGCGCAGACGTGATCGATGGACCGCAATCGGTCGTTTGGGACGAAGCCGAGAACCGCATGCATGTGCAAAAAGCCTTGATGGAGTATTTGTTATTGGGGCGCTTGTGAGTTGAGGCGATCAAGCGCAAACCACTCCCGATTCAATGCGAATAAAGCCACGGCATGTCCAACAAACGCGCACCCAGCGTTCGCATTGCCATATTTCGCATGAACCGCAGGGGTTGGCCAAGATGAAACACATTGGCATTGCTCATGGCTTGTCTTTGCACCTTGGCGCAGCGCTGCCAACGCAACTCGGCGTAACGCCTCAGTCTCTCGCTCACGGATAAACGGCTCTCACCCCAACACATTGAAAACACTTGCGCGTCCTCGATGGACATGCCGGCCCCTTGGGCCAAGTAGGGGAGCATGGGATGGGCCGCATCCCCCAAGAGGGCCAGACCCCCACGGGCCATGTCCTCGGCGCTGCGCAAAGGAGGGGCCGCAAAAAGAGGCCACACGGTCCAAGTGTTCACCAAACCCGCCACATCTCTGAGTTGTCCATGGGCACGTTGCAAAGCGAGCAAAAGAGACTGGAGGTCTTGGTGTTGATCAAAAGATGCGCTCGTTTTCTCATTCCATGGATTGCTTAAAAAACGTCTTTGTTGACTGAGATCTTCCACGCCTTTCACGCCCTGGCTGGGTGCCACCTCCAGCAAGACGACCACATTGAGCGACTCCCCCGTGTTGACTGGGTATTGGACCCAGTGCAGTCCTGGCGCCAAGAACAATCGCACCGATGAACTTCTCATCGAGACGGGCAAATCGCTCCAGGGAATCAAGGCACGGTAGGCCAAATGACCGGTGTACTGAAGGGGCGCTTTTTGGAAATGGGTCTGACGCAAGCGACTGAATACACCATCGGCACCGACCAACACCTGCGCACTGTGGCTTTGCCTGTGGGCATTGAGCTCAGACGTTTCATTGGCGCCCCCCGCCCCCGAGTCACCCCCGAAGAGTTGCGCTTGAATGTCAAACTCAATGCCTTGGTCTTGAGGCAGATGAAGAAGGTCACCATCTGTGAGGCGGTCAGCGCCATGCACAGAGGCATGGAGGAGTTTTTCACCCAAGCGCACATCGGTGAATCCCAATTGATCAACGCGCTTGCGCAACATCGTCTGCAAGTCCGCGCGCAGTAGGGTCGCATAAGGAGCCCCATAGCGAGTCTGGCACTGCTCCCCCAAGGGCAAGGTGGCCAACAACTCTGCACCAACCCCATCGAACACCTCAACGCTCTTGGGCCAAGAGGCACAGCGTTCAAGCGCCGCCTCCAAACCCCAGGCCTTTAAACGCCGGGTCGCATTGGGGCCAAGTTGCACGCCAGCCCCCACCTCAGACCAATCGTGTTGGCGCTCAAACACCACGCTTTGAACGCCCCCATGGGCCAGCGACAAAGCCACACCCAAGCCACCGATGCCCGCTCCACTCACGGCCACCTCGTGCACGCCATTCATGCAAACACTCGATCGACTTCGAGCAGCCAATGGCGCTTGAGTGACTCGGGCATGAAGCTCGCTTCAAAGGAGCATTTCGCCAGTTGCTGGATGTCTTTGGGGCCAAGGCTCAAGCTTTGCGCTGTTTGCAAGTAGTTCTCGTTGATATAACCACCAAAGTAGGCGGGGTCATCCGAATTGATCATCACACACAGACCCAGATCGAGCATTTGCTTTAAGGGATGCACACTCAAATCGGGAAAGACGCAGAGCCTCACATTGGACAAGGGGCAGACCGTGAGCGGTGTGCGTGTGCGGGCCAAATAATCGATCAATGACGGGTCTTTCATGGCTTGCACGCCGTGATCAATGCGCTGGGCTTGGAGGGTTTGAATCGCACTCCAAATGTAGGCTGGAGGTGCTTCTTCACCAGCGTGGGCAACACAATTCAACCCCAAAGCACGGGCTTTTTCAAAGACGCGCTGAAACTTCTCTGGCGGGTGTCCCATCTCGCTTGAATCGAGTCCCACCCCAATGAAATGATCTCGGTATGGCAGTGCCTCTTGCAGTGTTTGGAGGGCACTGTTTTCATCCAAATGCCGAAGAAAGCACAAAATCAAACTCGCAGAAATCTTAAAATCCTTGCCCGCATCGACCAGCGCTCGGCTCAATCCCTCGATCACGACTTGCATGGGCACGCCTCGAGCCGTGTGGGTCTGAGGATCAAAGAAAATCTCAGCATGCACGACCCCTTGGGAATGCGCTTTTTTCAAATACGCATACGCCATGTCATAAAAATCTTGCGTCTTCAAGAGGACACTGGCACCTGCGTAGTAAATGTCCAAAAAACTCTGCAAGTCTTCAAAAGCATAAGCCGCCTTCAAGGACTGAACGCTGTCAAAGGCCAGGCTCACTTGGTTTCTGTTGGCCAGCTCAAAAATCATCTCTGGCTCCAAAGAGCCCTCAATGTGAATGTGCAATTCCGCTTTGGGGCAGGTTTCAATCTGATGCTTGAATTCGGGTGAGAGCGCAACTGGAGCAGTATTCATATCGAGACCCATACAATATTTCAACGTGGAAAATGAGGCAAAAAAATGGGGCCTGCTAAGAGGCCCCTCCAAGGTTCAATCAAGCCCAGCGCTAGGCAAACCAGCGCCGGGACTTGAACATTCAAAGGACCTTATTTCTTGTCGCCACCTGGCACTTTACCCTCAACACCCTTCACATAGAAGTGGATGCCACCCAAGAAGCCATCATCGGCCACTTCGTCTTTTTTCACCACTTCTTTGCCTGTGTTGTCCACAATGGGGCCCTTCCAAATGGCAAAACTGCCGTCGGCGAGACCTTTTTTGATTTCATCAATCTTGGTCTTGGTGTCTGCAGGGACGTCGCTGGCGATAGAGACCAAATCAATGGCGCCTTCTTTGACGCCCCACCATGATTTTTGGTTGCCCGCCCAAGTACCAGCCAAGTAATCCTTGGTGGTCTTGATGTAGTAAGGCGTCCAGTTGATCACCGCAGAGGCCAAATGGGCCTTGGGACCATACGCGGTCATGTCAGAGTCCCAACCAAAAGCGCGCTTGCCTTTTTCTTCTGCGGTCTTCAAGACGGCAGGTGAATCGGTGTTTTGGAACAAAATGTCTGCGCCACCGTTGATCAAGGATGTGGCCGCTTCAGTTTCTTTGGGTGGGTTGAACCACTCGTTGACCCAGACCACTTTGGTCTTGATCTTGGGGTTGACTGACTGTGCGCCCAAGGTGAAACTATTGATGTTGCGAATCACTTCAGGAATCGGCACCGAGCCCACCACACCCAAGACGTTGGATTTGGTCATGGAACCGGCCACCACACCCGCCATGTAAGCGCCTTCATAGGTGCGTGAGTCGTAGGTGTTCATGTTGGGGGCTAGCTTGTAGCCTGTTGCGTGCTCGAACTTCACATCGGCGCTTTCACCGGCCACCTTGAGCATGGTGTCCATGTAGCCAAACGTGGTACCAAAAATCAACTTGTTGCCTTGGCCGACCATGTCTTTGATGACGCGCTCTGCATCGGCGGATTCGGGCACGTTTTCAACAAACGATGTACTGATTTTGTCACCAAACTCTTTTTCAAGGGCTTTTCTGGCATTGTCATGCGCAAAAGTCCAGCCCCCATCTCCCACGGGTCCCACGTAGGCAAAAGCAATCTTGACTGGCTCGGCCTTGGGGGCCTGCGCCTCGGGCTTGGCTTCTTCTTTCTTGCCGCAAGCCACCAGCATGGCCACAGAGATGACACTCAGTGCGCCCAGGCGGACCAGGGAGCGTTTGGGTTGATCGAACATGATGAAAAGGTCCTTTAAAAAATGAAGGTTGAAAAAAAACTCATTGTGAGCCAGGAAAAAAAGGTTTACCGATCGAGGACGGCATGTTCAGGCGTATCCACTGAGGATTTCTTGAAATGATGACCAAAACCACGATGGTCGCTACGTAGGGTAGCATGGTGAGGGCTTGACTTGGCAACTCCACGCCCAACGTTTGCAAGTGAAACTGTAGCATGGTCACCCCGCCAAAAAGGTAAGCCCCAAACAGCACCCGTGAAGGGCGCCACGTGGCAAAGGTGGTCAACGCCAACGCAATCCAGCCCTTGCCCGCCACCATGCCCTCCACCCACAGTGGCGTGTAGACCAAGGACAAATAAGCGCCAGAAAGACCACACAGTGCACCTCCAGCCACCACCGCCCACCAGCGTATCCAACGCACTGAGTAGCCCAGTGCATGGGCCGACTGGGGCGACTCGCCAACGCTTCTCAAGATCAAGCCGGCCCGTGTGCGATTGAAAAACAGTGTCAACGCGACGGTCAAAGCCATGGCGATATAGACCATGGGGTGGTGACGAAACAAAGCCTCCCCGAGCCATGGAATTTCGGCCAAGCCAGGAATCTCATAGGTCACGCTCGGGGGTAATTTGGCTTGCACATAGGGCACCCCGACAAACGCCGACAATCCCGCTCCAAATAGACTCAAGGCCAAACCCCCTGCATATTGGTTGGCATTCAAACCAATGACCAAGGCACCAAAAATACCCGCGAGCAAGGCGCCGGTCAACACCCCCGCAGCAAAGCCAAGGCTTGGCAATCCCGTGTGAACAGCAGCGGCAAAACCAGCCACTGCCGCACAAAGCATCATGCCCTCGGCCCCCAGGTTCAAAACCCCGGCTTTTTCGTTGACCAACAGACCCAAGGCGGCCAACGCCAACACCGTTCCAGCATTGAGCGTTGCAGCAATCAACAGGGCATACGACTCCATGGCTTAGTGTCCTTGAATGTCTGGTGAGCTTGTAGCAAGCGACAACGCTTGTGCCGGTGCGCGATGCACCCAACGCAAGCGCTGATAAATCAATGTATCACAAATCAACAATGAAAAAAGCAACAAGCCTTGGAACACGCCAGTGAGTGACTTGGGCAGTCCGAGCCTGGACTGAGCCAGCTCCCCGCCGATGTAGAACATGCTCATGAGCAAGGCCGACATCACCATCCCCAACGGGTGCAAACGCCCAACAAAAGCCACGATGATGGCGGCAAACCCATAACCCACCGGCAAATAGGGCGTGAGTTGACCAATCGGGCCGGCCACCTCCAACGCACCCGCCAAGCCAGCACTGGCGCCACTCACCAAGAGAGCCAAGTACAAATTTTTACTCGATGAAAATCCACTCAACCTCGCCGCCATGGGAGCCAAGCCCGTGACTTGCAAGCCAAAACCCATTCGCGTGCGGTACAAAAAAACCCAAGACAACAAAGCACCAAGGATGGCCAAAGGCAGCCCCAAGGTCATGCGTGAGCCTTGGATGATGCGAGGCACCAAAGCCATGGCATCAAACGTTTTGGATTGTGGAAAATTGTAGCCATTGGGATCTTTCCAAGGACCATAGACCAAGTAACTCAAAATCATGGTGGCAACATACACGAGCATCAAGCTCACCAAAATTTCATTGGCGTGAAGTCTCTCTCGCAGCACCGCCACAACACCCGCCCAACACATTCCACCCAGGGTTCCAACCAAGAGGATCAACACCACCACCCCTCGACCCCAAGAAGGGTCGGCATTGAGCGCCACTGCACTGGCAAAAATCGCGCCCATCACATACTGGCCCTCGGCCCCAATGTTCCAAACATTGGCCCTGAAGCACAGTCCGAGCCCCAAGGAGATCAAGAGTAAAGGGGTCGCCTTGACCATCAACTCACCCAGGGCATACGTTGACTTGATGGGCTCCCAAAAAAAGACCAACAAGGCACGAGCAGGATCCTTGCCCATGACCATGAAGAGCACAATGCCCACCAAGACCGTGATCGAGAGTGCCAACAAGGGAGACACCAGCCGCCAAAACTCGGACGGCTCACTGCGAACTTCAAGGCGCAGTTGACGCATGTTGCTCCTCCCACAGTCCACTCATCCACACACCCACGCCCGAGAGCGTGGCGTCTTGTCGCTTGATGCTGGGCGAAAGCCGGCCTTGTGCCATCACATACAAACGGTCACAGATCTCAAAGAGCTCATCGAGCTCTTCACTCACCACCAACACCGCACACCCCTCACGCTTGAGGGCCAACACTTGCGCTCGGATTTGAGCCGCTGATCCCACATCCACACCCCAAGTGGGTTGTGAGACGATGAAGACCTTGGGGCTCGCATCCATCTCGCGGCCCATGATGAACTTTTGCAAGTTCCCACCCGAGAGAGATTTGGCTTTGGAGTGAGGGCCGTTGGACTTCACGTTGAAGCGCTGCAAGATGTCGCGAGTTTGTTCAAAAAGCGCTTGGGGTTGTATAAAACCCCAAGCACTGAAGGTCTCCTCTCTGGTGAGCATCATGTTGTCTTGCAAAGACAAGTCGGCCACCACATTGCGACCGAGTCGGTCTTCTGCCACCACATGAAGCCCTAATGCACGCCGCGAGCGAGGATCCAAGTCCCCAACGGGTTGTGACATGACTTGAACACTCACGGGGTGTGCGCGGACATCCTCGCCCGAGAGCGCCATCAGCAACTCGCGCTGACCATTGCCAGACACGCCGGCAATGCCCACCACCTCTGCAGAGTGAACGTCTAGGGATAGATCTTGCAAGTCCACCCCGAACTGATCGAGCGCAGTAAGG
>CAIPFK010000065.1 GCA_903864315.1 uncultured Burkholderiales bacterium | reverse complement strand
CTATTTTTGTGTCTATGGCGAAGTGGATTGACCACGACTTGGTCAATTTGACTCGTCACGCGCACAGGCTGGAGTTTAAAAGCAAAAAGCCCTTGAAAGTGTTTGCCTTATAAATTCAAATTGAAATTCAAATTCAAACTGTCACTGGCGTTCAATGTGCTTGATATCCACCACGCGTCTCCATCGGGTCATTTCTTGCTCAATTCGAGACTTCATCTCTTCTGGGCTTGATGAAATGGGTGTACCACCAAATTCACTGAATTTTTGTTTGATATCTGCGCTCTCAAGTATCAAGCGAAACTCTCGGTTGAGTTTGTCAACGATCGGTCGGGGTGTGCCAGGAGCCACCACCACCCCCAGCCAAGAGCTGAACTCAATGCCGGGGAGCGTTTCAGACACGGTGGGGATTTCCGGCATCAGTGGTGAACGATTGCTGGAAGACACGGCCAAGCCGCGCAGTTTTCCACCCTTGATTTGACCAAATGAAAAGGTAGCGGTTTCGATCATGACGTCGATTCGCCCGCCCATGATTTCATTGAACGCCAGGGGAGCGCCTTTGAACGGGACATGTAGCATGTTGACGCCGGCTTCAATGTTGATCCATTCACCCAATAAATGGTGCAAACTGCCCGTGCCGATGGAGGAAAAAGATGTTTGGCCTGGATTGGCCTTGGCTTTGGCGATCAATTCACCAAATGTTTTGATGGTCGAGTCTTTGGACACTGAGACGACCATTGGGTAAGTCACAATGGTGCTCACCATGCCAAAGTCTTTGACCGGGTCGTAGGGCAATTTGTTCAAAATGGCCACCGATGCTGGGTGTCCTCCAGTGAGGAGCACCATGTTGAGTCCATCGGGAGGCGATTTGCTCACGTAGTCGTTGCCAATCAAACCGCCAGACCCCACCTTTTGCTCGACCAACACAGGCTGACCCAAGCGCTCAAACAAGCGCTGCGCCAGGATTCGGGAGACGATGTCTGTACTCGAACCAGCGCCAAAGCCCACGATGAAGTGAATGGGTTTGCTGGGGTAATCGGTGGCAGTGGTAGAGGTTTGAGCACCAGCCCAAAAACTCAAGAATCCCAAGCTCAACAATGCCCATCGTTGAAGAAGACTTGACGATGAGCTCCTGTGGTCTCGTCTCTGTGAGGGCAGTGGAGTCGTTTTGCACTCAGCACAAAAAGGCAAGTAATTCATATCGATCGTGAGAGCCATGGTGTGTGGCTCAAAGTGGATGGGGTTGGTGGGATCCACACAGCTTGAGAAATGTGCGGAAAAATGCAACTTTATTATGCATAAATCCCATCAATGAAGCGCTAAGCGTAAGCCCTAGGTTTTGATGGAATTGGAGTGAATTCTCGGGCCACGAACTTTTCACTGATGCCTTGTTTTCCTTGATCATGCCAATCATGGGGAAGAATCGGCAGGCTGCTTCGTAAAAGCTCTCTGGTCAAACGGCCTTAACTTCTGTAATATGTGCGAGACAAATTTCTGTGCATTGCCTCACCCACTTGGCATGATATGGGGTAGTCCAACCATTCTTCGTGGATGGGAGTTCATCTGATTGCCTGGTGGGAATGGTTTGAGCCAAGTTGCTTTATTTTTTCTCTACAAGGAACACTGTGAAAATTCTTTTTTTTAATGACTTTCGTCTTGGTATTTTGAAGGGCGACCACGTCGTCGATGTCACCGAAGTCGTCAAAGACATCCCTCACGTGGGGCCTGGCGACTTGATCAATGGTTTGATCGAGCACTTTGAGAGTTATCGCGCCAAAATTCAAGCCCATGTGGATCAGCAAAAAGGCGTCCCCTACAGTAGCGTACGCATTCGTCCACCATTGCCCAAGCCCACCAACATCGATTGCATGGCGGTCAATTACATGGAAGATGGCACCAAAAAGGAGCCCGCACCCATCAACGCCTTTCACAAGTCCACGACTTCCATCATTGGCCCAGGGGACTCCATGGTGTTGCCAGACATGCCAGCCACGGTCTTTGAAGGCGAGGCCGAGCTCGCTTTGGTGATTGGTAAACATGCCAGCAACGTCAAAGCGGCAGATGCCATGCCCTACATCTTTGGTTATGTGAACTTTATTGATGGCTCAGCCCGTGGCGTCAAGCCAGATACCAATGTGTTTTACCAAATGAAGTCACGCGCCACTTTTGCGCCCATTGGTCCTTACATCGTGACGGCTGATGAAGTCAAAGACCCCATGCAACTCAAAGTGCAGTTGTGGGTCAATGGACGATTGACTCAAAACTTCAACACCAATGACATGGCCCACAACATCCCTCGTTGTATTGAGTGGGTCAGTCACATCCATGATTTGGTTCCTGGCGATATTTTGGCCACGGGCACCAATCACCGCGGTCTGTCATCATTCCAAGGTGGGGACAAGATTGAGTTGGAAGTGGAGGGCATGGGACGCTTGGCCATCAACGTCAAAGATGATCTCAATCGCACCTGGGTGCGTGAGACCCGACTCGAGCGTGAGCAAATGGGCTTGCCCGTGATTGCCAATCAACTCACAGGTAAATACGCCCCTCACTGATCTTGCAAGGGCGAACTCTTGAGTTTCCAAAAGTTCGCCCAGGCTTGCCTGTTTTATGGCCTGGCTCCTTCAATCGAGATTTTGCATCATGATTGGCTGCTCAGTCGTGTGTAAATGAGAGTGGAGCACATGGTGATGAGTCCCATGCAGATGAGCGTGGCATGAAAAGACGTCAACGCGTGGGCTGAATCCAGCACTGCACTGCCTTGGCTGTGGTTGAACTCATTGAGCAAAGTTCCCGCACAGGCCACCCCCAAGCCCAATGCCAGCATTTGCGCCATGGCCAACAAAGAATTCCCAGCGCTTGCTTCTTGCTCTTTCAAATCAATCAACGTGATGGTATTCATCGCAGTGAACTGAAGTGAGTTGAATGCCCCAAAAAAAATCAGCACGATGAGCATGGCCCAAAGTGGCGTATCGGCTTGGGTCAATGCCATCAATGCCATGCACCCACCGACCAGCATGGTGTTGATCAATAACACCCGTTTGTAGCCAAAACGCACAATGATCCCCGTCGTCAGCCGTTTGGTGACCATGCCAGAGAGTGCTGGGGGGAGCATCATGAGCCCTGATTCCACCGGAGCGTAGCCAAGGCTGACTTGAAGCATCAGCGGAACCAAGAAAGGAATACTTGAACTTCCCAAGCGTGAAAATAAATTGCCCAACAAGCCCAGTTTCAACGTTTGGGTTTTGAATAAGTGTGCCGGGAACAAGGGCTGCTCGCTCTTTTGAGCATGCTTGATGTAAAAAGCGATGAAGATCAAACCCACGGCGATCATGGTTGAAATTTGTAGACCACTCAACTGCAAGCTCGAATGTGCGTCCACGGCCAAAACAAAGCAAATCATGCAAAGTGACAAATAGGCATAGCCCTTGAAATCAAATGCATTGACTTCATTCAGAGGGGGGCCTTTTAGATAAAGCAAACTGCACACAAGGCCAATCAAGCCCACTGGCAGATTGATTAAAAAAATCCAATGCCAAGACGCATGTTCAACAAACCATCCACCCAAGAATGGACCCAATAAAGGCCCCATCATTCCAGGAACAGCAATGAAACTCATCGCTGCAAGAAAATGGTTTCTCGGAAACGCTCTCAAAATACTCAGGCGTCCCACTGGCAGCAGCAAGGCTCCCCCTGCGCCTTGGATGATTCTGGCAACAAGGATTTGACTCAAGCTTTTGGAGGCTGCGCACAGCAGTGAGCCACACACGAAGAGCACAATGGCGCAAAGGTAAACGCGTCGAGTGCCAAAACGATCAGACAACCAGCCTGAAGCTGGTATCAAAATGGCCATGGCCAAGGAGTACACCACCACCACCGATTGCATTCTCAAAGGGCTTTCTTGCAAGGATAAAGCAAGTGCAGGGATGGCTGTGTTGACAATGGTGGCGTCAAGAGTCTGCATGAAAAAACCACATGCGACAAGCCACAACAAAACGTTCAGGGCCTTTTCTTTTTCTGCAGAGACGGAATCGATTTTCATGCGGTTGGCTTATAGATCTTCTCTTGTTTTAAGAACGATTGGTGGTGAGAAGAAACTCCTACATCATTGTCTCATTTTTGGAGAAATGGTGTTTTACTGCAGGACCTGGCGCCAGGGTCACACATGGAAGCGGGCCGCTTGTGAGGGATCAACTGGTGTGAAATTTTGCTCACTTCTTTGTGAACACGCCAGAGCTTGGGGCAACGCATTCCAAAAGCCGGTGACTTGATTGAGGACTCTTGGTCTTTAAGTATTTTTCAATGGTGTTTTTGACTCGCCAAGGGTGGGTTGGCCCACTCCATATGGCTCCATCCCAAATGGTTAAGCCGTTTGGGTTGTGTTTGAGCAGCACAACCACGGGTTCGATTTGGATAAAGCTCACTTCAGCCCAAAGCCACTCACCATCCCGGGCCAATTGAACAATCTTGGCGCTCTTGGAGTCGGGGGGGCTGTACTCTTGTATGGCCGTGAGTGTCTTGGAAAAGTCCGAGTTGCTCTTCGAGAGGTATTCAACCGTGTTGCATTGAGCTGTCGCAAGGTTGATCATGTCGGTGGTTTTTTCTTGGAGATAGCCTCGCAAATCGAAGTAAACAGAGTCGACCACAACAATTCGCTCGCCATCAATGACTTGGGTCTCCAAGTGAGACGCAAGAACCAACACCAAGCTCACAAGAAGAGCGAAACTGGCAGTCGTTTTTTTCATGAATGAAGCTTGGGGTATACGCGGCGTTCAAGTTCAACACTGTGTGCAATAGAGTGCTGTATTCATCACGCATGCAAATGAATTCAATTCAAGCGGTAATGGTTCCACTGCATTGACCAAATCCAATCCGGGGGTAACCATCGCGCTCACAAAATGCCTTCAAGATGATGGTGTCGCCATTTTCTAAGAACGTGCGTGTTTCACCATTGGGCAGTTGTAGCGGGGTTTTACCGCCTTCGGACAACTCGAGCAAAGAGCCTGCTTGGTCTTTTTGCGGGCCAGACATCGTGCCAGTTCCCAATAGGTCTCCAGGATTGAGGTTGCAGCCGTTGCTGGCATGGTGGGTGATCAATTGGAACAAGGACCAGTACATGGCTTCATGAAAATTTGATTCCATCAATTTGACGGGGCCGAGCTGTTGCTCTCTCATTTGTTGCGTCTCTAGCCAGGTCTGCAGCCGGATGTCATAAGCGCCTTGGGCCAAGGTTGTTGCGTCACTCAGGTAGTCCAACGGTTGCGGGTCAGATTCAACTCGCGTGAACTCCCGTGCAAAGGGTTCGAGGGCCTCTCGCGTCACAATCCAAGGGGAGATGGTGCTTGCAAAGTTCTTGGCCAAAAACGGTCCCAAAGGCTGGTATTCCCAGCCTTGGATATCCCTGGCAGACCAGTCGTTGAGCAAGCATAGACCAAAAAAATGCTCCTTTGAGTCGGCCATTGCAATGGCTTGCCCCATGGCGTTGCCCGCTCCAATGAAGACGCCCATCTCCAACTCGTAGTCAAGTCTGCGACTGGGCTGGACAAAAGGAGCTTGGTTGCCTGAGCCTTTGGTCTGTCCACTTGGGCGACGGATGGGGGTGCCACTCGGGACGATAGACGAGGCTCGACCATGGTAGCCAATCGGGATCCATTTGTAGTTTGGCATCAGGGGTTGATCGGGTCGGAACATGGCACCCACTGTGGTGGCGTGGTGAATTGAGGCATAAAAGTCCGAGTAGTCTTGTATGGAGCAAGGGCGCAACATGGTCACCTCGTCTTGAGCAATCAAGTGTGGGTTCAGTTGAGATTGCAGTGGACTGTTGACGCTCAAGCATTGGATCAAAAAAAAGCGAAACAATTGATGATCCTTGGAAGACCTGGCCATGTAAGCGTTGAGGTGCTGCCCTTTGAAGAGATTCAATAGCTCTTCAATCTGGGGCGTGATCAAGGGGCTGCTTTGGAGTTGTGCCATGGCCAATGCAGTCAAGTTGAGGACTTGATTGCCAATTGCCACACCAATGCATGGACTTGGATTGATTTCATGTCTTTTGAAAAAGCTTCCAAAGGGCAAATTTTCAATGGGGAAGTCGCATAATTCTTCATTGGCACTTTGAACCCAACTGCCGCGCGTTTTTGTACTCATCGTTGATCCTCTGAAAATGGAGTGCTTTGAAATCTCTAGAGTAAGATGGTACTTGAAATTTTTAATGTGAAAAAGTGATGAAGCCATGAAGACATTGGATCGTAATGTGTTTCAAGGCCAACTGGATGGCAAAGCGCTCGGCCTATTTGAATTGACCAATGGCCTAGGTTTCCAAGTGGCGCTCACCAATTACGGTGGTCGAATTTTGCAAATCCTCACCCCCGATCGTTGGGGAGGTATCGACGATGTGGTGCTGGGTTACGCCAGCCTAGACGACACCATGGCTGCACGCAGTTCTGTGGGTGCCTTTATCGGGCGCTATGCGGGGAGAATTGGTCAGGCGCAATTCACTCTCAATGGACAACTTTACCGGCTCCATGCCAACGATGGCCCACACTGCTTGCATGGTGGTTTGGAGGGACTTCGCTTCAAAGCACTCCATGTGGATCAAGTTCAATCCGATCGAGTTCTCATGAGTTACCGCTTTGCCGACGGCGAGATGGGCTTTCCTGGCGAGTTGGAACTCAGATTGGAGTATCGGGTGACTTTGCAAAATGCCTTGGAGATCTCCTACGAGGCCCACGCCATTGGAAAACCTTCTTTGGCCAGCTTTGCCCCTCATCCTTATTTCAATCTCAATGGCTGTGGCTCGGGCAGCGCCATGGATCACGAAGTGATGGTTCATTCGAGTCAGTATTTTGAGGTGGACGAGTGTTGGGTCGCCACCGGCCGGCTCATCTCAACCCATCGTTCCGCCTTTGATTTGACTGCAAGAAGGCCCTTGTCGCAGCACTTGGCCATGTGGAATTTGAATGGTTTTGATGATTGCTTTTTGCTCGATTGTGATCCCCCTGTCAGTGCTCAGACAGTTGTGCCAGATTTAAAGCTTTGTGCTGAAGTTTTTGCGCCTCGAACGGGACGAGCGATGACGGTGTGGTCAAGTGAGCCAGCCATGCAGTTTTATACGGGGCTGAACCCTTTGGCCCACATTGGTCAAGGCCCAGGAAAAGAAGGGCGGTTTTATCAGCAGCAAGAGGGGTTGTGCTTTGAGCCACAGGCCTATCCCAATGCACCCAATTGCCCTGTATTTCCATTGCCCCTGATTGAGCCTGGCAAGCCCAAATGGGGGAAAACTGTCTATGGATTCAACACCTTTTAAACGAGCTTGCGATTGGCCGCTTTGAACTCTTGGCCCCATTGTCTAATTTTATCTTTTTGGAATTTGGAGATTGGCTCTGGTGTCATGAAAGACGCTCGCATCTCCCAGTTTTTTTGATGCCATTGGATCATCAAAAAAAATCTCAGGGCTCAGGATTGACAATGGGAGGTCACCGTCTTTGATGACTTCAGGGCTTTGAGCCTGGTGCAACACTTCAGGCAACTACAGCTTTGCAAGTGGCAACTCATCATTGGCAATCATCTCGGGATACCACCGCAATTTGATGGCGTCATAATGCAAGATGACGTTTTTGTCGCTCAATGCATAGGCCTCAAAAATATCTGGGTGCACCAAATGCAATGGGCTTTGCACTTTGTACTGAGCTAGGGCTCCCAAACGATCTGCAGCATCGCGGTGAGCGAAAACCAAGGTGTTGCAGCGGTACCAAGGTTGAATCAGCGCATCGTCCCAAAAGAGAGACCGAAAATCATAGCAATCAAAATGGTGCGCTAAAAATAATGCATGCCAATAGGCTGGGGCTTGCTCGTTGAGGTGGTACATCCCTCCTTGTCCGGGAATGGCCGCAGAAAAAACCACAATGTTGGCCGCTTGACACAATGAGCTCACCAATGTGGGCGCGCAGGATGGGGGGAGGTGCTCGGCGACCTCCAAACACAATGCAACATCAAACTTCTCATCCAAGTGCACCAATTGCGACAAATCCACATATTGAACAGGGACGAGTTGGGTTTCGTTTTCTAATGCATGGGTATCCAAGCCCAGCACCCGGTTGGCACCATGGCTCAAGGCCATTTCAAGCCAAGTGCCTCGACCGCAACCAAAGTCGACGACGGTTTTGTCCTTCATATCCAAAAAAGACAAGAGTTGATTGGCTGAAGTTTTGACCCACGGTGCATACGCCGTCATCACGTCTTGGAGTTTTTGATAGTTTTCAGCGTGACGCATGGGGCCTTTGATGAGATGTTGAGGATCATGTGTGTCCAACCTTGATGTCGCAGTCATCGCTCAAGTCGACTTGCAAGGTGACCGATTGATGTTAACCCGAGGATTCAAGCCTGGCAGAGTTCTTCCTTTTTGAACTTGAAAAGACTAGGGGTTCTCAATGTGGTGTGTACGGAGAGGTTCGAAGCAGAGGGTGGCTTGGGGATGGTGTATGTGGCGAAGGTTCACAATTCGCACTGTTAATTAAATGGCACTCTTGAGGCACTGGAACATCCACTGTGCTGCTGGTGTGAGCGGAAGACCTGGTCGTTGAATACAAACAATCGAGGGGGCGGGCAAAGTCTCTTTGATGGGGATCACTTGTAGGGCGTCTTTGGTCAGGTGAAAATCATTCCATTGCACGGGAAGCAAGGCGATCAGGTCTGTGCTCGAGAGCGCGACCATCAAGCTCAGCGCCGAGTTGGCTTGAAACATCAACTGGGGTGCGGGCAAGCCGTGTTGGGCAAAGAGATCGATCAGGTCGTTTTCCGCATTGAAACTCACAGAGGTGCTGGCCCACTGCGCGTCTTTGAGGTCAGTGATGCTTTTGGCGAAACACAAGGGGTGATTTTTACGGGCCACCACCGTGCGCGTGTTTTCGGTGAGTTCGGTGCTGATGAGTCCGCTTTCAATCGCTTCTTCAGGCGCCGCACCCAAATAAAAGTCAATGCTGCCGTCTCTGAGCCCTGGCTCAATGGCAGGGTAGAGGCCTTCAATGACTTTGAGCTTGATGTGGGGAAATCGTTCTCTGAAACGTGGCAAGGCTTGGGGCAACAAGCCCACATGGGGCATGATGGACAGGCCCATGACCACGGTACCTGTCATTTGCCCCGTGTGTTGCTCAATTTCTTCCCTCGCATGCCTGAGTTCGTGAAGCACCAAACTTGCCCGCTGATAAAAGAGTTTGCCCGCCGGTGTGAGAACCATTCCCCTGGCTTCACGCTCAAATAGACTGGTTCCCAGATCTTGTTCCAGCAAACGAATGCTCCTCGTGAGTGCCGGTTGGGCTTGACCCAAGTGCCTGGCAGCGGCGCGCAAACTGCCACGCTCAACGATGGCCATGAGGTCTTTGAGTTGATTGAGCTTCATTGCTGGGTGGGTCCAAGGACTTGGGCGCTCATTTGCAAGATCATCATGCGGTTCTGAGGGGATAACAAAAAGGTATCAATGGCCATATTTTGCCATCTTTTTAGTATCTCTACTTCACGTTACAGTCGACATTCTTTGAGCGCCAGGGGGTCAAGAAGGCTTTCTTCTCAGATCTGGGTCCTCAACTGCACCACGAACACACTAAAAAGGACATTTCAGCCATGACAGAACGTAAAAAAGCATTGGTCACAGGTGGCGCGACAGGCATCGGTAAAAGCGCGGTGTTGGCGCTGGCCAGGGCTGGTTATGACGTCGCCATCAACTACGCCTCCAGTGCCAAAGCGGCCCAAGACACCGCCTTGGAGGCGCAGGCTTTGGGTGCCAAGACCTTGCTGGTGCAGTGCGATGTGAGTTCTGACGCAGCGGTTCGCGCCATGTTGGACCAAGTTGGCGAGGCCTTTGGTCATCTCGATGCCTTGGTCTCCAATGCTGGCACAACGGCCACGTGGAAGGTCAAGGACTTGGAGAGCTTGGATATGGATGAGTGGGACCGCACGTTCGCGGTGAATGTCAAAGGCATGTTCCAAGTGGTGCGTGCATCGGTGCCTTGGCTTAAAAAAGGGACCAACCCCAGTGTGGTCAACACCGCCAGTATCGTGGGCCTCAGGCCAGGTCCGCAGCCACTGCCATACGCAGCCAGCAAAGCGGCGGTGGTCAACCTCACCAAAACTTTGGCCTGGAATTTGGGTCCCGATATCCGCGTCAATGCAGTCGCCCCTGGTTGGATGGAAGGCGACTGGATGGAAAGAATGCTGGGGGATAAGTATGACGACTTGATGGGCAAACGCGCAAAACTCACCCCATTGAAACGTTGCGTCACGGCCGATGATGTGGCACAGACAATGATGTCACTCATTGAAGGCAATCGCTTCGTCACGGGTGAAGTGATCGTGATCGATGGTGGTTTCACCGCATCGACTTGAACACACTGGAGGGGGCCATGGCTCAAAGGCACGCGCCCCCTGAATTTCAACTTCTTTTTGCGAGACGACCATGCTAAAAGGCTTTGTTCCCTTTCCTGATTCATTCATCCAGCTTTATCGCGAGCGTGGCTATTGGCAAGACCGCTCTTTGTGTGATGAGTTCAAGACCGTCTACGAGCGTTACACCAGTCGTGTGGCACTGGTGGACGGTGACCACGCGTACACCTACACCGATATCGACCGCATCACCACCAATTTGGCACTCAATCTATTGGAAATGGGCTTGAAGCCCTTGGACCGGGTGGTGCCCACGCTACCGAACGTGCACGAATTTGTTCTCCTGTACTTTGCGCTGCAAAAAATGGGTGCCATTCCTATTGCCGCCTTGGTGACCCATCGCTTTGCAGAAATCAACCAATTCGTTGAGCTCTCACAAGCGGCCATGTGTGTCTATCCTGAGAAGTCAGGGGACTTTGAATTCTCTCCCATCATGGACCGAGTCCAAGAGAAGCACTCTTGCATGAAATTCAAAGTCGTCTTGGGCAACGCCAAGCCCGGTGAGCATTCCTTGAGGGATTTGATCAACAAACCCGCGACATTGCCCGTGAGTGCGTTGACGCAGATCAAGATCGATCCCTTGGATCCTTGTATTTTTCAACTCTCGGGTGGCACCACAGGCATACCGAAGTTGATCCCAAGAACCAACAACGACTATGCTTACAACTCCAAGGTTGCGGCCCAAGTGTGCGAGGTCACGCAAGACTCGGTCTTGTTGTTGGTTCTTCCCATTGCTCACAACTTGCCGCTAGCGTGCCCAGGTATTCAAGGCTTCATGTTCAATGGCGGCAAAGTGGTGGTCCACCACAATACGCGTCCGGCTGAGATGTTTGACTTGATTCAAAAACACAAGGTCACGCATTTGAAGGTCGTGCCTGCACTGTTGATTCGTTTGATCAATGACCCCAGCGTCACAGAGTTCGATTTGTCGAGTTTGAAGTTCATCCAAAGCGGTGGACAACGCATGCAGCCCGAAGTGAGGCTCAAAACCAAGTCCTTGATTCCGGGTGTGTTTGTGCAAGAAAACTTCGGCATGTCGGAGGGCACACTCATGTTTGTGCGCTCAAGTGACCCCGATGAAGTGGTGATGAACACTTGCGGTCGTCCCGTGTGCGAAGACGATGAAGTGATGCTCCTCGATGAAGACGATAACATCGTGCCCATGGGAGAGGTGGGCGAGCTCACGGTGAGAGGCCCCTATACGCTCAGAGGCTACTACGGTGTGCCAGAGTACAACGCCAAACAATTCACGGTGGATGGCTTTTATCGCTCGGGAGATTTGATGCGCCAGCATCCCTCGGGCAACTATGTCGTTGAAGGACGAAAGAAGGATTTGATCAACCGAGGTGGTGAAAAGATCAGCGCTGAAGAGGTGGAGAATTTGATCCTGATGCACCCGAGCGTACAAAACGTTGCATGTGTGCCCATGCCGGATGCGAACATGGGAGAAAAAATGTGCGCCTTCGTGATTTTAAAAACCAACAAAACTTTGGTGCTCAAAGAATTGGTGGACTTTTTACTCACCAAAGAAATTGCCAAATTCAAACTGCCCGAGCGACTTGAGGCTTTGAGCGATTTTCCTGTCTCCACCTTTGGCAAGGTATCGAAGAAAGCTTTGGGTGAATGGATCACCCAAAAGATGCAAGACGAGAGTAAAACCCACTGAGGCTAGGCGCTGAAAAAGATCGCCCTGGTGGCGAGCACAAGTACCCGATTTGATTTTAAACATTCATTAAAAGAGCTGACATCATGCGAATCATTGACCTGCATTGCTACCCTGGCACACAAACTTGGATTGACTCACAAGGTCCATACCCGGCTGAATTGGCGCGGTATTGGAAGCGCGACTGGGTGGCCAAAGACGAGGCGGGGGTGTTGGAGGAGTTCACGCAAGCGGGTGTGCAAGCTTGCTTGGTGGCCCTCGACTTGGAGACGACGGTTGCTGCACCGCCTTGTACCAATGAGTACGTCCATGACATGTGGAAACGCCACCCTGAGCGCATCATCCAATGCTGGGGTGCGGTAGAACCCGCCAAAGGGGAGATCGCGATTCAACAAGCCAAAAAAGCAGTCAACGAACTGGGTTTTATTGGTTTTCACTTTCACCCAATCATGCAGCATTTCGCTGTCAACGATCGACGCCATTACGATTTGTTTGAGGTGATCAATGGCTTGGGTGCGGCCGTCATGATTGATGTCGGAACGACGGGGATGGGGGCGGGAATGCCAGGGGGAAATGGTGCTCGGGTACGCCATGCTCACCCGTCACACATTGACGATTTGGCGGCCGATTTCCCCAATCTCAAAATCATCATGGCCCACCCCGGCTGGCCTTGGGTCGAAGAGACAACAGCGGTTGCTTTGCACAAGGGCAATGTGTATTGGGAAATGTCAGGTTGGGCACCCAAATACTTTCCCGGCAATTTGAAGGTCGATATCCGCGGGAGACTGCAAGACAAAATCATGTTTGGAAGCGACTATCCAAGCCTGCCCTATGAGCGCATTCTCAAAGAATGGGCCGAGTTGGGCTACAAGGACGAGGTGATGGAGAAAATCATGCACGGCAACGCCGAGCGGGTGTTGGGTCTTTGATGGGGTAACTTCGAATTAGTACAAAGCATCATTTTTTTAACTTTTTAGATTGATTTCCTCCTACATGAACGATCACACCACTTCAACCCATCCCGCGGGCACCAAGGCATTGGCCTTTGATCCAGCCACGGCCAATGACCCGGACGCACCTATTTTGTTTCAACGCCAAGGCAGTGTTGCCGTCTTGACGCTCAATCGTCCTCAAACTCGCAATGCGTTGAGTGGGGAGGAGATGTTTGCAGCTTTTGAGAATATATTTGCGTACCTCAATGCAGAGATGAGTATTCGTTGTGCGATTTTGACGGGTTCTGGGACCGCTTTTTGCTCGGGTGGCAATGTCGCGCAAATGCGTGACCGTGAAGGCATGTTTGCGGGCAGTCCCGAGCAAATCGCAGAAAACTACAAGGTGGGCATTCAAAGAATTCCACGCGCCTTTGAAAAACTTCAACTCCCCATCATTGCAGCGGTGAATGGTCCTGCCATTGGTGCTGGCAACGACTTGGCTTGCATGTGTGACATCCGTTTGGCGTCTTCGCGGGCCGTGTTTGCCGAGAGCTTTGTGAAAGTCGGCATCATCCCTGGTGACGGCGGGTGTTGGCTTTTGCCCAGAACCATTGGGTATGCCAGGGCAGCACAAATGGCCTTGACTGGGGAGAGTATCGATGCCCAAGAAGCG
>CAIPFK010000064.1 GCA_903864315.1 uncultured Burkholderiales bacterium | reverse complement strand
CGGGTGTTTTGGGGGCGAGTCGCCTCTGGTCACTTGAAGGTGGGTGACCAAGTCAAGGTCCACCCAAGCGAGAGTGTGGCAACGGTCGCCCAGATCTTGAACGCCACCCGGCAGACCCAAGACCAGCACCTGGGCCTTGCAGGCCAAAGTGTCGGCGTGATTTTGGACCGCGAGGTCGATGTCTCCAGGGGCGACTGGCTGATCGCCGCCTCCAAAGACCCCCACAGTCTGGCCTACCCCATTGCAGCGGTGAGGACCCTCAAAACCACGGTGGCCTGGATGGACAGCGAGCCCTTGGTCAAAGGCCGCACCTACTGGGCTCTGCATGGTCACCAGTGGGTCAAAGCCCAAGTGGCCGAGATCACCCACCAAATCGATATTTTGACGCTCGAGACCCACCCGGCCGAGTCCTTGGCCATGAATGCGATCGGGCGCGTGCAACTCAACTTCAAAGAGCCCCTTATGGCGCAAAACTTCAAAGATTGCAGACTCGCGGGCTCCATGATTTTGGTCGACACCGCCTCGCATCAAACCGCTGGGGCGGTGTTGATTGACAATAGCCCCGAGGCTTGAATGATGCCCAGTTGGCAAATACGGGGCCCCAACAAGGGCAATGCCAAAAACCCAAGCTTTGTGATTTAAAATGCACCCATCCGAGCAAGCCCGTCTTGAATCCACCCTTTTGACCAACCTTCTAATCCTGTCATGACTCACGTTGTCACCGAATCTTGTATCCGCTGCAAATACACCGACTGCGTGGACGTCTGTCCCGTCGACTGTTTTCGCGAAGGCCCCAACTTTTTAACGATCGACCCCGACGAGTGCATCGACTGTGCGGTCTGCATTCCTGAGTGCCCGGTCAACGCCATTTACGCCGAAGAGGACGTGCCGCCCGATCAAGAGCACATGACGGCCTTGAATGCGGAGCTCTCCCAAATTGGCTGGCCCAGCATCACCAAGCGCAAAGCGCCCTTGGAGGACGCGGAGGACTGGAAAGACAAAACCGGCAAATTGCCAGAACTCCGACGCTGATGGGGTCTTTTGCGTTGTGCGCTAGGACAACATGATGGCGTTGGCGGGGCTTGGATCCTTCATGCATGCTTGGCCCATGGATCGATGAAACCCTCTTGCCGTGCTCTTTGTAGACACAAGCCTGCGAGCATGGGCATCACCCTCGGGTGCTGCCATGCTGCAATCTCGATAGACCACCACCTCAATTTGCTTTGGCTTTGAAACTTCACCCCACCGTGCACACCGATGTTCTCATCGTGGGTGCCGGGCCTGTGGGGCTTTTTCAAGTCTTTGAGCTTGGACTCCTTGGCGTGAGCTGTCACCTCGTGGACCCCCTTGCACGTCCTGGCGGTCAATGTGTCGAGCTCTACGCGGACAAACCCATTTATGACATTCCAGGCCTGCCCATGTGCACGGGCCAAGAGCTCGTAGACCGTTTGCTCACCCAAATCAAACCCTTTGCTGCACCCTTTCACGGTGGACAATTGGTCACCCAAGTGCAGACCCTGGAAGCGCCCTCAGGCAGCGAAACCGACACCCCACCCCATCCGAGCGCACCACGCTTTCGAGTCACCACGGCACAAGGCTTGGTGTTTGAAGTCAAAGCGGTGGTCTTGGCCTGTGGGGTGGGCGCCTTTTTACCCAGACCCCTCGCCAGCGCGGGGTTGGACTCATGGCTGGGTCGAGGTGTTTTTTATGGCCCCATCCAAGAGCACATTGCGCACCGACATCCTCACCGGGTGTGGGTCGTGGGTGGTGACGAAGCCGCCTTGAACGAGGCCCTTCAAAGCGTGGAGGCCTTGAAGAGCCAGAGCAAAACATCCAACGCCGCCTTTGCTGAACCCCCAGAGGTGACCCTCATTCACCGGCGCGAGCAACTGGACGCGCCCCGGGTCTTGATCGAGCACTTTGAGCGTGTGAGAGAGAGTTCCCTCAAGCATGACGCGCATGGCGTCAAACTGCAGTTTCTCCACGGGCAAATCACCGCCTTCGAAGGTTCGGGTGAGCAAGGCGCTGGAACACCCATGGGTGGGTTTGCCCAGCCCTTGATGCAACTCCAGTGGGTGGACGCTTCGGCCCAAACCCACTTGGCGGGTGTTGACATGGTGAGTGTGAACCTGGGCCTGTCCCCACAGTTGGGTCCCTTGGCTGAATGGGGCTTGGCCATGAAGAAAAAACAAATCCCAGTCAGCACCGACGATTTCGCCACCGACATCCCTGGCGTCTTTGCCGTGGGCGACATCAACACCTATCCTGGCAAGAAAAAACTCATCTTGAGTGGTTTTCATGAAGCAACCCTGGCCGCTTATGGCATTGCAAAATTGGTGTTCAAGACCGACAAAATCCCATTCGAATACACCACTGCCTCTCCAAGGCTTCATGCTCGACTGGGCGTCGAGCCCAAACGTTTGGCGTGACCTCCATGGGCACCCACCGGGTGTCGTCGAGGTCGACCTGGTTCGGTAAGAATGAGACCCAAGGTGCGAACCACCCTCAAGGGCGTGCCCTGCAAGCCCAAAGCGATGTGAGCCTCCTTCAAGCCTCGCCCCCTTCTTTGTGGCGTTGTTGATCACACGCAAGGTGGCGGCGCAACTGGTGACCGATTGATCGAAAGATTGTTCGAAAGATTGTTCGAAAGATTGTTCGAAAGATTGATCGAAAAAAAGATCGGCCCCAAAAGGAAACTCCCCGCCGATGCAAGCCATCAGGCGGGGAGTTTAGGTGAAGCGGTCTTGGCACTTGGCAAAGACCTTCAAAGACTCACACCCAGGTGATCAACACCCAGTGAACAAGTCGATCAGAAGTTCTTTTTGACGCCCAAGACGAGGGTTGTGGAGCCCAAATCTTTGCCACCAGTCTGGGGCAATGTGTAAGCAGCGCCATTTTTGGATTTGAAGTTGGTGCCCAATGCGGTGGCGCTCAACACAACACCGTCACCGATGTCTTTGTTCAACGCCAACGAGAAGTCGCTGTAGCTCAATGAAGAATTGTTAGCCACCACTTGGTTGCCGTAATGGGGGACCAAGGTCAAGCCTTCGCCCAAGTCGGCGGTGTAGCTCAAGTCCAAATAGGTGCTGCCCTTGCTGTTGGCTGTCCCAAAGAGATTGGTCGTGCTGTCAGACACTTTGGCCACAAAGGGGCCAGCGCTCAACGCCAAATACACTTCAAATGTGTTGGCGTTCACGGCACCAGGAATGGTGCTCAATGTGTTGTTCACATAGAGGTACTCTAGGCCACCGATGTCATAAGAGATGGCATCGTTCAATGCACCACGGTAACCACCGTAAATGTCCATCTCAACGGGGCCTGTGGCACGGCCTTTGGGGTCGGAGTCATGAATCCAGTTGATGGAAGACAACCAAGTCCCCACATACAGGCCATTGGCCGCTGTGTAGTCAGCACCACCTTGGAGGGCAGGCTTCACAGCAGATTGGGAAATACCACGGTAGCGGTACTCGCTCACGGCACCGACGTTGAAGGCCAAGGGATCGGCTGCGGGCGCATCAGCATAAGCACACAATGCGCTCATGAGGGCGCTGGCGAGGACGAGTTTTTTGAACATCATGGGAAAGTCTCCTGAGGGTTGAAATAAAGAAAATGGTGGGTGTCAGACCAAGACAACAGCTTGGGGTCGCGACTCAAAACATGAACGGGGTTAACCCGACTTATTTTTGACGATAGTTTTGTGACATCAGGGTTTATTCTAGCTTCGAAGATTCAAATAACCCGAAAAAACGGGCTAATTTACATTGTTTCACCGCAAAAACGAATACTTTAAACAACAGTCCCACCCAGTGAATGTGCTGAAAACCTGTTGGTCAAAATCAGCCCTCGGCCCCCCAACGAACGGGCAGTCTCATTCCCATTGAATTAATCGGCACACCGGGAGAGGGCGCTGGCACTGGCACGATGGGGGCGGAGCTTGCTGCACTCAAAAACGTGAGGGTGGTGCTCAAGGTGGTGACCGCCTCGGCCACGACGGGCACCGCAACGGCCATGCCATGGATCACGTCTCCCACCACGGGGGCGGCGGCCACCAGCGTTGAGATGGCCTCCCCCACTGCAGGAATGGCCAGAGCGATACCGCCCACGACTTGGCCCATCGACTCCAGCGTCCCCTGCGCTGTCTGCGCTAGAGCAGTGACCCCAGAGAGTTCACTTGAATCGGGGACTGTTTTGTTTTGCAGTGAAAAAGAGGGGTTGGCATCGAGGCGAGCGTTGGAGCTCGGGGATGAAAAAGCTGAAGTGCTGGGCAATTCATTGGCCTGGGCTGATTGGAATAAATTGCTCGATGGGGCTGGCGTGCCAGGCTTGCCTGGGACAAAGTAGCGGGTTTGGGGCACGTCAATTTTGGAGTTCACCGAGGCCAATGAAGTTGGAGCCGCCACGGCGCTTGCGATGGGAGCGGGAGAAGAGCTCTGCAAGGGACTGGCGGCCAGTACCGTGTTGGGTCCCGCCTTGGCGGCGTTGTCGGCCCCAGCCGCATTGGGCACGGTATTGCTTGCCACCACTGAGTCTTCACCCTTAGAGGGAACACTCAAGGCGCGCTGACTTTGATTGGCAACGGTTGAGGCGTTCGAGCTTGAGTTGCTGGGTGGTGTGTTGTCTGAGCCCGCCGGAGAATTTTTGAGTGCCAAGGCGCTGGTGGCATCCAACGCTTTGAGCATGGGGGTCACCTGGCTGGTGCTCGTGAGGCTTTCCTGGGGATAGACCGTCGCCGCTGAAAACCCAGCCTTGACGGTGTAGTCCCCTTTGACATTGGCCCATGAATAATTGGCTGCATCGGGACCGGACAAGGCCGACACCCCTTGAGCGCCCACAAAGGTGCCAACCGTGGTGGCCACTGGGCTGCCAGTATTGGAGGCTGCACCTGCAGCGGCCATGTTCACCACCACTTTGACGTCGCCCACACGGTCTCCAGGCAAGACGTTGCTCAACTGCGCAACACCCGGCGAGAGTGGCGAGCCCGACACCGAGGAGCTCGGTGAGATCGCCCCCATGAGAGAAAGAGGTGCCACGGTGTAATTGGCCGTGGGCGTCTGGGTTGAGGCCAAGCTGTAGTTCTTTGCATCCAGGCCGCTCAAGGCCATGTTTTGAACATAGGAGCCTGCGTTCAAGTGCTGGGAGCTGCTGAAGGTCGGATTTTGCAGTGAGGACACCCCTGCCACCCCATCCCCCATGAGTGCTCCCGTCAAGGCCACCCACCCCGTGCTCGCCGCGTCTGCATAGGTGGTCAAGACAGGTGAGACGGATGCAGAAATCATGAGTGGACTCACCGAGTAACTGGCACTCGGTGTGGTGAAAGCGGCCAAGCTGTAATTGTTCGCGTCTGCACCACTCAAGGTGCTGGCGCTTTGAGCATAGTTGCCCACAGCCAAGTGCAAGCTCGAGCTGTACATGGGGCTCACCAATGTGGCAAGGCTCGCCACCTCATCGCCTTTGATCACCCCACCGAGCGCCACGGCACCAGGCACAAGGGTGGCACCATAGACAGAAGTGGATGGGGCAATGGAGGCCGTGATGGACAAGGGCTTGACGGTGTAATTGGGACTCGCGGTGGTGAATGCACTGAGGCTGTAGTTGCCCGCATCGCTGCCACTGAGCAAGGAGGCGGCTTGGTTGTAAGCCCCCGCAGCGAGGTTCTTGCTGCTGCTCAATAAGGGATTGACAATGGAGGCTTGGCTCGCCACTTGATCTGCACCCAATACCCCCGTCAAAGCGACCGAACCAGGCGTGGTGCTCGATGCGTAAATGCTGGTCGCGGGCGCAATCGACGCCACGGTGATGGCCAAGGGCTTGACCGAGTAGTTGTCAAAACTCGCCCCCCCATTGGAGAGCGTGTAATTGCGTGCATCTGTCCCACTGAGGGGTCCCAGCGTTTGACTGTAGTTGCCAACTCTCAAACGACCGCTGCTGCTATTGACCGTGTTGGCAATCTGGGCAACGCTTTGCACAGCATCGCCACTCAAGACGCCAGTCAAACTGACCCCGCCTGGGGCGTTGGCGAGCCCATAGTTGAGACTCACTGCGGCAACCGATGCATTGACCGAGATGGGCGCCACGACATAATTGGCGCTTGGTGTCGTGACCCCAGAGAAGGTGTAGTTGCTCGCATCGCTGCCACCCAACACACTGGCCGTTTGCTGATAGCTGCCCACCGTCAAACGGCCACTGCTGCTGTACACCGCGGCCACCAAAGAGGCGGTGCTCGAGAGCGAGTCGCCGCTGAGCCCCCCGGTGAGCGTGACCAGACCCGGCGTGAGCGCCGAGCCGTAATTGACGTTGACCCCGGCAATCGAGCCCGACAGCGCCAAGGGCGTGACCACGTAATTGGGCGTTGTGGTGGTGTAGGCACTCAAGGTGTAGTTGCCCGAATCAATGCCAGTGAGGGTGTTCACGGCTTGGTTGTAGCTTCCCACTTTGAGGTGGTTGCTCGTGCTGTAAGCGGGATTGACCAAAGCGACCACGCTGGTGAACACATCCCCCGTGAGCCCACCTGTGAACGTCACGACGCCTGCGTTGCTTGCGCTGCCATAGTTTGACGTGGCGCTGGCAATGGCCGCCGTGAGCGGCAGTGCAGTCACCGTGTAATTCGGGGTCGGTGTCGTGAACGGTGTGAGACTGTAGTTGGCGGCGTCCGCGCCATTGAGTGTGGTGGCGGTTTGCTTGAAACTGCCCGCATTCAAGTGGTTGCTGCTGCTCAATGCGGGTGCAAAAATGGCCGCGGTGCTGCTCGCCACATCGCCCGCCAAAACACCCAACAAGGTGACCGCCCCAGTTGACACCGTGGCCCCATAGTTCGACTGTGCTGGGTCAATGGAGAGCGCCGTGATTCCCAACGGTGTCACCGTGTAATTGGCCACTGGGGTCGTGTATGGCGCAAAACTGTAGTTGCTCGCATCATTGCCACTCAAAACACTGGCCGTTTGTGTGTAAGTTCCTGCGCTCATGCGGTTGCTGGTGCTGGTGAGCGGTGTTGCAACGGAGGCGGTGCTGCTCACTTGGTCACCGGCAATCACCCCGAGCATGGTCACGGCCCCTGGGGTGACTGCGCTGCCATAGACCGAAGTGGCATCTGCAATGGAGGCGGTGAGCGCCAACGGCGTGACCACATAATTCAAATTGTTGGTGGTGTAGGCTGTGAGACTGTAGTTGCTCGCGTCAACCCCACTCAAGGTGGTGGCACTTTGGTTGTAGGAGCCCGCTTTGAGCTGAAGAGCGGCACTGAGGTTGGGGTTCACCACCGAGGCCATGCTTTGCACCACGTCGCCCGTGAGTTTCCCACTCAAGGTGACCTCACCGGGTGTGAGCGCCGAGCCATACACCGAGTTGGCACTGGCAATGGAGGCGGTGATCCCCAATGGCGTCACGGTGTAATTGGCCACTGGGGTGGTGTAAGGGGTGAGCGTGTAGTTCACAGCATCATTTCCACTCAACACCGTGGAGGCCATTTGGTTGTAAGCAGCCGCCTTCAAATGGTTGCTGCTGCTGTACGCTGGGCTCACAATCGATGCACTGCTGAGCACCGCATCTGAACCCACCACCCCCGACAAATTGACAGCACCCGTCTGCACCTGTGCACCATACACGGAGGTGGCACTGGCGATGGACGCGACACTGATCGTCAAAGGGCTCACCACATAGTTCAAATTGGTGGTGGTGGCCGCCAAGGTGTAATTGGCAGCGTCGCCCCCACTCAAGGTGGTGGCCGTTTGGTTGTAACTCCCCGCCTTCAAATGGGCGCTGGCACTGTTTTGTGGATTGGCAATGGTTGCGCTCGCGCTCACCACATCCAGCGCCAAGACGCCTCCTAGGCTCACACTGCCTGGCGTGACCGTCGCGCCATAGCTCGACGTTGCGGCGGCAATGTTTGCACTCAACGCGAGCGCATTCACCGTATAAGTCGCTGTGGGTGAGGTGTAAGCGGTGAGGGTGTAGTTGGCCGCATCGGTGTTGGTGAGGGTGCTGGCACCTTGGTTGTAACTGCCCGCCTTCAAATGGGCACTGGTGCTGTAACTCGCACTCACAATACTCGCCGCACTGCTCACCAGATCACTGCCCAGTACACCATTGAGTGTGACTGCGCCTGGGGCGACTGTGGCGCCGTAGTTTGAAGCGGCTGGCGCAATGGAGCCCACCGTGATCGGCAGTGCGCTCACCGTGTAATTGGAGCTGGGTGTTGTGTAAGCGCTCAGACTGTAGTTGGCGGCATCATTGCCAGTCAAGAGCGAGGACGCCCGTTGCGGGTAGGTGCCCGCTTTCACATTGTTGCTGCTGCTGTAGAGCAAATTGATGACCGAAGCCGAGCCACTCACCGCATCCACGCCTTGAACCCCGGACAAATTGACCACGCCCGGTGTGAGTAGGGAGCCATACACCGATGAGGCATTCGAGATTGAGGAGACCGT
>CAIPFK010000063.1 GCA_903864315.1 uncultured Burkholderiales bacterium | reverse complement strand
TTGACTGCAGTTTTGCCCGCCAAGGCAATGGAAATCTCCGGATAGCTCGGGCACGGAATGGACTTGAAGAGGTTGGGCGTGATGTGTTCAACCTCATGACCCAATCCTCGCAACTCCTGGGTGGTCATCTTCAAGGTGCGGACGACACCATTGACCTGTGGCTCCCAGGCATCTGTCACGATGAGTATTTTCATGAAGCATCCATTTCAATAACATGGTCCTAAATTTTCGCGTCAAACGCTCGAGTAGCCTATGCAAGCAGTGCACTCAACTCACGATAAAGGAGCATGGCAGGGGGCTAGGTCAGTTGAGTCAAGACCGGCGAACAGTTTCGACTGTTACACTTTCATCTCAAGAGATGGCCGGGGCCAATGATTTCACGTGCTCAACCAGTTGGTCCCAATAGATGATTTCCAACTGACCATCCATGTGCTCGACCAAGGCAGTACGGCTCTCAACCCAGTCGCCATCGTTGCAATACAAAATACCATCGATGTCTCTGATTTCAGCGTGATGGATGTGCCCGCAAACCACACCTTGATAACCACGGCGCTTGGCTTCTTTTGCCACTGCGACTTCAAATTCATTGATAAAACCAACGGCTTGCTTGACCTTGTGTTTTAAAAAGGCTGACAAGGACCAATAGGGCAATCCCAGCTTGGCTCGCAATAGATTGTAATAGCGGTTGAGTTTCAAGATCAGCTCATACAGGTAGTCACCCACGTAAGCGAGCCATTTGGCATACTTCACAACCGCATCAAAGAAGTCACCATGGATGAGCCAAAGCACCTGGCCGTTGGCCGTGGTGTGTGTGGTCTCTTTGAGCACCTCCACCCCACCAAAATGGTGTTGTACAAAATGGCGGGCAAACTCATCGTGGTTTCCTGGAACGTAAACCACATGACAGCCTTTTCTGGCCATGCGAAGTAATTTTTGAACGACATCATTGTGCGCTTGAGGCCAATACCATTTCCGTCTCAATTGCCAGCCGTCCACAATATCACCAATCAAGTACATGTGCTCGCAGTCATTTTCTCGAAGGAAATCCAGCAAGGACTCAGCCTGACAGCCTTGAGTTCCCAAGTGCACATCAGAGATAAAAATAGCGCGGTAATGCATCAGTTTCTCGATGAACTGGGCAAGACGCTTGACAAGTCTTGTGTGCGCATCATGAGAGCCCAATGAACTGCACTGTGCTCACGACTCCAAGAGGGTTGCCCCATCACTTTGGCGCCCATTCGCAAATAAGAGCTCATCGTCTGACTCAGTGATGTTTGGACAATCGCACCACTGGATGAAATAGACGCTTGCCCAGAGATCGCCTCGTTAACAAGCGAAGTCTCTTGCTTGAGGGCCATCAAAGGATAGCGCGCTCGCAATTGGAATTCAAAGGGGCTCAAGTGATGCAATCGAATGAATTGCCACTCCAACCGGGTGCTGCTCATCAAGGCTGGACGATCCAAGACGGCTGAGAATTCTTGACTCAAGTCATGCGCAATGGGCTCATGGACAGCGCAAACCACCATCAAGAGTTGATTGCTTTGAACAAACCCTAAAATTTGTTCTTGCATGAGGCGAAAAATGCGTCTTTGAGTCGAGATTTTCAATCGTGGGTGAATGCAGACACGGCCCAACTCCAAAACCTTGGAGCGCCATGCGCGAATGCGGGTCAAGTCAAAGTCATGCTCTAACTCAAGGCCGCCCACCCTCTTGGCCTGGGCAGGCGTGAGTAAACGACAAGAGGCCAAGACGTCCCCAGTCAAGGAGTTTTTGACCAGGATATGCTCACAATACTCGTCAAACAAGTCCTGTGCCAAGACATTGGGATTGAATAGGCCATTTGAGTTGGTCACCTTTGCACTGATCATCGATTCATTCAAATGATGTCTGGCGACCTGCGCACGAAAGGCTTGAATTTCTCGCAACTGATCTTGTTGCCTCACCCACGCCAATGAAAAGGGCTTGGTCAATTCAAACGATTGAAGTCTCAAATCATGGACCAACAAGGCTTGACCCAGATTGGCGTTGAAGTCAGGGCCGTCACGCCTGGAGAGATTGACAGGTGACTGCCTTGCGGGGAGAGAAATATTGAGCTCTAAACCATGCGGGTCAGGGTGGGATAACATGCAGTTGTTCTTGTTGGTTGACTTGTAAAATTATCAAGAATATGTGTGAAAGTTTGATGTCACTGACCAAGCCTTCAATAACCGAACAGTGCAAATTCCTACCCTATTGAGTGCCCCTTGTTCCTCAAATCGTGTTAAGTTATTCACTGGATGCTTGAGGTTCAAGGATTGGAGCGGATCCACTGAACAGGGTATTCGGGCGGGGAAGCGATCCAAGTTGGAGACTCCACCGTCACAACCGTGTAACTTGGACAAGCATACCGTTCAATGTCTCGCGCATCCAAGGGAAATGAGTTGCAATTGGAAAAGCGTCTTAGAGGCGAGTGATAAATCCCGCACTGGAATTCCTCATCACTGGTTTGCTCCAAAAACACACACCGCTTGTCCAAACAGCAATTGCCACACTTGATGCAAGTCCCCTCGATTGAGGCAGGGATCTCGGCCTTGATGGAGACCACATCGTTGAAATAATGAAGAATCGGGCCTTCGCGCAATGCTTTGATATAAACCTTGAGCTTTCCAAAGGTTTTTGAATATTGCCAAATGAAACGAGGTTTTAAAAAAACCACCCCCATCAAAAGCGGCAACATCGGCATGAGGACGTAAAAGATGCCGACGCACAGTTGGGCGGCACAAAAGGCCAATCGATTTTTAAAAATTTCCGCACCTTCTAGGCTATGAATTGGTGTTTACTTTATGGATATTTGGTGACAATTGTGTGAATATTTCTTGCATCTCTCAAGCCAAGTGCGAAATAGTTTCATTGGAGCTCGGAGAAGATCACTGTCATTTTTCAAAATTCTCGCCATCTGCCAAGAGTTGACTGGAAGTGAGGTATTCAAACGCACTCAAACAAGAGTGCAGATCTTCATCACCGATGAACCCTGTGTTGTTCAAACTGAGATAACGAGGACAACGAAGACAAAGAGAACAACAAAACCCTACCCAGTGAACGTGACCTCAAGCCCCCCAGGAAATCAAATCCTCATGCCCCAATCGCGAACTCCACATCTCCAAGCGCTGCAGTAATTTGGACTTCCAATGCCAGCAGCTCCGAGGCGCTTTCACCAAGGTGTATTCCAATCGTGGCTGCCCTCCTCTTTTTCGCTTAAAGTCCCCCGCTCCAGAACTGTAGTTGAGCAGCAACTTGTGATGCAAGGCATGACGGAAAATTTCCACAAAAAGAGCTCTGTACAAACCAATTTCTGGCTCTCTGAGGTCATAGCCCAATGCGGGAACCGTCAAGGTCTCACCCACGCGGTGTAAAAGGGCAAAAGCCCGGGTGGTTTCATCTTCATTTTGGATCACCAAACAACTCATCCAACCTTGGTTGACCATGTCACTGAAAAACCGCGGTGTGTATTGTGCGTTGTAGGGCCCGTGCTTGCGGATATAGACACTCTCGTAGAGCAGCTGCACATGCTCAGACTCCTCTTGCGTGAGGTGAGTCAAGACACGACTGGTCAGCCCCAACTTTGCCGTTGACTTCATATCACGCAGCAACTGGGAAGCGTGTTTTTTGGGCTCTTGGCGCAAATCGAAGTGATACACCACACGAGCGGGTAGTGCGTAAAACCCTTGCGCTTTGAGCTCTTGAACAAGTTCTGCGTGTTGGTCGAGCTGCACATTTCTCACAAATAAAAATCGATCCGGCATGGATTGCTCAACCCATGAACACACCGTTGGCATGTGCTCCATCTCGCTTGCAGTCCACACGACCGTGGAGATGGGGAAATTTCCAATCACACAGTGGTGACTCAAACCCAAGGCATTGGCAACTCGACCCAGACTGAGCAGTGTCCACGACAAGCACCGCTGATGCTCAAGCTCTAGCGCTGCGTATTCAAACCAAGCGATCTTGGGAGAGGTGATGTAGCATTGATCTTGAGGAGGATTGGGTTCAGAACAAATCACGGGCACAACACCCCCCATGGCTTGTGTCCCCCCCATGGCTTGGGGCCCATGCCAAGACAAACTTGCTCCCGCATTGCGCATCCAGTCGCTCAACTCAAGCGCTTGGGACATGGGTGGCCATTGATTCAGGCTTGTAATCGGTACAGGTGAAAGGCCCCGTAGATCCCAGAGCGATCTTGGGGCCCCAAACGGTCGCTTAACACATCGTCTCTGACCCATCGCTGGGCCAATTCTGGCGTGAGACTGGTCTTCAAAGGTGAGTACTCACCTGCCGTTCTAAAAACAACACGCGCCCCCGGCTTGGCCGCCTTGTCGATGGCTTGCCAAAGCACCACGATTTCTTGGGGCGACATCCAGTCTTGAGCGTCGAGC
This sequence comes from uncultured Burkholderiales bacterium, assembly GCA_903864315.1. Lineage (GTDB taxonomy): Bacteria > Pseudomonadota > Gammaproteobacteria > Burkholderiales > Burkholderiaceae_C > Limnohabitans. Next base: position 13,988 of record CAIPFK010000063.1, on the reverse strand, counting down.
AAATTCACAATGTCCACCGATTGCGCGCCCAGTTGAGTCAATTTATCACGGATGTTGTTGTGCTCGACCTCCAATTTATCCAAGGACGCACGCAATGTGACGTAGTTTTCTCGCTTCAAATAAGCGGGTATGGGCCCACGAGCGGATTCATCGTATTTTCTGGCAAAGGCTTGCCAGGCAAAATAATTGTCTGAAATGGGGGCAACAGTGGCCAAATGTCTTGCGCGTTGCTTCAAAATTTCCGACATATTGCTCGGAATATTATTACAAAGCACCATGTGTTGGCTCGGCGGTATCCCAAGGTTGTAGAGGGCATACGGACTGCTGCAAATTTTGCTCACCAATCGATTGTCAAATATTTTGGCCACATGTTGATCAAACCACTGCGCTTGTTTTTCCACCGTTTTTTGTAGCAACAAATCAGACAGCTTCACCCCGTGGAGTTTGGCGCCCAGGTGAATCACACCAATGATTTGCCCAAGGAGGCCAAACTTGTAAAATCCTTTGGCAAACATTTGAATGCGTTTGAAGCCAAAGGTGGCATGCTCCCAATAGGCACGACTGGTTTCGTCGAGTTGCTGGCGGATGATGTTGTTATAAATTCGAACATTGCTACTGGACTTGGCCACACCAAAAAACCGGTAAAAATCCTCATGCGATTCCAAGGTCTTGATGGCTGCACACTTCAATTGAATCAAGGCGATGTGGGCATGATTCAAGTCCACCACAGAGATTTTGGCCGGATGCTCTAAGAGATAAGTCAAGGCATTGCAACCACCACTGGCGATGGTGAGCATGTGGTCGGTGCTTTTGATCTCGAGTGCTTCGATGTCAATTTGCGGATCTTCCCAGATCTGGGTATAGACCAAACGATCAAACCACAAAGCAAAGAGCTTGTCCTTCAAACTCGTCTTGTTTTTGTGACCAAAGACCGCGTTGTTGACCAAAGCCTTTGATTTCTTCAAACTCACCGGGGGATTTGAGAGCATGTTCATGGGCTGACACAGTCCTTTCGCAAATATTGCAAAACTGAATTATCAGCACATCACATTTCAAAGCCATGAAGTTTCAGTGACGTTTCAATGACTCCTACAATCGTCATTCAAGCCGTATTCCAAATCCATGGGTCTTCGTCATTGAACCCATTGAACCAGTTGCTGTGCAGTCTCTTGCGCCACCTTCATATCTGACGCCTCGACCATCACCCTCACCAAGGGCTCGGTGCCACTTGGGCGAATGAGCACCCGCCCCAACTTGCCCAATTGTTGGCTCGCTTGGTCTTGGGCTCGAATGAGTTGTGGGCTTGGTGACCAAGGGCCTTTGTTTTGCAGTTTGACGTTCAAGAGCACTTGAGGAAAAAGTTCAATGCCTCCCAGCAACTGGGCAGGTGTTTTTTGGGCTCTGAGGCATGACTCCAGCACTTGAAGCGCACTGATCATGCCGTCTCCCGTTGAATGCTTATCCAGCACCAACAAGTGCCCGGACCCTTCACCCCCCAACACCCAGCCTTTTTCATGCAAGGCTTCGAGCACGTACCGGTCACCCACTTGAGTGCGGATGAACTCCAATCCCAAGTCCTTGATGGCGTTTTCGATGGCCATGTTGGTCATGAGCGTGCCTGCCACACCTCGCAAAGATTCACCACACGCCACGCGTTGTGAGGCGATCAGATAGAGCAATTCGTCTCCATCAAAAAGCCGGCCCGACGCGTCCACCATTTGAAGTCGATCGGCATCTCCATCCAGAGCAATGCCAAAGTCCGCTTGGTGTGTTTTGACCGCTTCAACCAACGCCTGTGGGTGTGTGGCGCCAACACCATCATTGATGTTGAGCCCATTGGGCGAGCAACCCAAAGAGACCACCTGAGCCCCCAACTCATGAAACACATTGGGTGCGATTTGATAAGCCGCACCGTGGGCTGCATCGACCACGATTTTGAGGCCTTTCAAGGTCAAGTCACCACCGAAATTGGATTTACAAAACTCGATGTAGCGTCCCTGCGCATCGTTCAATCGCCGGGTCTTGCCAAGTGCAGCCGACTCCACCCACTGCGCTGGCTCGTTCATGAGGCTCTCGACTTCGAGCTCCCACTCATCGCTGAGTTTATTGCCCTTGTCAGAAAAAAACTTGATGCCGTTGTCATCGAACTTGTTGTGGCTCGCACTGATCACAACGCCCAAGTTCGCGCGTTGGGCTCTGGTCAAATAGGCCACACCCGGTGTGGGCAGTGGTCCCAAGAGAAGCACATCGACACCGGCGGAATTGAACCCCGACTCGAGTGCGGACTCGAGCATGTAGCCCGAAATTCGTGTGTCCTTGCCAATCAACACCGTTGGGCGTGGGTCGGTTTTTTTGAGCACCCGGCCCACACAATGGGCCAACTTGAGTATGAAGTCTGGGGTGATGGGAGACTGCCCCACACGTCCGCGGATGCCATCGGTGCCAAAGTATTGGCGTTGTTTTGCTGTATTCATGTCTTGGGTTCAGTGTTGTTATAGGACAGGTGCACGGCTCTCAACGTGTTGATGTCTTTGCGCTTGCCACACCGCTTTGGCAGCCACCGTTTCTTTCACATCGTGCACGCGAATGACCTGGGCGCCACGCTCCATGGCGAGCACCGCTGCAGCCACACTGGGGATGAGACGCTCGCCCACCTCGAGTCCCGTGACCGCACCGAGGGACGATTTTCTCGACCAGCCCACCAAGAGCGGCAAGCCCTTCACACGCAACTCGCCTTGACGCGCCAAGAGAGCAAAGTTTTGATCGGTGGTTTTGCCAAAGCCAATACCAGGGTCGAGCATCAAACGCTTGAGTGACAGTTCCATTTGCTCACAGGCCCGGACACGCTCACTCAAAAACCCCTGCACTTGCTCAACAACAAGGCCTTGCATGGGACTCAGTTGCATGGTTTGCGGCGTGCCGTGCATGTGCATCAAACACATGCCACAACTGTACTTGGTCATCAACGCCAAGGCCCCGTCTTGTCGAAAGGCAAAAATATCGTTGATGATATCCACGCCCATATCCAAGGCGCGCTGCATGATGCCAGGCTTGTAGGTGTCCACAGAGACCGGGATGTGCCAAGTGAGCACTTCTTTGAGCACAGGAAGCAGTCTGGCCCACTCTTCGTCTTCCCCCAGAGCTTGGGCGCCAGGCCGAGTGGACTCTGCGCCCAAATCCAAGAGCTCGGCCCCTGCCGACATCTGTGCGAGCGACAACTCGATGGAGCGCGCGCTCAAAGCGTGCGAGTCTTCCGACCCATGGGAGGTGGAGAAGGAGTCGGGGGTGATGTTGACAATGCCCATCACCAAGGGTGAGGACACGTCGAGTTCAAAGCGGGTGGTCTGCCAGAGGTGCTTCATGGCCCAAAGGACCCAGGGGCCCCAGAGTTCTCACGCCCCATGGCAACACCAGTGGCCATGGCTTGTGAATCAATGCGCCGCTCAAACGTCCAAGCCAGAACGGGCCGCTGAAGGTGCAGTGACAACGGCTGGCGTGCCGCCAGTTGGACCGTCGCCTGAGGGCGGAATGCGTGGCGTCCAATCCTTCGGGGGCTGGGGTTCACGCCCGGCCATGATGTCGTTGATCTGCTCGCTGTCAATCGTCTCCCACTCCAAGAGCGCTTTGGCCATGGCGTGCATTTGACTGGCATGGTCTTCGATCAGGCTTCTGGCCATGTAGTACTGGGTGTCGATGATTTTTCTGACCTCATCGTCGACTTTTTGCATGGTCGACTCGGACATGTTGGTGGTTTTGGTGACTGAGCGACCCAAAAACACTTCACCCTCGTTTTCAGCATAGACCATGGGGCCCAAGGCCTGGGTCATGCCGTAGCGCATGACCATGTCACGGGCAATTTGAGTTGCACGCTCAAAGTCGTTGCTCGCCCCGGTGGTCATTTGATTCATGAACACCTCTTCCGCAATCCGACCACCAAAGAGCATGCTGATTTGATTGAGCATGTACTCGCGGTCGTAGCTGTAGCGATCCTTTTCGGGCAAACTCATCGTGACACCCAAAGCACGACCACGCGGGATGATGGTGACTTTGTGCACTGGGTCACATTTGGGCAGGAGCTTGCCGATCAAGGCATGGCCCGACTCGTGGTAGGCCGTGTTGCGGCGCTCCTCTTCGGGCATGACCATGCTTTTGCGCTCAGGGCCCATCAAAATTTTGTCTTTGGCTTTCTCAAAGTCCACCATCTCGACCACGCGAGCGTTTCTTCTAGCCGCCATCAAGGCCGCTTCATTGCACAAATTGGCCAAATCAGCGCCACTCATGCCAGGGGTGCCACGGGCAATGACACCCGCTGCCACGTCTTGGCCGATGGGCACTTTTCTCATGTGCACATTCAAAATTTGCTCTCTGCCGCGAATGTCGGGCAAGGTCACATACACTTGTCGATCAAATCGACCTGGGCGCAAAAGGGCTGCGTCCAAAATATCTGGGCGATTGGTGGCGGCCACCACAATGACCCCCAAATTCGTCTCAAAACCATCCATCTCCACGAGCATTTGGTTCAAGGTCTGTTCACGCTCGTCATTGCCCCCGCCCAGGCCGGCACCACGCTGGCGACCCACGGCATCAATTTCGTCAATGAAAATGATACAAGGCGCGTTCTTTTTGGCGTTTTCGAACATGTCGCGCACGCGAGCCGCGCCCACGCCGACAAACATTTCCACAAAATCAGAACCCGAGATGCTAAAAAACGGCACCTTGGCCTCACCAGCGATGCCCTTGGCGAGCAGTGTTTTACCGGTTCCTGGAGGCCCCACGAGGAGCAAACCACGAGGAATGCGGCCACCGAGCTTTTGAAAGCGTTGCGGATCTTTCAAAAAGTCCACCACTTCCTTCACCTCTTCTTTGGCCTCGTCGCAACCGGCGACATCGGCAAAGGTGACGGTGTTGTTGTTCTCGTCGAGCATGCGCGCTTTGCTCTTGCCGAAACTAAAGGCACCCCCCTTGCCACCGCCTTGCATTTGGCGCATGAAGTAGACCCAGACTCCGATGAGCAGCAGCATGGGGCCCCAACTCACCAAGAGGGTCATCAATAGCGAGCCTTCTTCACGGGGCTTGACGTCAAATTTAACGCCATTGGCAATCAAGTCGCCCACCAGGCCACGGTCAAGATAGGTGGCGTTGGTGCGAACTTTGCGCTCGTCATAGGTGATGGCCACAATCTCGGTGCCAGACTGGCCTTCTTGGATGGTGGCGGTCTTGATGCGCTTGGCCCTGACCTCTTCCAAGAAGTCAGAGTAGCCCATGTAGCTTGCAGTGCCTGAGGAATTTTTGTCAAACTGCTTGAATACTGTAAACAGCACCAAAGCAATCACCAGCCATACGGCCACTTTTGAGAACCATTGATTGTTCAATGCAGGCTCCGATCGATTAAGAAAACTGTCATCACATGTGTGATATTGCGACCATTTTATGCTTTTCAAGGCGCGGGGGCTTATTTTCTCTCAATTGAGACCAAAACGCGACGAGGTATAGCGGATTTCTCCCCCCAGAGGACCTTCAAGACGGTGTTTTTGGGGGTAAATCGTTGTTTTCGGTCGAATTCGCCCCTGTCAGCATGCTGGGCTTTAGGCCAAGTCCGATCAAAAAGGTCTCGGACGACTTGTCTCGGCTCGCTTTGGGCTTCAAGGGCTTGACCCGCACAAAATGGTCCTTGAAGAGCTTGACGAGTTGGCTGTAGCCACTGCCATGAAAGACTTTGACCACCAATGCCCCTTCTGGCTTCATGTGCGCTTGGCTGAACTCCAAGGCGAGCTCAATCAAGTGGGCAATGCGAGCCGCATCCGCCGACTCGATGCCAGATAAATTGGGCGCCATGTCCGAGACCACCACGTCTGCCAAGCGACCAGACATGGCCTCACTCAGGAGGCTCGCGACGTCGGGCTCGCGAAAGTCGCCCTGAATGAACTGCACGCCCTCAATGGGCTCCATGGGCAAAATGTCCAAGGCCAAAATGACGCCATTGAGCTCCCCCACGGCAGCGCCATCGGGCGAGAGTTTACGGCGCACGTATTGGCTCCACGCACCTGGCGCCGAGCCCAAGTCCACCACCAAGTCACCGGGCTTGATGAGCCTTAACTGTTCGTCGATTTCTTTGAGCTTGTAAGCCGCCCTTGCACGGTAACCCTCTTTTTTGGCCAACTTCACGTAAGTGTCGTTGGCGTGGTCGTTTAGCCATGCTTTGTTGACTTTTTTACTCTTTGTCTTGATCTTCAATGCATTCTCTCGTGTTAAAGAGGGATAATACCCCCTATGCCTGCAGTTATCCTCACCCCCGCCGTTCGCAAAGAACATCGCTCCCTTGCCCACCACCTCAACCCCGTCGTCATGATTGGATCCGAGGGCTTGAGCGAATCCGTCATCAAAGAAGTCGACCACGCCTTGAATGCACACGGCTTGATCAAAGTGAGGGTTCACGGGGATGACCGAGTCGCAAGAGAAGCCATGCTGCAAAGCTTGGCCGATCAATTGAACGCCGCGCCCATTCAGCACATTGGCAAACTGTTTGTGCTCTGGCGCGAAAAAACCGAAAAAGACACCGAGCGTGAGATCGACCCTGAGCGAAAAGCCGGTCCCCGTGACTTCAAAGTCCTCAAATACTCCTCTCGCGGGGGTCAACGCCCCGAGGTGCGAACCCTCACCGTCTTGGGCAACCAACGCTTGAGTGCCGGAGGGCAAGTCAAGCGCGCCAAGCCGAAACAAAAGTCGGTCAAAAAGTCCTCGCAAAAATCCTGAGTCGATGAGACGGGCCGCTAGCTCCAGAACTGGCGTGATTTGAGCATCAAAGCACTCGCCAAGATCCACATCAACGCATAGGTCAAGGTGCCCATGCCGTGCCAGATGGCGCGATCCAATCCTTGGGTGATGTGGGGAATCACCACGGCAGGCATCCATGCTGCCAAGGCAACACTGCCTCCCAAAGCCCAAACGGTATAGCGCCAACGCGCAGAGAGGGCGTCGGCGTCTTCAACGCTTTGGGCTCCTTCATGCCCATGGGACGGAGAAAGATCCATTGAATCCGCGCCGTGAGGACTTGTCGGATTCAAGGCACGCGCCAAGAACCACAGCAGCAAGGGGGCCAACACATTGACCCAACTCACCCACTCAAACAAATGCCCCGCCACGAGGCCCGCCAATGCTTTGGGACTCACCCACACAAAGAGCAGCGGCACCACCACGAAACCAATCGTGGTGAGACTGCCCCACCAGAAAGCGGAGACAAAAAATCCCGCAGAAAAACCCAAGCCCGAACCCCTTGGAGTTGCCAACCCGCTCTCCCCAATTTTGAAGTTCAACACGGTGAGCATGACACCGCGATGGGCCCATCAAAGCCTGGCCCCAAGCACCGGTAGGGCCGCCAAGCGCACTGGCGATTCATCGATAAGACACGGACACGATTTCGTAGCGTTTTTCCCCACCTGGGGCTTGCACCACGGCCATGTCGCCATCTTCCTTGCCGATCAAGGCGCGGGCGATGGGTGAGCTCACATTGATGAGCCCAAGCTTCAAGTCGGCCTCGTCTTCACCAACAATTTGATAGGTCACCTCCTCCGAACTCGCTTGGTCTTGGAGCACCACGGTCGAGCCAAACACCACCTTGCCATCGGCATCCAAGGCGCTTGGATCAATCACTTGCGACATCGAGAGCTTGCTTTCAATTTCTTGAATGCGCCCCTCGATAAAGCCTTGGCGGTCTTTGGCGGCATCGTACTCGGCGTTCTCACTCAAGTCGCCTTGCGCGCGCGCCTCGGCAATGGCATTGATGACCGAGGGTCTGTCGACCGTTTTCAAGCGATGCAACTCTTCTTTGAGCTTTTCGGCTCCTCGTTTGGTGATCGGTATCGTTGCCATGCTAAAAAATCCTCGTTGTAAATACGTCCCTGATTCAACGCAGGAACAAGTGATCATGATAATGGACAAAGCCCATCGGTCGTTCAAGCTCAAAAACTTCTTCTCGCCAACCCTGCCAGCAAGACCTCGCCAGCAAGACTTCAGGCGCTTTGCTACAGTTGCGCGTGCAACTCTTGCAAGGAGTACACCTTCAAGTCATCCATGTGGCGCATGCCTTGCACGGCCGCTTGCGCGCCCGCAATGGTGGTGAAGGTGGTCACCCGAGCGAGCAAGGCCGAGGTGCGAATTTGCCGTGAATCGGCAATGGCGTTTCGCCGCTCCTCCACCGTGTTGATCACCAGCGCCACCTCTTGATTCTTGATCATGTCCACCACATGGGGGCGGCCCTCGGTCACTTTGTTGACCACACCGACCGCAATGCCTGCCGCCGCGATGGCCTGGGCCGTGCCCTTGGTGGCCACGAGCTCAAAGCCCAACTCCACCAACTCTTTCGCTATCAAGACGGCACGGGGTTTGTCGCCATTTTTGACGGTGAGAAAAACTTTTTTGACCGCATCCTTGGGGCTTGGCAACTTGGTGCCCGCAGCGATTTGACTCTTCACAAACGCTTCTCCAAATGTCTGTCCGACCCCCATCACTTCGCCCGTGGACTTCATCTCTGGGCCCAAAATCGTATCGACTCCTGGGAATTTCACAAACGGGAACACCGCCTCTTTGACGCTGAAGTAGGGCGGTGTCACCTCGCTCACGATCCCTTGCGAGGCCAAACTTTGACCCACCATGCAGCGCGCTGCGACTTTGGCGAGTTGAATACCGGTGGCTTTGGAGACAAAGGGGACGGTTCTGGAGGCGCGCGGATTGACCTCGAGCACAAAAATCACATCTTGCCCGTCTTGGTGCTGAATGGCAAACTGCACGTTCATGAGTCCCACCACGTGAAGGGCTTGGGCCATGGCGGCCGTTTGACGCTTGATCTCTTGCACCGTCTTGGTCGACAAGGAATAGGGTGGCAGCGAGCAAGCCGAGTCGCCGCTGTGCACACCCGCTTGCTCGATGTGCTCCATCACACCGCCAATGAAGGTGACCGTGCCGTCTCGCAAACAGTCCACATCGCACTCGATGGCATCGTTCAAAAATCGGTCCAAAAGAACGGGGGAGTCGTGCGAGACCTTGACGGCTTCGCGCATGTAGCGCTCCAAATCGCGCTCCTCGTGCACGATCTCCATGGCGCGGCCTCCCAGCACATAGCTTGGGCGCACCACCAAGGGGTAGCCGAGGTCGCGCGCCTTGGTGAGCGCCTCTTCTTCAGTCCGGGCCGTGGCGTTGGGGGGCTGCCTGAGCCCCAAGTCTTGCAACACCTTTTGAAAACGCTCGCGGTCTTCGGCCGCATCGATCATGTCGGGGCTCGTGCCGATGATGGGCACACCCGCCGCTTCAAGCCCCAATGCCAGCTTCAAGGGCGTTTGTCCGCCGTACTGCACAATCACCCCCAGGGGCTTTTCGCGCTCGACAATCTCCAGCACATCTTCCAGCGTCAAGGGCTCAAAGTAGAGCCGATCACTCGTGTCGTAATCGGTGGAAACCGTCTCGGGATTGCAGTTGACCATGATGGTCTCATAGCCATCTTCTCTGAGCGCCATGGCCGCGTGCACGCAGCAGTAATCAAACTCAATGCCTTGGCCAATTCGGTTGGGACCCCCCCCCAAGACCATGATTTTTTTGGCGTTGCTGGGGTTGGCCTCGCACTCTTGCTCGTAGGTGGAGTAAAGGTAAGCGGTGTCGGTTTGAAACTCGGCCGCACAGGTGTCAACGCGTTTATAAACGGGGCGCACCCCGTGCGCATGTCGGTACGCCCTCACCTCTTGCTCGCTGGAGCGAAGCAGCTTGGCCATGCGCCTGTCCGAGAAGCCTTTTTGCTTGAGTTGACGCATCTCGATGGCGCTGATGTTGGTGAGCGTGGTGTGTTCGAGCTCGAGCTCAATTTTCACAATCTCTTCAATTTGATCCAGGAACCAAGGATCGATGCGGGTGAGCGCGTGGACTTCAGCAACACTCATACCGAGCGCAAACGCGTCCCCCACATACCAAATGCGCTCAGGACCGGGTGCACCGAGCTCACGCTCGAGGACTTCTCGGTCTTGGGTCTTCTCGTTCATGCCGTCCACACCCACTTCGAGCCCTCTGAGGGCCTTTTGGAACGACTCTTGGAAGGTTCTCCCCATGGCCATCACCTCACCCACCGATTTCATCTGCGTGGTGAGCCTGGAGTCGGCTTGGGGAAATTTCTCAAACGCAAAACGCGGGATCTTCGTCACCACATAGTCAATGCTCGGCTCAAAGGATGCCGGCGTCTGTCCCGAGGTGATGTCGTTTTTGAGCTCATCAAGGGTGTAGCCCACGGCGAGTTTGGCCGCCACTTTGGCAATCGGGAAACCCGTGGCTTTGGAGGCCAAGGCCGACGAGCGTGAGACCCTGGGGTTCATCTCGATTACCACCATGCGACCGTCTTTGGGGTTGATGGAGAACTGCACGTTCGAGCCCCCCGTGTCCACGCCAATTTCTCTGAGCACCGCAAGCGATGCGTTTCTCATGATCTGGTACTCTTTGTCGGTGAGCGTTTGCGCTGGTGCCACGGTGATGGAGTCGCCGGTGTGCACACCCATGGGGTCCAAATTTTCAATGGAGCACACGATGATGCAGTTGTCCGCCTTGTCGCGCACGACCTCCATCTCGTACTCTTTCCAGCCCAGGAGCGACTCTTCAATCAAGAGTTCATGGGTGGGCGAGGCCTCCAAACCGCGCTTACAAATCGTCTCAAACTCCTCGGCGTTGTAGGCAATCCCACCACCCGTGCCCCCGAGAGTGAAACTGGGGCGAATGACGACTGGAAAGCCCAGGCCCTTTTGCACGCCCCAGGCCTCCTCCAAACTGTGGGCGATGCCCGATTTGGCCGAGCCCAGACCAATGCGGGTCATGGCGTCCTTGAATTTCAAGCGGTCTTCGGCCATGTCGATGGCCTCGGGTGTTGCGCCAATGAGCTCCACTTGGTAGCGCTCGAGCACGCCGTGGTGCCACAAATCGAGAGCACAGTTGAGTGCGGTTTGCCCACCCATGGTGGGAAGAATGGCATCGGGCCTCTCGCGGGCGATGATTTTCTCAACCGTGCTCCAGGTGATGGGCTCAATGTAGGTGACATCGGCCGTGGCCGGATCGGTCATGATGGTGGCCGGATTGCTGTTGATCAAAATGACCCGGTAGCCTTCCTCTCGCAAGGCCTTGCAAGCTTGTACGCCCGAGTAATCAAACTCACAGGCTTGTCCGATGATGATGGGGCCAGCCCCGATGATCAAAATACTCTTGAGGTCTTGGCGCTTAGGCATGGGTGTGGGTCTCCATCAGGTGGATGAAGCGATCAAAAAGGTAAGCAATGTCTTGCGGTCCGGGCGACGCCTCGGGGTGGCCTTGAAAGGAGAACGCCGGGCAATCGGTTCTTTGCAAGCCTTGCAACGATCCATCGAACAAGGACACGTGGGTGGTGCGCAAGTGCGCGGGCAAGCTGTCTGGGCTCACGGCAAAGCCATGGTTTTGTGAGGTGATGCAAACGCGCCCCGTGTCAAGGTCTTTGACCGGGTGGTTGGCACCGTGGTGGCCAAACTTCATCTTGAAGGTCTTGGCGCCACTGGCCAAGGCCATGATTTGGTGCCCCAAACAAATGCCAAAGAGGGGCACTTTGCGCTGCATGAACGCGCGCGCTGCGGCAATCGCGTAGTCGCATGGCTCGGGGTCGCCAGGACCGTTGGAGAGAAACACTCCGTGGGGGGACATGGCCAAGACGTCTTGCACCGAGGTTTTGGCAGGCACGACCGTGATCTTGGCGCCACGAGAGTGCAGCATGCGAAGGATGTTCCTCTTCACTCCAAAATCATAGGCCACCACATGCAAGGGTGCCCCCAGGCCAGCGCCTTGGGCATAGCCCGAACCCAAGGCCCACTCCCCCTCAGACCAGTCATAGGACTTCTGGGTGGTGACGGTTTGCGCCAAATCGAGGCCCGCCATGCTGGGCGCCGCCTTGGCGAGTCGGCAAACCTCGAGCTCATGCGCTGGCGTCAAGCTCTCGCCGGGTTTGAGCGCCAAAATGGCACCATTTTGAGCGCCATGGGTGCGAAGAATGCGAGTCAATCGCCGAGTATCGAGCCCCATGATCCCGAGCTTATGGCCGGCGATCAAATAAGACTGCAAGGACTGGGTACTTCTGAAGTTGCTGGCCGACAAGGGCAACTCTTTGATGATCATGCCCGCGGCTTGGATGGCGTCAGACTCGACATCTTCGGCATTGATGCCGTAGTTGCCAATGTGAGGATACGTGAAGGTGACCAACTGCTGAGCATAGCTCGCGTCGGTCAATATTTCTTGATAACCGGTCATGGAGGTGTTGAAGACCACCTCTCCGACACTGGAGCCAGATGCCCCCATGGACTGCCCATGAAAGACGGTTCCGTCAGCAAGCGCCAAGAGGGCGATAGGAAATTTCCCCTGAAGAGAGAGCAGCACTGGGTTCTCCGTAAAAGTTCGGTGGCGCCCCAGGGTGGCACAAAGCTCGTGTGTGCAAAAACAGGTTTCGCAAGCGTTGTGCAGTGATGCGCCTCATGGGGCCTCGGTGTGCCTCATGGGCTGAGGCGATTTGGGTCGCTGGGCAGTGCTTTGGCTGGGGACGCCCGAAGTCAAAATTGACTCTTTGAAAGCCACTCATTATAGTCCACTGTCTGGGCCACTCCTTGAACGCCCGCGCCTTAGAGGACAGGGAATTATTTGGCCAACAACGTGGCGCTGGTGTACAAACAAATGGAAGCTGCGACAGCCACATTCAAGGACTCTTGACCGAAAGGCTGCCAGATGCGCACGCTAGAACTGGCCAGGGCCAGCAAGTCCTCAGACAAGCCTTGCCCCTCATGGCCCATGGCCCACGCGCAGGGATGGGGCAGTTGGCCTGCTGAGGCCAAGGCATGCAAATACTCGCCTTGGTGTGAACTCGTGGCCAAGATGGGCACCCGCAAGGCGGCGACCTCCACGGGGCTCAAGCCCTCGATCAGCCGCAGACCAAAATGTGCCCCCATGCCTGAGCGCATCACCTTGGGAGACCACAGCGCCACACTGCCCTTGATGGCCAAGACTTGGCGACAACCAAAGGCGGCGGCGCTCCTGAGCATGGTGCCCACATTGCCCGCATCTTGCAAACGGTCAAGCACCAAAGTGCTGGCGTGCACATCCATGCCTGCAGCACTGGGGAGTTCGCACTCAAAACCGAAGCCGGCACTCGACTCGAGCGAGGACAGGCCCGCAAAGAGCGCTGGCGTGAGCAGCACGACTTTGTCACACGCGCCACCCAAGCTGGGGCCCAGACGTTCCCACGCCTGGGGCGTGAACACACCCGTGTGGACCCGAATGCCTGAGAGTGTGGCCGCCTCACACAAGTGCTCACCCTCGATCCAAAAGCGTTGGGCTGCTCGGTAGGCCGTGCTCTCGTGGGCCAAGCGTCGCCAAACTTTGAGGCTGGCATTGTCCTTGGAGGTGATGAGCTCAGGCGTGGGTGGGTGGGCGCTCATGGGGACACCTTGGGTGGGCGCTGTGGCCGTTGTGGGCGTTGTGAAATTGGCTGACCCGTGGGGCCCTGGGCTTGGGCCAGCCTGAGCGCCACAGGGGCAAAGCTCACCCGGTGCCATGGCGTCACGCCCAAGCGGGCCAGGGCCTCTTGGTGCTGGGCCGTGCCGTAGCCTTTGTGCGCGGCAAAGCCATAGCCAGGGTACTCCAACGCCAAGGCCTCGCACCACTCATCGCGGTGGACTTTGGCCAAAATGGACGCCGCCTGGATGCAGGGTACAAATGAGTCTCCCCCCACGAGTGCAAAGGCGGGTTGTAAAAGGGTGGGCAGTCGGTTGCCGTCCACGAGCACTTGCTCGGGGCGCAGGCTCAGGCCCTCCACGGCCCGCTTCATCGCCAAGAGCGTGGCTTGCAAGATGTTGAGGCGATCGATCTCTTGAACACTGGCCTCACCGATCGCAAAGCCCAAGGCCTGGGCTTTGATCTCAAGACTCAAGCGTTTGCGCACCTCGGGCTTGAGC
>CAIPFK010000062.1 GCA_903864315.1 uncultured Burkholderiales bacterium | reverse complement strand
AGTAGTAGTCGTTGCTGTCCATGCGTTGCTGCAAGTAATTCACCGCCACGCTAGAGGCTTTATCCACTTGGTAAATGCCTGTGAGTTTGAGTCTCGTGATCAACGTTCTGATATCAGGCAATTGACCGCAGGAAAGAATCGCCGCATTGCTGCAAGTGAGCCCGCCCGTGGTGGCGCCGTTGTAGTTGAGCATGGTGTTATAGGCGGCATTGCCCAGCGAGTAACTCACATCCGCACCCAACTGCAACTTGCCCGCCCACAAGCCGCCGTGCTTGACCCCCAAGCCCATGGTGATGTCTTGGTCGATCAAATTATTGGTCCACGAAGCGGTCGCAGGAATGCTGATCGCGGTTGCAGATGCCGCACTGGCAGTGGTCGTATAACGCTGCAAATTCGTCATGTCACGCTGACGGTATTGCTGCGTGACGTAGGCATTCACAGCACCATTGTCTTGATAGTTGTAGGTGGCGTCGGCGTTCAAACTCCAAGTCTTGCCGTTTTGCACACCATAGGTACTGTCTGGATACCTGTCATCCGTATAGCGCCCAGAAAGCCCCAGATCCATTTGTTCACTGATTTGCCAATTCACACTGGCTTTGATGGCTTGCTCCAGACGTGAAGCGGAGAAGAAGGGGTAAAACCCAAAATAATCTCCTGCATTTTGACCCGCAGGCGTTGGGTTGGTGGCAGGAACAGGCCCAGGAATTGCACCGTTTTTACTGATGAATGCAGCCAGTGCATAAGGGTCGGCCGTGGTCTTGCGGTCACTGAATGCGTACCCCACGCGCACGGTGGTCTCTTCGCTGGTTTTGATGCGGTAGGTTGCATCCAACTTGTTGTCTGCGCTGGATTTGGCGACCACACAGTTGCTCGTGGTGAGGTAGGCTGAGCCACCACCAGAGGCGTAGCTGTTGCAATTGCGCTCGATCGACTCATGGGACAAAGCAACGCGCAAATTTTGATTTTCTTTTAAGCGATAGTCGCCCGCGAATTCAAACAAGGCTTTGCGAGTGCTCAGTGGCGTGTTGGGATAGTTGCCCGTGTTGGCGCCACTGATCGCATTGAAGTTGTACATATTGGATGATGTGCGGTTATCGCGATCATCGAACTTATAGGCGCCACTCAACACCAAATCCCGGGTGGTTTGATCGATCAATTTCAAGTCGGCATGCGTGTTCACCACCGAGCCATTCAAAGACGATGGTGTGGTGGTGCTCAAGAGTAGGGAGTTCGTCGTCACAAAGGGCACATTTTGTGAGCCAACGCCATAGGATAAATTACCGACCCATTTGGTGCGCGTGGACACCTTGTAGCCACCGGAGAGGTTCAATTGATTGAATAAATTATCTGGTGCAGTGGGCATATTTTGCATGCCTGTGGCACCCGCCCAACTTTGGAATAAAACGCTGGAATTGCGATCTGTGAAAATCGAACTGGTGGCGGTGGCCGATGCATAGGCCGAGCCTTCACGCCAGTTCAACGCCGCAGTGTAGGTGTCTGTTTTGTAATTCGTGGGCATGGGCAAAATGGAGACCGCCTCGCCTGTAGCACCGGCCACTCCGGCAATGCCAAAGCCCATCAACTTCGCCCCGGTTTGGTCCAGGTGGTTGTAGTCAAAACTCAAAGACAGTCGTGAATTGATCACCGTGCTTGCACTGAGAGCGGTGTTCTTGCGCGTGGAGGAAATGTCCATGTTCTGAAATGCCGCCAACTGCCCAGTCGTCATTCCATTGTTGGTATTGGCCACAAGACCAAAACCGGGCAATGTGAAATTCGCACCTCCCATTGAGCCCGAATAAGGCGTCATGTACGAATCCGATAAATTGTGCTTCAACTCATCGTATTGCACGCCCAAATTCCAAGACCCTTGGTCGCTGAGAGTAGCGTCTACCGAGCGAGACCTGAGACCCAGGTCGGTCCCCCGAAGAGACCACCGGTTGGTGCCGCCTTCTTCGTTTTGATCGTAGGCCGAGCCGCCACGAATGTTCACGTTACCGATCGCGTAGTCGCCAGACTTGTTCAGACCCGTGTACTCACCAAACTTCGCCGAATCCTTGGACACATTCTGAACACCTATTTCAACGGTGTTGACTGGTTTTTTGAGGGCAGCGGCCTCTTGCTCATCTGCGAAAGCAGACATTGCCATCAAAGAGCTGATCACCGCCAGTGCGACGGCACTCAATTTGAAATTATTGTTGTGCATATTCATCACATCCTCCAATTATTAGCGTTGCAAGTAACCACCAGCAGGACTGTTGGAGCCGTGAACTTGACTGTGACAGTTCATGCATCCACGACCGACGATGTTTTTGCTTGGAAATAGCGCAGCACCGCTGGGATTTTTGGTGGCCAAACCACCCTGATATCCAGTCGCATTGGGACCGACGGGCGTGCCACTGGCATGTGTTCCGTCATGGCACTCTTGACACAAGAACGGTGGGCGCGATTTGAGCAAAGGGGTGATGTTGGAGCCGTGTGGTGTATGACAGTTGGTGCAGTCATCGGTCACAGGTTGATGCTCGAAGAGCAAGGGGCCACGTTTTTCAGCATGACACTGGTAGCAAGTCTCCGTGACTGTATTTTTCTTCAAGAGCTTGGGACCGGTCGAGCCATGGGGATTGTGACAATCCGCGCAAGTCACCTTGCCTTCTTGAATGGGGTGGTGTGAAATTTTCTTGGTATCGGCACGCTGATCTTTGTGGCAAGTAAAGCAAACCTCGGTCTGCGTGACTTTATTGAGCACCTTGTCGGTTGGGCGGTGAACTTGGTGACAACTGTTGCACGCCACACCACTGTTTTGGTGGGCTGCGCCATCCCAGTTGCTGCGCTTGCTGCCACTGTGGCAAGTCAAACACTGGCTCGAGCGCTCTTTGTCACCCGATTGGGCATACACGCCCTTTTTAAAGACCACATCGGGAGCAGTTCTACCGCTGGAACCTGCTACACCTTTAACGTGTTTCTCACTCGCACCATGGCAAGACTGACACGTCGGCGTCCTAGAGTCTCCCTTCACTCCATGCTTGGTCTGGTAAATGGAGAGGACGGGGGCGCTCTCGCTCTCGTCGTGACAACCCGTGCAAACAGCGTCTTTTCTCAGCGCCTCTTTTGCAGTCGCCGCTCGACTGGGTGTCTCCCCCAAATTGGGCAGGGTTAAATTTTGGGCGTAACTCAAAGACGTCTCAAAACAAAGTAAGTTGAACAACATCACCAAAAAAATTATTTTCAAAATCTTCATGTTAGCCTCACGCATTTTTTTAAATCATCAAACTACAAAGACAAGATCCAACCAATCACGTTTTTAATTTGGTCCATGTCTTTGGGAGGAGAGGTTTTGACGATCTTGTGCTCTTCCTCATGGCCGTCTGGGAATTTGGCTTTTTCACCAGAGGTGATGTGCTCGATCAAGCGCGCCTCGGCACCGGGCTTGCCTTTGTATTTTTCAGCCACACTGTGATAAGAAGGGCCATCCTTGTCTTTGTCAATGGCGTGACACTTGAAACAATTGTTTTGCCGCGCCAAGGCTTTGGCCGCGTCGGCATCGACAGCGTGCGCCGTGCTCAAGCCACAAAGGGCGAGCAACGCGCCGGATAAGAAAACGAACAAGTGTCGTGTTGAAGGGACGGGATGCTTCATCTTGATTTCTCCTAGGGTCTTAAATAATTTTCGAAAACTTTTTTTGATCTTGCTGAGCATTCAAATACTCATCAAACACCATGGCGATGGCGCGTACGAAATACCACCCCAAGGCAGTCACGGTAAAGCCGCCCGCCTTCAATGCAATGAGCTCTTGGCGATCGAGTTCTTTCAATTGAAGGATTTCTTTCGCAAAAAAATCTTCAACCACAATTCCATAGGCTTTTTCAAGCGAAGAAAAATCAAGCTCGCCCTGGCACATGATGGACATGATGACTTCGCGCCTGAGTTCATCGTCTCGGGTCAACCTCAAACCCTTGACCACGGGAATGAGCCCCGCTTGCAGCATGTCGGCGTATTGCTCCAAGGTCTTGGCGTTTTGGCTGTAGGTGGCTCCGACTTTGCCAATGGAAGACACGCCAAAGGCCAACAAATCACCCTCAGGCTCGATGCTGTAGCCTTGAAAGTTGCGGTGCAATCGGCCCTCGTTTTTGGCCTTGGTGAGGCCGTCTGTCGCCTTGGCAAAATGGTCCATCCCGATGTAGACGTAGCCCTCGTTTTGAAGTCGATTCAACGCATTGGAGAGCATCACCAACTTTTCGTTGGCTGCAGGCAAATCGCTCGCCACGATTCTTCGCTGAGGCTTGAAGCGCTCGGGCAAATGGGCGTAGGCATAAATGGCCAAGCGATCGGGGCTGAGTTCGATGACTTGATCGAGTGTGCGATTGAAGCTTGCACTGGTTTGCTTGGGCAAGCCGTAAATCAAGTCCATATTGATGGAATCAAATCCGATCGCGCGTGAAGCTTGCATCAAGGACTTCACCTCACCAAAGGGTTGGATGCGGTGCACGGCCGCTTGCACGGCAGGATCAAAATCTTGCACGCCAAAGCTGATGCGGTTAAATCCGAGAGATCTCAAGCGCTCGAGGCGAACTTTGTTGACCGTTCTGGGGTCAATTTCAATGGAGAGTTCGGCCTTGGGGGTGAAGTTGAACTTGCTGCGCAGGGTGATCATCAACTGGTGCAAGTCATCGTCATTCAAGTAAGTGGGTGACCCCCCACCCAAATGCAACTGGGACACCGACTGTTTGGCTCCCAAATAATTGGTCTGGAGCTCAATTTCTTTGTCCAGCAAGTCCAAGTATTCAATGGCTTTGTCATATTTTTTGGTGATGATTTTGTTGCAAGCACAGTAGTAACAAATCGATTCACAAAACGGCACATGAATATAAATGCTCAGCGGCAAGGCATGTGCGGTCAAACCCTCACGGCGCAGGGATAAAGCGTTGGTGTATTGATCTAAATCAAATTGCTCAACAAAACGGTCCGCCGTTGGATAAGAAGTGTACCGAGGACCAGGTACGTCGTAATGGGCCAACAATTCCTCTGTGACTGAATACATACTTCTCTGATCTCCTTTTGAGAGAGTATGCTCAACTGAAGAGTCAGGCACTTTGCGCCAAGTCAAAGGAATTCACATTTTCAGGGAACTCCTTACCAATCTGCAACGGAGAAGCAAGCAGCGCAAAGTTGGCTTTCAGACAGCATCCCAACGCAGCGCACGAGCACCACACATCAAGCGCTCCAAAAAATTCAATTATTTTGTTGCAAACGGGTAGTTTCACCATGGCCAACCCTGGGGCTCAAGAGAGACAATTCAAGCCAGACTTCACTCTAGAATAAAAGTCCCGTTGCGGAGAAATACCCATGAAATACAGCACCTTTATGATGCCCCTGCACCCACCAGGGCGCAATGTCACCGAGACACTTCAAGAAGACCGCCAAGCCATCATCTTGGCCGACCAGCTGGGCTTTAGCGAGGCTTATGTCGGTGAGCACGTGACCGACGCGGCCGAGACGGTCACCTCCAGCTTGATTTTTTTGGCCTCATTGGCCAGCGAAACCCATCAAATCAAATTGGGCTCGGGCACCTTGAATTTGCCCAATACGCACCCCGCGCACATTGCCGCCCAAGTCGCCATGATCGATCACTTGCTCAAAGGGCGCTTCATCTTGGGCATCAGCCCAGGCGGTTTGATGTCAGATGCCGAGGTGTTTGGCAACTTCGGCAAAGATCGCAATGCCATGTTTGTGGAATCCATCAACACCATCCTCAAAATTTGGGACTCTGAGCCCCCCTATAACATTGAGGGTGAGTTTTGGAATGTGTCTGTCGCCAAAACCATGATCCCCGACATTGGCCAAGGCTTCATCATGAGGCCCTTCCAACGCCCTCACCCACCCATTGTGGGCACCGCGGTGGCTCCGTTCTCCAAGGGAGTCACAGAAATGGCCAAACGGGGCTGGTTTCCCATTTCCGCCAACTTCTTGATGCCAGAG
The DNA here is from genome assembly GCA_903864315.1 of uncultured Burkholderiales bacterium. GTDB lineage: Bacteria > Pseudomonadota > Gammaproteobacteria > Burkholderiales > Burkholderiaceae_C > Limnohabitans. The sequence goes on along the minus strand of CAIPFK010000062.1, from coordinate 20,104 downwards.
TGGGTCAAGTCGCATTGGCCCAAATATTGTGAAGGGCGAGAGGCGGTGGGCGCAGTCCCGTTGGCCAAAGATTGGCGAGTCGCCAAGAGCATCTTCGTCTGCGATGACGACAAAACCGCCCAACGCTATGCGTTGGAAGAAGGTGGGCCCTACCACTTTTACTTCAAGCAACTGTCGCGAAAATTGGTCAATGGTGGGCGCAGCAATCTCTTCAAAACCGACCCCAACATGCCCGACAGCGACGTCACGGCAGACTATGTCACCAAGCGCTTGGTGCTGGCTGGTACGGTCAACTCAGTGGTCGAGCAAATCTTGGCGTTTCATGAACACGTGGGCAACTTTGGCAATTTGGTGTATGCCTGCCATGACTGGATGGACCCCAAGCTTGCCAAACGTTCCATGGAGCTCTTTGCCACCGAAGTCATGCCCCGAGTCAACACGGCGTTGGGTCACTGAATCGAAGAGTCAGGGCTCAATCCCCACAAAGCTCAACCCAATGCGATTGATAGTGTGTCTTCAGGCTTGGCGTGTGGATTTCAATTCATACCCGCTTTGGAGATCACGCCAATGATCTTGGGTGTGTTCAAAGACTTGATATTCACCACTTTTTGGCTACGCAAATAACGGGCCATCAAGTCCCAAATCGCTTCTCCGCCAGCGTTCTTGACATCTTCGCTGACTGATGCCCAACCAGCGACTTTGTACATTTTGTCGGCCTCGATGGATTTGCCTTTGAGCATCATGTTCGATATGCGTGCACCACTGCGAGCACCTGGCTCAATGCTGTACTGCAAGCCGCCCGCCCTCACCATGTCACCGCCTTGTTGGTAATAGGGGTCTGGATTGAATAAATTGTCGGCCACATCTTCCAGCACAGTTTTAATGGACTCCCCCGACATCAGCGTGAGTGTGGTGGTCGGATAGGTGATGGCCGTTTGATTCATCAAGTCTTCCATGGTGATGGTGTCGCCACTGAGCAATGAGCTCCCCCAGCGAAAACCAGGAGAAAAAGCAATGTCGGCCTCTTTCATGGCCATCAAGCCATCCAGGATCAATTGATCATAACTGCCGTTGAAATTACCCCTTCTGTACAAGAGACTTTGGGTGAGTGCTAGTTTTTGAGATAACTTTTGCTCATGGGGTTTTCTCACACGCTCAATCAATTGCGCCATCGAGGCATCGGGCTTGATCAAATCAGCAAAAATGGGCATCAAACGGTATTGAAAATCAACGACGCGACCCGCTTTCACCTCAAAATCCAACACCCCCAAGAATTTCCCATTCGACCCCGCATTGGTCACCAACGTGGAGCCGCCCAAATTCTTCACTTTCACCGGTACGGGGACACCATCGTGGGTGTGCCCGCCCAAAATCGCATCAATGCCACTCAAACGGCTGGCCATTTTCAGATCCACATCCATGCCATTGTGGGACAGCACCACCACCACTTGCGCCCCCTTGGAACGCGCCTCGTTGATGGTCTTTTGCATATTCTCCTCTTGAATACCAAAAGTCCAGTCCGGCACCATGTAGCGCGGGTTCGCAATGGGGGTATAAGGAAAAGCCTGCCCAATGATGGCCACAGGCACGCCGTTCATCGAGCGAATTTGGTAGGCCTCAAACACAGGATCTTCAAAATCCGTGGTTTTGATGTTTTGCGCAAGAAACGAGATCTTGTTCTTGAAGTCATGGTTGACGATGTGCTGGACTCGCTCAGCTCCAAGCGTCATCTCCCAGTGTGCGGTCATGATGTCAACCCCCATGAGCAAACACGCATCCACCATGTCTTGCCCTTGGGTCCAGAGCGAGGTTGCCGAGCCTTGCCAAGTATCGCCTCCATCCAAGAGGAGTGCTCCGGGGCGCGAGGATCTCAATCGTTTGATGAGCGTGGTCATGGGAGAAAACCCACCCACCTTGCCATAGGTGCGAGCGGCTTGATCGAAGTTCAACGACGTGAAGGCGTAAGCGTCTTTGCTCCCCGGCGCGATGCCATTGGCTTTGAGAAAATGTTCACCCACGAGATGGGGCGTTTGACCACTGGAGGCACCCGCCCCCAAATTGACACTGGGCTCTCGATAATAGGTGGGAATGAGCTGCGCATGCGAGTCGGTGAAATGCAGCAAATGCACATTGCCCAGGGCAGGCAAGTCATAAAATTGATCGGCTGCATGGGCGGCTTTTGAGAAGTCAGAGTCAAGCACCATGCCACCGGCCGCGGCCACGGCCAAGGTGTTCAAGAATTCGCGTCTTTGCATGGCGAGAGTCTGTTACTGATTCACTGGCGAGAGTGGGTCAAAGAGCAAGGACATCAGATCGCGCAATTGGTTTTCTGTGAGCAAATGAAAGGTACCGAAGCGGGGCATGTTGGAGCACGCGTTATAGGCCTTGGCATTGTAGAGTTTGCTCCACGTGTATTGGATCACAGCGGGAGATGAACCTCTCAGCTTGCCATAGTTGTACAGAGACGGGCCGATATTGCCATAAGAAATTTCCTTCTTGTCGAGCTGATGACAGTTGTAGCAACTCCCGCCATTGACGTCATCACTCTTGTCGCTCCAAGTCGATCCTTTGCCACTTTGCGCTATTTTTTCACCCTCCTTCCAGTTGCCAAAATACTGCTGGTCTGCGGGCAAAACCACCGCTTGGAGATTGTTTTTCTCAATCCTGCTCTTGAGCGCATCGGAGAGTTGGAGTTGGTCTTTCTTAACATTGGAACACGCCAATTGATTCTCATCTTGCACGAGTCGCTCCAAGGTGGCAATCCCAATCGGCTGAAAACTTGAACCCATCATGGCTTTGAAGGCCGAGTCATCGGCAAAGGACAGTGGTATCCATAATGCCCCCGTCAGACTCAACAACACGGTAAAGAATTTGGTCATGTGCATCTTTCTAAACATCAACGCTTGAGTCCAGGTGTTTGGACCAATCCACCTTTGGCCTTGGCGGCCATGAACATGGACAAGGCAATGGTGACATCGGAGGTGTATTTGGGGCTTGGGAAACGCTGCTGGCGGTAACAATCAGCCAGCCTTCGCTGCATGGTCCAAAATTCACCGCTCGATACCCTGTAGGCTGGCCAAGTCCCCCACGCCATCGCAGCCCCCTGATTGGACGCAATCAAGGGTAAATCTTGCAACCTGATGCGCTGGCCTTGGATGCCATGGCAAGTGGCACAAGAAAAATCCATGGGCCCAGCACGAAAATAAAACGCTTTTTCTCCCAATTCATAAAAAGCTTTCTCCTTGGGGTGTTTCATCGGCGGGTTGATCTTGAGCCCCTTGGAGTGAGTGACCACATAGGCCACAATGGCTTCGATATTTTTTCTCTGCCCCTTTCCAAACTCATCGGCCATGATCTCATTGACCTCGATGCCTTGAATAACCTGCATGCACGTCACCAAACGCGACTCCAAGTCTTGCACACGCTGGGTGTCTTTGAAATACCTGGGCAATTGGGCGAAAGCGCCATCCACGACTCCAGCCCCCAGACCCAAATCGCAGGTTTGAAGACTTTTGCCATTGGGCCCCATGGGCTTGACCCACAATTCCTCTCCTGCACCTTCAAAAAGTTCCGCCGGATTTCCGTCGGCGAGCATTTCTCTGTACTTGGCAATTTCATCGCTGGCGGTTTGTGCTCTGAGAGTGGTAAAACCATTCAAAACCAACACCAAAGTCAGGGTCAAGAGTTTGATCAACATAGGGGTTCCAAAAAATCAACGCGCATTCAATATGCATCGACCAAGAGCTCTGGATAGCCAATGCAGTGGTTCGGTCAACGACCCATTGTCTTGGTGATGGTAGGCCATTCAACTGGCCACAGGATCAGATACAAAAAGACAAAGCACAAGAAAAAACACCGGCCTAAAACCGGTGCCATGGAGTCAAGGTTCAACAACCTTATTTGCTACTGCCCTTAGGTGGCTGGCCACCACTTTTCACACACTCGTCCATGGTGGCAAAAGCTGTGAAATTCTTGGTTTGATTGTAGCCAGGACTGGTCTTGTCATGACAGATATTGTTTTTTGATTTTTTGACTGCAGGATCTGCTGCGGCAGGAGCGGCAGCTGTGGCTGCAGGAGCGGCGGCGGCAGGCTTTGCAGTTGGTGCAGTTGCTGGCGCAGCGGCGGGTGCAGCAGCGGGTGCGGGTGCGGCGGCTGGAGCCGAAGGCTTGGCGGGGGTGGCAGCAGTTTGAGCAAATGCAGCAATACCTGCAGACATCAACAATGAGCAAATCAAAGCATTTTTCAACATGGGGAGAACTCTCGGTGCAAGGCAAAAGCGCCAAAATTATTCTATCCCATGGGTAGCAAGTGTTGGTGACCTAATTAAAAACACCAAGAGCACTGAACATATGGAAGAAAGACAAAAGAGCTATTTTGTATTCAAAAAAAGCATGTGATGACAATACACTGGGCAAAGGCATGCTCAACTGAGGTCACCGGTGGATCTACAAACCAATCAATAACTTAAAGCGTCAATTCGCCTTTTTCCACTGTTGAATTGGGATCATTGACGCTTTGCAAAAACAATGGCGATTAGGCCAACACATTGACGTTGTTGCCTTTGGTCAAAGTTGCAACCAATGCTGCGGTTTGAGCCGCAGGTGCAGCAGGTGCAGCGGGAGCAGATATTGCCACTTTGGCTTGCTGCCATTGAGCGACACTGCTTTGAGCCACCTGGGCCATGGCCGCACCAGCGCCCGATCCAATTCGCATTCCCATATTGTTCTCCCGTTCAAAAGGCATGGGGTTCAGAATTAGAGCCCTTGAATCCCTTTTACCCGTATTTAATCGGCTCGCAGACCGGTTACTTTAATTTTTTGAAGATAAAACGCATTGCTTTACAGACTTCAATACCCAAAGGAAGTAAGCAACAACCACACAGCATCTGATAAAGTGCACTCAATCAACCCTTGAAAGTGCCAGCCATGTCTCACTTGCTTGTCATTGATTTGCCTGGGGGTAACGACACGGATATTTTGCAGGCTGCATTGAACAGAGGTGACACCTATGTATTTGTCACCTCTGACATTGAGCTGTATGTCTCTCAAGCGTGCGTGCGCCCATATTTAGAGCAAGCCTTAGAGCTCATTGAAATCAAGGATTTCGACTACCGAGCGCTCGAACTCGCCGTACTCGAATCACATCAAAGAGTACCCATCGATGCGCTTCTTTGCTTGATTGAAATCCGACTGCTTGAAGCATCCCGACTTGCCAAAGCCCTGGGTGTGGGATATGTCAATCTTGAAAGCGCCATATTGCTGCGCGACAAATACTTGGTCCGAGAGCAATTGGCCAACAAGGGTATTGTTCAGCCCGAATTTGCATTGGCCACCACCACGCAAGAGATCAAGGATGCCGTGGCTCGCTTGGGGCTACCGGTGCTCATCAAGCCCGCAGACGGATACGGCTCACAAAACGTCGTGGTTCTTCAAACGCCAGAGGACTTGGATCCTTTGGTCACTCCAGTGGAGATCATGCTACCAAGCCAAGCCCATTACGGGCTAGGCGTCATGGCCAATGATCGACTGCTCGTGGAGAGGTACATGACGGGAAGCTTCATAGGCGTTGACACACTGACACTGCGAGGGCAACATCGTTTCTTAGGGGTGAACATCAAAAAAATGTTTCCTCCACCCTCCTTTGCCATTGAAGGCGGGTGCTTTAGGCCACGTGTTCAAGAGCACGCACAATTGGAGAAGTACGTGTTTTCAATGCTCGATGCTGTCGGATTTGATTGTGGCGCCACTCACATTGAGTTGATGCTGACCCAAGACGGTCCTCGCCTCATTGAGATCAATCCAAGACTTGTTGGGGCCAAGATTGCACGACTGGTGGGCTTCGCCTTGAACCGCTCTATCCACTCAGACCTCATTGACGTTCACCTTGGACGCTGGCCACAAGGGCTCATCGATGCACAGGACTATCAAGTCGCGGTATCTCGCTGGTTCACGTCTCCTGTTGCAGGCACGATCCAAAGCATCTCACCGCCAAATTGGGAAGACCCCAATGTCAAATGCGTTGAAATTCTCAAAAAAGTCGGCGATCTGGTCATTCCCGCCTTTGAAAACTCAGCACGCATTGGCTATGTGATGACCTGTGGAAAAACCGAATCCGAGGCACAAACGTTGGCTTTGAAATACATTGAAGATACAGATATTTTGATCACGACTGGCGCTTCAATCGATGGCAAGAAAGCATGTTGAAGTCCGAGTTTGACTATCGGCATTGTCCAATGAATCTTTCGCTCGCCAAAGAAAAAGAGCGAATCCCTGTCAGTATTTCTCAGCCAAGATTCCCATGTTTGGAATTTTGTCTTGAATACCCAGACGCCTGAGCGCCAACCAATACGTCGCCACATTGACACCAATCAATGGCTTGGCGTGTTTGGCTTCAATACTGGGTGTGAGAGCGGATACCGGTAAGTTCGTCCCCACATGAATGAGTGCTTGAGCCCGCTCATCATCGACCTCATCAAAGCCTTCCATGATTTGTGCTGTTGTAAAGCGTGCAACTGCTGTCGGCCCAGTTGACTTCATGCCGTGGGTATTGACGACGTCGTAGCCACATGAGCGAAAAAACGCGGCAATCATATCGTCGGCTGGCGGCCAATATGGGGTCAAAATGGCAATCCGTTTGATGTCACCAAAAGCCTCCAAGCCTGCCAAGACGGCCCTTGATGGCGTGATAAAGGGAACCCCACACAACGACTCCAAGCGCTTTTCTTCAGCGAGTGCAGTCTGGGCATTGCCTCTGAATGAATGAATGGAGTGACCGTGTGCCACGACATGGGGCTCACACAGCATCACCAACTCCAACGCTTCTTCCAAGTGCCCTTTTTCAGTTTCAAGGGCTTTTTTATACGCCGATTGATCGTCATAGGGTCTGGGTGGCAAGAGCATGCGGGTCACGTGGTTGGTGACACCACTCGGACGCATCGCTTCCATTTCGGGCTGAACCACCGTGTTGGTGGCAGGCACCACCACACCCACCTTGGCGCGCGTGGCCAAGGAGTCGGTGCTCGATATGGCATTGACCGCTTGGGTCTCGTTGGCAGTGCTCATGCAGGACTCCTGGTTATTCAATTTTTAGATTGCTGGCTTTGGCTGCTTCGGCCCAAGTCACGATGTCAGAAAACAGCACTTCCGAGAACTGACTGGGCGTGTTGCCCATGGGGTCAACACCCATTTGATTGAGGCGAGCTTGGGTGTCGGGTTGCGCCACAATTTCTTTGATGATGGGCGCCAATTTGTTGATGATGGATGCAGGCGTTGATGCAGGTGCCACCAATCCATTCCAAGTCTCTGTCCTGAATCCTGGGAAACCAGATTCCGAGAACGTGGGCACGCTGGGGAGTTGCTTTGCACGCTGATCACTGGAGACACCAACAATGGTGATGTGTCCACCAGACGCTTGGGCAGCCAATTCAGAAAAATTACCAAAATACATCTGCACCTGACCTCCCAGCAAATCGGCCACTGCAGGACCGCCGCCTTTGTAACTCACGTGCGTCATATCCAGGCCAGCGCGTTTGACAAACAACGCGGCCGACAAGTGAGACACACTGCCCGACCCGCCAGAAGCATAATTGTATTTGCCTGGATTGTTTTTGATGAAGCTCACAAACTCCTTCAAATTGCTGGCAGGAACCGATTTACTGATGGCCATCACAAAGGGGTTGCTCCCGATGATGCTGATGGGCACAAAATCTTTCCTTGGGTCATAGCCAGTTTTGGTGATGGAGGGCAAAATGGCCAGCACCGGCATGGCGGCCATCATCAAGGTGTAGCCATCGGCAGGCGCCTTGGCCACAAACTCTGCTGCAATGGCACCATTGGCCCCTGCTTTGTTTTCTACAATCACGGGCTGATCGATGGCGTGGCTCAAACGCTCGGCCACCAGTCGAGAGATGCCATCGGTGTTGCCGCCCGCGGCAAAGGGCACAATGATTTTGATCTGTTTTTGGGGCCAGTTCGCTGGGGCCTGAGCACCCACTCCACTTGAAGCAGCGGATTGGGCAAAAATCATCCCAGTCGATCCCATGCCCAGCAGCAGCGCACAAGAAGAAAGCACAAGTTGGCGGCGACTGCGTGTGTTTGCACGACTGCAAATTGATAAAACACTTAAAAAATTCAACATCTTCTTCTCCAAAAATAACGAAACAAGAATCATTCACAACCCCATCCCAAAGTTGAGCCAAACGCAGACCCAAAGGCGCGCTTGGGACTCAAACTAAGTGATGGAGTTGGCCCTCTTGATGCTGTTGATCATCGATGAGGTGAGCAAAAATTCGCGGGTTTTCTCCCGCGACTGTGCAATGCCTTTGAGAAGAGCAATGCGTTCGCGTCTTTTCTGCGGATCTTTTTCTTCCAAATTGTGCTTATTCTTGATGGAAATTTCTTGCACATACTCCATGTTGACTGTCCTTCTTTGACGCACATAGAGCTCGAGCAAGGACTCATCGCTCGCGCCAAGATAGACCTGGGCGAGTTTTTCACCCAAATTCATCGCATCATGAATTCCACTGTTGAGCCCAAAACCACCCAGGGGATTGTTCACATGGGCACTGTCCCCAGCCAAGAGGACTCGCCCGACGCGAAATTCCTTGGCCACCCGTTGGTGCACTCGGTACACACTTTGGTGAACAATCGGAAACTCAAAGGGCGTCTTGGCATTGAGCACACGATTGAAAATGGCGTTGCCATACCTCGGGTGCAATACCTCTTCATCACTCAACTCTGTGCCAACCGGGACGGTCATGCGCCACAGTCCTGGCGGCCCGGCATCGGGCATTTTGAAAAAAGCCACCCACTGCTCAGGGTCGCTAATATAGGCATTGTCCGCATACCCCAGTGGAGCCCAGTCAAAGGTGGTGCTCACCACGCTGTAGCGCTCGGGCCAGGTATAGCCATCGAACTCAATATGGACCGACTTTCTGACCAAACTTTTGCCTCCATCCGCCCCGATCACCCAAGGGGCAGTGAATTCAACTGCTCGCCCACTTGGCGCATTGACAGCCGAGCGATCCAAGACTTGCACTTTGACAATGCCTGGACTGCTGCTTTGATCCAAGCCCACAAATTCATGGGAAAACAGCACTTGAGCGTGGGCATGCTCTTGGAGCATTTGAAGGAGTATGGGGGTGAGCCGATGCTGCTCCAAGTGAAGCCGGTAAGGATAGGCGGTGTCGTCCTTCAATGCCCCCATGTCCCAATCGGCCACCAAGCCCGCCTCCAAGTCTCGACTCTGCCAAACGGGCACTTTGATTCCTATCGCCATCATGGCTTGGGTGACCCCCAAGGGTTCGAGCATTTCAAGTGTGGGGGGATGAAAGGTACCGGCTCGCAGATCCAACGTGGTGCTGGGCTCAGCCTCCAACACCAGAACCGGCACTCCAGCGCGTGCCAGCACCAAAGCACACAAGAGCCCCACAGGTCCGGCGCCCACCACGATCACGGCGTTTGATTGAGAAGAATGGGCAATGTTGGAGGACATGGGTTTTATCATCAGAATTAAAAATCAAAGCCAGTTCAAGTTCAATATGAACGGGGCAATCCAAGAACGCGCTCGGCAACGTAAGACAAAATCAAATTGGTGGAGATCGGAGCCACTTGATAGAGTCGCGTCTCTCTGAATTTGCGCTCAATGTCATACTCCGCCGCAAAACCAAAGCCACCATGGGTTTGAATGCACGCGTTGGCAGCCTCCCAGGATGCATCGGCTGCGAGCAACTTGGCCATGTTGGCCTGGGCGCCACAGTTGAGCCCGCGATCAAACACTTCACACGCATTGAATCGCATCAAGCTGGCGGCTTCGACGTTCACATACGCTTTGGCCAATGGAAACTGAATGCCTTGATTTTGACCAATGGGTCGGTCAAACACCACGCGTTCATTGGCATACTTGCAAGCACGCTCTAAAAACCAATACCCATCGCCCACACACTCTGCGGCAATCAAGATGCGCTCGGCATTGAGCCCATCCAAAATGTATTTGAGACCTTCACCTTCAACGCCGATGCGGTTCTCAACAGGAATTTCCAAGTTGTCAATGAAGATCTCATTGGTTTCGTGGTTGACCATGTTTCGAATCGGGCGCACTGTGATGCTTTTACCGACCTCACCTCGCAAGTCCACCAAAAAGACCGAGAGTCCTTGGGTTTTCTTTTTCACTTGGTCCAGTGGTGTGGTCCTTGCCAAAAGCAGCATGTAGTCTGAGTGCTGAAGCCTGGACGTCCACACCTTTTGTCCACTCACCACGTAGCGGTCACCCTTCAACGTGGCAAAGGTCTTGAGCTTGGTGGTGTCCGATCCTGTGGTGGGTTCCGTCACCGCCATGGCTTGCATGCGCAACTCACCGCTGGCGATTTTAGGCAAGAGATCCTTTTTTTGCGCCTCAGAGCCGTGACGCAAAACGCAGCCCATGACATACATCTGCCCGTGGCAAGCTCCTGAGTTGCCGCCCGCCCGGTTGATCTCTTCCATCACCACACTGGCTTCGGCCAAGGTGAGGTTGGAGCCGCCGTACTCTTCGGGGATCAAACCGCTGAGCCATCCGGCTTGGGTCAAAGCCGTCACAAAGGCTTCAGGGAAGGCGCGCTTTTCATCCAGGTCTTGCCAGTAGCGAGAATCAAATTGGGATACCAAGGCGCGAACACCTTCTCGAATTTGAGGGTAGTCGTGCAAGGGGTTGGGTGTTGAATTGAACATGGGGGGATCGCAAAAGAAAAAGATAAAGAAAAAAGAAAGTATGGGTCAAAAAAATTGAACTTCAAGTCCCGACGACTCTATGCGCCGAAAAAGCGCTTGGGGCGCATTGGCACTTGAGTGACTCAACTCAGGTGTACATCTGACCGCCATCGACATTGATCACACTGCCGCTCAAATAGCCTGCCAAGGGAGAGCAACAAAAAGTCGTCAAATCGGCCAACTCTTGAGGCTCGGCCATGCGACCAAAGGGCATGCTCTGGGTCAACTCCATCCAGCGTGATGGGTCTTGGAACTTGGTTTGGGCTTGCGCTTGCAGCATGGTTTGCATGCGCTCGCTGCGGGTGGGAGACGGGTTCACGCCAAAGACACGCACACCATGGGCAACACTCGCGCCTCCAACGGCTTGGGTGAACGCAATCAAAGCGGCGTTGGCCGTGGACCCACAAAGATAGGCATTCCTGGGAGCAGCACCCGCCATGCCAATGATGTTGGCGATGACGCCTTTTTTTCGTGCCTGCATCTGGGGCAAAACTTCTCGCACCAAGTTGATGTAACCAAAGACCTTCAACTCCCAGGCCTCACGCCAACGGTCTTCATCAATGTCGAGCACACTGCCACCAGGAATAGCACCCGCGTTGTTGACCAAGATATCGATCTCTGCGCATTGCTCAATGAGGGCCTTGGCACTGCCGCGCGCGCCCATATCGGCCACGATCAACTCGCAGTCAACACCACTTTGGGCCTTGATCTCTTGAGCAGCATTTTGCATGCTGGCCAAAGTGCGTGAAACCAAAATGGGCGTTGCCCCTTCTTTGGCAAACGAAAGGGCCACCGCCAAGCCAATGCCTTTGGAGCCACCGGTGATCACGACGCGCTGGCCTTTGAGTTTCAAATCCATGGTTCAATCCTTCAACGTAAAAATTTTGCAACTATTGAGTTGTCAATCACACCAAGGCTGATTGACCTAACCGTGTGGCGCTCGGTCCTTCACACCAGAGGTCTCGGGACTTGCTCTGCATACCAAGTGGCCAAGTCGTGCCCTTGCACAAAACACACTTGGGGGCTGGCCATCAACAAGTCCAGCATGCGCTCAAAGGAGCCAAAGCGGTGGGGCACCCCGATCAAATGGGGGTGCAGCCCAATGGCCAACACCCGTGGGTGCTTGAGTGACTCGCGCTCAAAAAGCGCCAACGTGTGGCGTGTTCTCTCAAGCATTTCCAAACTGGAGTGTTTCTCCACCGCGTAGATGATCGAATCGTTGATCTCCAAGTTGTAGGGCAAACTGAGCAGGGGACCATTGAGGGTGTGCATCCAGTTGGGGACATCGTCCACCACCCAGTCAAAGACATACTCGATGCCCTCCCCCACCAGGGTCTCTGGGGTCGTGTGACTCTCTCTGAGTCCAGGCCCCAACCAACCCCGTGGTCTCACATGGGTGAAGGCCTCGATCATGTCCAAAGAAGTTTTGACCACCTCGGCTTCAGCACCCGCATGGTTGAGCGACTTTTGGTGCACACCATGACCAATGAACTCCCAACCGGCTTGGTGCATGGCCTGAGCAGCTTGTGGGTAGGCCTCAATCACGCCTGCGTTGAAACTGGTCGAGGCGGTGAGCCCACGCTCAGCAATGGCATCGATGATGCGTGGGAGGCCACACCGCATACCGTAGTCCACCCAACTGAAATTGGGCACATCCGGGACGGTTTCTTTGCCGTGGGGTGGTGTGATGATGGTGCGCGGCATGGGCGCATCAAACTGCCAATGCTCTACATTGACCACCAAGTGAACCATGATCGAGCCTTCGGCGTGGGGCTTCAAGCGTGGGCCATCGTTGGAGAAGTGATAAGGAATTCTTGGATTTGCCATTCAAATGCTCAATGAGTTGGAGTTCAACATCAGGTGTTGGAGATTGCAGAAAAAGAAAATGAACGATCGCATGAAAGGGGAAATACTGGGTGTCTTGGTGATGGATCTCAATGGCGCATTTGCTTTAAGATGTCCAACTTCATTTGATTGAACGCCGAGCTCGTGGTCAACTCCAATTGGCGTGGACGCTCGAAGGGCACTTCCAAGCGCGCTTGGATGCGGCCTGGCCTAGAAGACATCACATACACGGTGTCCGCCAAAAAAAGTGCCTCATCGATGTCGTGCGTGACAAACACCACGGTGGGTTTCAATTGTTGCCAAACACTCAAGAGCAACTCTTGCATGCCCAGTCGTGTTTGTGCATCCAGTGCCCCAAAGGGCTCATCCATGAGTAAAATTTTGGACCCCATGGTGAGGACTCGGGCAATGCCGACGCGCTGGCGCATGCCACCCGAGAGTTGCACGGGCAGTGAAGACTCAAAGGCCGACAACCCCATGATCTTGAGCATTTCCTTGGCCCGAGGCTCATACACCGACTTGGCCACTCCTTGCACCTGAGGGCCAAAGACCACGTTGTCCCATACGCTCAGCCACGGAAACAAAGCGGCCTCTTGAAAAACCACACCTCGCTCGGGACCGGGTTCGTGGACGGGTACGCCATTCACCAAGAGCTCACCCAAGCTTGGCTGCTCAAAGCCTGCGATCATGTTCAATAGCGTTGACTTGCCGCAACCCGAAGGCCCCAACAAGGCCACAAACTCACCCGAGCGGACTGTCAAATCCACGCCTTTGAGCGCCACAACCGGTGGTTGTGTTGCATACGTTTTATCCAAACCCAAAATATCGATGTTGCTCATGAAGGGTCCAATCAGTGGTTTTGAAGGAAGCGCCAACGCAGCACTCGCCCCTCAAGGAGCACAATGAGGCTATCTGAGAGAAAACCCATGAGACCAATGGAGACCATGTCGGCGAGCACAATGTCCATGCGCCCCACGTAATACGCATCCCAAAGAACATAGCCCAGACCGGACTTGACCGCCACCATCTCTGAGACGATCACAGCAGTCCAAGAGATGCCAAGCCCCACCCGCAAACCCGTGAAAATATTGGGCATGGCGCTTGGCAGCACCACACGCCAGAGCAACTGGCGAGAATTCACCCCCATCATGAGGGCTGCGCGCACCAAGTTTTTCTCAACATCGCGAGCCCCCTGGGTGGTGTTGACCACGATGGCGTAAAAGCCACCCAGGAAAATCAAAAAGATGGACCCCACATCGCGGATGCCAAAGAGTGCGATCGAGAACGGCAACCAAGCCGTGATCGGAATTGGTCTCAAGCCTTGAATCATGGGGTCCACCAACTGTGCGGCCAGTCGACTCCAGCCCAGCATCAACCCCAAGGGCACTCCAATGAGCGTTGCACAGACGAAGCCCTCGAGCACACGGGAGCTTGAGTAGCTCACGTTGGCGACCCAGGTGCCCAAGTATGGATTCAAGCCCAAACCCGCATGCCCCCATATCCATGACTGCCACCCCAAGAGAACAGCCAGCGGTGTGGGCACGATGCCGGCCATATTGGGCTGCGAGCCCGCATACTGCCACAAGCTCACCACGGCAAGAGGCAAGATGAGGGCGAGCATCACTTTTTGAAGTCTGCTTTGAGTCATGCTGGTTCACCAATCAAGTGCAAAGGTCGAGAAATTCCAAGGGTCAAGGGAGAACGGATCGCCCCACACTCAACGTTTGATCTCTTTGGTCAAAGAGTCGTCATACAAAGCACCCGCCTCTTGTGTGACCTCTTTTTGAATGATGCCTTGCTTGAAGGCCGCTTCGGCCAACAGCTGCACCTGCTCTTTGCTGAGCACGCCACCGAGCTTGATGATTTTGGCCGAGTCCTTGGTGACACTCGAAGGCAAACCCGTGTATTTGGAATAAGCGTCTGCGAACAAATCGTTGCTTTTGCTCATTTGCTCTTCAGCATTCAAGTACACCCATAAAAAACGCTTGATGGCTTCTTTTTTATTGGTGTAAGCCTCTCTTGATGCAGCGAGCATGCCCAGTTCAGCGCCGACCGACTTGGCTTTGGAGTAGTCGGTGTTTTTGGCAAAGTAAGCGTCCCCTTCTGAGACAGCTTGAGACTCAAAGGGCTCCCACAGCACCATGGCATCGATGTCGCCGCGCTTCATGGCTTGGATAAAGGCCGTGCCACCACCTTGGATGTTCACGGGGGTGAAACTCGTGTAGGGCACGCCTTTTTCAATGAGCGTCATGGCAAACTGGAACCAAACGGCGGAGCCGGGGGCAATTCCGATTTTCTTGCCAGCAATGTCTTTGAAATCATTGATCACGACACCTTTTTTGACCACCAAGTCTTTGGCAGAACTGCCAACACCGGTGAGGCCGATCAAGTTTTTGCTTCCCTGAGATGCTGCAATGGCCAAGTCACCTGGACCCACCGCAGAGACGTCGACTGAATTCGAGAGCAAAGCGGTTCTGGCGTCCGCATAGCGCACAAACTCAGAGCGCTTGACCTCAACGTTGAATTTCTTCAACTCTTCTTCCACATTGAGCATGGGCGAGAGGTGTCCGACTTTGACAAAGCCTATGCTCAGCGTTTCGCGCTGGGCCAAGGCAGACGGGGCTGGGCCGATGGCATGGGCGGCTTGCCATGACAGCGCCATCGCGCCCAACAAGACCACCACCGAGGCCAACTTGGGGCTGGGGTTAAGCGCTTTTAAGTTCATTTTGTATTTCATATTCACACTCCATTCAAAAATTGAAAACCAACATTGACATTCACTGACATTCACTGATATTCACTGCCTCTCACGGCATCACTCTCAACACCTATCGTTGCACTGCAAGCACAACCCACACGCTGAACCCTCTGCGCTGGTGGCCACTCATTATTCGCCTTTGAAGATCGGGTCGCGTTTTTGCGCAAAAGCAGCACGACCTTCTGAATAATCTTTGGACGCAAAACAAGCCTTCACCGCCAGGTCGACTTTGGCCACATCGTGTGGCTCAGAGCCTGCCATGACGGTGTTCATGGCGAGTTTGGCTGCGGCAATGGTCAAGGGTGCATTTTGTGCAATTTGCTCGGCCAAGGTTTTGGCATGGGCAAACACATCGGTGTGAAGTGAATTCACCAAGCCCAAGGCATGGGCCTCAGTGGCTGGGTACACATTGGCGGTGAAAAAGACTTCGCTGGCCTTGGCAACGCCCAAAATATTGACCATCCGCTTGAGGCCCGTGTAGGCGTAGCCAAGCCCCAAGCGAGCCGCTGGCATGCGAAATTTGGCATTGGGAGCAGCAAACCGCAAATCACACGCCAAAATGAGACCCAGCCCACCACCATAGCAAATGCCACTGATGGCGGCAATCACGGGGCGGGGGAAAGCGGCCAAAGCACTTTGGGCGCGCGAAACAGCTCGGTCGTACAAAGCGACTTGCTCGGGGTCGTTGCGCTTTTCACCAAATTCAGAGATATCAGCCCCAGAAACAAAGGCCTTTTCACCCACACCGCGCAAAATCAATACCCTGACGTCTGGGCGTTGGTGCAAATCCTCCAAATAGTCGCCCAGTTTGAGCCACATCGAATAGGCCATGGCATTGAAGCGCGCTTCATTGCAAAACGTGATGGTCGCCACGTGGCCTTGCACACCCAAGAGCACATCGCGCTCAGGATTGGGGGTCTGGTTTGGGGAAGTGGAATTGGGTGTGCTCATGATTTAGACGCATTGGTTGTGGTGAAAGGATTCGATTTCTTCGGGGCTATAACCCGCTTCTAGGAGAACTTCATCGGTGTGCTCACCCCACTCGGGTGCTGGCGAGACCACCTGGGCAGGCGTGCGGGTGAGCGTCACGGGCTGGGTGATGTAATGCTTGGCGCCGTGCTCAGGTGTTTGCAAGGTGGCGGTGACTTGGAGGTGTTTGACTTGTTCGTCTTCAAACACTTCTGGCACGCTGTACACAGGCCCAGCCGGCACGCCCACTTGATTGAGCAAGGTGACCCATTGGTGCACAGTCTTGTCTTTGAAGACGTCTTGAAGCAACCCATTCAAGCGTTCCCGGTGTTTGACGCGTGAGGATTCGGTTTTGAATTCAGGGTCATCAAGCCACTCAGGATGCTTCATCACCTCGCACATTTTGACCCAGTTGCCTTCACCGGATGCGCCCAAATTGAAGACCCCATCGCTGCCGCTGAAAAGCCCCATGGGGCAAGAGGTCGGATGGTTATTGCCAATTTGGACAGGAACATCGTTGTCGTTCAAATAACGCGCCATCTGAAAATCCATCATGGCAATTTGAGAATGCAACAGCGACGAGTGCACCCACTGACCTTTACCGGATACCTCACGCTCCAAGAGAGCCGTCAAAATTCCAATCGCGCAGTAAAGCCCAGCACTCAAATCGGCCACCGCAATGCCCGCCCTCACCGGCCCGGACTCTGCGTGGCCTGTCACCGACATCAAGCCCCCCATGCCTTGAAGGATTTGATCAAAGCCCGCTCGCAGTGCATAGGGCCCGTCTTGTCCAAACCCAGAAATACTGGCCAAGATGATCCTGGGGTTCACACGCGCCAAAGATTCGTAATCGAGCCCAAGCTTGGCCTTGACCTCGGGTCTCCAATTCTCAACGATGACATCGGCAGTTTCCACCAGTTTCATCAAAATCGCCAATGCACCAGGCTTTTTCAAATTCAAGGTCATGGAGCGCTTGTTGCGGTTGAGGTTTTGAAAGTCGCCTCCTTGGCGTTTGCCTTGAAACAGCACCTCATTGGGGTCCACGCCAGGAGGTGGCTCAATGCGGACCACATCAGCGCCAAAGTCCGTCAAGACACGAACGCAGTTGGGGCCGGCCCGGACACGAGACAAGTC
This sequence comes from uncultured Burkholderiales bacterium, assembly GCA_903864315.1. Taxonomy (GTDB): domain Bacteria; phylum Pseudomonadota; class Gammaproteobacteria; order Burkholderiales; family Burkholderiaceae_C; genus Limnohabitans. Next base: position 2,652 of record CAIPFK010000062.1, on the reverse strand, counting down.
CAGGACGCGAAATCTAGACAGTGCACTGGAGGCTTGGATTTTCGGCATGGGGAGGAACAACTTTCGAAAAATAATTCAGGAAAAAACGGGTGACAAAGAACGGCCCACAAAACCAGGCTGAGCGCATGACAAGGCGCCTGGCCAACCCAGCACCTGTGACCAATGGTGATGAGCCCAATCGAGCAAACCCACATCTTGATCTGGACGCGCCAACACTTGAACACCAATGGGCAATCCCCGCTCATCGATGGCCACTGGGGCCACCAAAGCGGGCAACCCCAGGTAATTCACAAACCCCATGTAACGGTGAAGTCCAAGCAGTTTTTGTGCCTCAAAGTCAGGGGTCCCGGGCTCCACCTCCTCCACAAAGGGCAAGGCAGTGGCCAGAGCGGGCAAAATCAAAAAATCAACATCCGCAAAGACCTCAGAGACGAAGTCTTGCAGGGACTTCAAGCGCAACGCTTGAACTTCTTTGCCCCAAGACGGTGGCATGGCCAAGCCCGCAAGCACGCTCTCGGCCAAGGCCAATGGCAAGGTGCTGGGATAGCGATCTGACTTGTTGAAAGGTGCAGGCTTTGAGCTCACTTCTCTTGCGTGGGTTTGGGCCATTTGGCTGAGCATCAACATCTCGGCGCGTTGGCTCAGTGCCTGGAATTGGGACAACTCGGGAGTGATGCGCACATGCGCGAAGGTCTTGGTAAAAGTCAGCAGCGCATGCGACACTTCAGCATCGAGCCGAGCAGGCAAGTAACACCCCACACGGGGCGATTGCCCAACGTGGGTGCTGGTCTTTGCCAGCAGTTGCTTGACGATCGCAGGGGATAAAGACCCCAAGAGCACTGCTTTGGCATCGGTGAAGTTGCGCGCCAAAACCCCCACCGAATCAAGGTCGGGTGCCAACGGTGCACAGCCTTGGGTGGAGACAAGACCATGGCTTGTTTTGAGGCCCACGAGCCCGCAACTCGCGGCTGGAATGCGAACAGAACCGGCTGTGTCGGTGCCCAACGATGCGTAGACCCACCCCTTGGCAACGGCCACAGCGCTGCCACTGGATGACCCGCCCACGATGGCCTGGGCGTTCAACGGATTGATACAAGCCCCCAGATAGGGATTGCTGGATGTGGCACCAAAGGCCAAGGGTGCCATGTGCAAGGCAGCCAATTGACTGGCTCCATTTTGGTGCAAACAATCCAACGGGTGAGCCAATTCAAGCCCTGGGGCGCTTTGGCCAGGACCCATGCCCAAGCCTGGTGCACGACCATTCAAATTAAAAATGTCTTTGTGAGCCAAGCCCACGCCCAACAAGGGCTTGAGTTCTGGGTCTGGGGCGGGCTCAGACTTGGCGTTCAAGAGGCCATCCAAGTCCAAACACTCCACGATGGCGGTGTCGCCTTGAGCCTCGAGTTGAATGCGTTCATGCTGCCAAGTCAATGCTTGTGCCGGCGTGAGCTCTTTGGCCAAGAGCAAGTCACGCAGTTGCGCAATGGTGTTGGGCAAAGACTCAGGCACGGGAGTCCTTGATGAATACGTCTTCATAGGCTTGGCGAAGTTGCCTCCAAGAGCCCGAGGCGCTCCCATCCAAAGAGGATAGAGCCGAAACCTCAACGCCCTCACTCAGGCGAAAAAGTGTTTTGGCCATTCGAGTGAGTCGTGCCTCGCTCAATGTCAAATTGTGTGCTTGAGCGAACTGCACGATATCCAGTGTTGCAAACACATCAGGACGCGTCGGCGCATCCGCCACCTTGGCCTTGCCCAAGACAACGCCCTTGGCCTCAGGATTGCTTACACACAAGGTGCGCACCTCTTTGAGCCAAAACGACAAATCTTTCAAAGCGGGCTGTGACCAATCTGGATTCATCTGGATCCCTTTTTCGACAAAGGCAACTATTCAACACCTCAATGTACACAATACTTTACCAAAAAAACGCCAACTCAACATATATATAAACCCCATATTTATATTCATGGAAATTTAAGATATATTTATACAAGCAAGAATCGATCCCAAACCATGCACCATTTGTGCATCACAGGCCACTTCAACGTTGAAACGTTCATTTTCAAGACCCAATGCGCACCATGAAATCCGTCTTCATCAAAGCCAGTGAGAAAATTCGTCGCTTGATCGAAAATGACATCCAAAGCGGGGTCTTGTTGCCCGGTGACTCGATCAATGAGAGTGAACTCGAGAGCCTTCACCAAGTCTCCAAAACCCCCATACGCGAGGCCCTGATCCAACTCCAAAGTGAGGGCCTGATCACCAGTTTGCCGCGCGGGGGCATGATCGTCGCCAAGATGAGCTTGCAGCAACTGCTCTCCCTTTGGGAGTTGCTCGCCGAGTTGGAAGGCGCTGCGGCCAAATTGTGCTGTCAGCGCATCTCTAGCGAGGAGTTGCAAGCTTTGTGTGCCATTCACAAGGAGTCTGAGCTCCTCGTTCAAGCCCAAGACGCCACCGGGTGGCAGGTGAGTAATTTGAAGTTTCACGAGGCCATTTACCAAGCCACCCGAAACCCCTATTTGCGACAAGAAGTTCTCAGAATTCGAACCCGCACAGGCTACTACCGCATGCACGCCTTTGGCGCCTTGGGGCACCTGGAGGCCTCCTTTGAGCAGCACACAGCCATTGTGAATGCCGTGGTCTGCAAGGATCCT
>CAIPFK010000061.1 GCA_903864315.1 uncultured Burkholderiales bacterium | reverse complement strand
GACTGAACTCATGGAACTTGGTATCAAAGGCAAAGTTGCCTTGGTGAGCGCCTCCAGCGCTGGCATGGGACGCAGTATCGCCTGTGCACTGGCCGCTGAGGGGGTGAACCTCGTGCTATTTGCACGCTCGAGCGACGCGCTTGACGCATTGGCAAAGGATCTGGAGTCGCGCTTTGGCATCACCGTGCTAGCGGTCGCTGGAGATATGCGGCTCAAAGAGGACGTTGAGCGACTCGGTCTTGCCGTGAAAGAGCGCTTTGGTTTGCTCGATATTTTTGTCCTCAATACCCCAAGAGCCCCCAACCCGCTGTGGGCCACGCTTGACGAAAACGAGGATGCACGTTGGCACCAAGCTTATGAAAATCAGCTCTGGAGTGCCATACAAATGTGCAAAGCCGTCTTGCCATTGATGCTCAACCGTGGCTGGGGAAGGATCATTGCCATCACCTCTGCATCGGTGAAGGAGCCCATGGCCCACCACAGTTTGTCAACCGTCTTTCGCGCGGGCGTGACGGCTTACATCAAACACTTGGCCAACGAGGTGGGCATCCACGGCATCACGGCCAACTGTGTGGCACCAGCCTTGATTGACAACTCTCACCGCCAAGGCTCGGCGGCTTATACCCAGGAGCAGACCAACGCCCGGCTCAAACTCACACCTCTCGCGCGCATGGGAACACAAGAAGAGATTGCGGGTGTCGTGACTTTTTTGGCCTCCATGCAAGCGGGCTTCATCACGGGGACCTCCATCGTGGTGGATGGCGGGATGTCACGCGCATTGCAATAAACCACGACCCCCTCAAGCCAGGACTTTGGCACTGATCGGGGGCTTGGGCAAATAGGCCGTGCCCGCTTCAACTTCAAAGACAAAGTCCAAACTCCACCAATTGCTCCCTTCAACCCCGCTGGGGTCTTTCTCGCCTTGGTGCAACACGTATTGGCCAATCAAAGCCTGTGTCACCCCAAACTGAACATCGGTTTCCAAATAAGGATCATCACTCGAGTAGACCTGGGAGAACTGGGTTTTATAGCCTTCTTTGAAAATCAAAAAATGCAAATGCGCAGGGCGCATATGGTGCCGTCCGAGTTTAGCCAGCACCTCTCCCACCAAACCGTTGATGGGAATGGGGTAACCTGCGGGTTTGATCGTCTTGAATGCAATATGACCCTTGATATCGGTCTCAAAGCGGCCCCGTAAATTCATCTCGGCTTGCGAGGCATCTTGGTTTTCGTAAAAGCCCTTGCTCGACGAGTGCCACACATCCACCCGAGCGTTGCTCACCGCTTGCCCTTGCATGTCTTTGACCCAAGCATTCACATACACAGTCTCACCTGGCGTTGGCGACCTCACGATGGAGTCACCACTGCGGGTGATTGGTGAGTCTTGGCGCCAAAACGGCCCCATCAAATTGGCGGTGGTTGAACGTGTGCCGCCTTGGCCATTGTTGCTCAGGCACACCAAAGCAGAAACGCCCAGTGAGCCAGCCATCAACGTCACCTCATTGTGTGAGGCGTTGCTTTGTTGGCCCAGTTTCGCAATGAGTCCACAAGCTTGATGAAATTCCGCCTCGGTGAGTCCCACGTCGGTCACAAACGCGTGCAAATGCTTGACCAGTCCCACCATCACCTGGCGGGTTCGGGGATCCTCGGTCTTGTCCATTTGCTCCAACACATAGCGCGTGAGTTCTGTCGGGTTATTCAAAAACATGTGCGTGTTCCTTCGCTCGAATAAAAAAAATTCCAACACGGAGTGTGCACTGTTTTTGGGGATCAAGCCAGTCTTCACGTGACCAAGGGCATTAGGGTATCTGAGGGTTTTACCTAGGTGCAATTTATGCGATGATTTCAAGTTGAACGGTGAGTGCTCGCTTGGTCCATTGATCACGCCATGGTTGAAACCGTCGACTTGCTCGACTGTCAACGGCCAATGATCAAGGCCAGCACTCCATCCGCCCATTTCACTGTATTGGCCACGCATAGAAAGCTTGAATTTTGAACACCCCAAAAATTGATATCTACAACCACGTCATGCCACCCAGTTATGTTGAGCTTGTCAAAAAACACGGTCGCGACCCCGGCATGATCAAACGCATGAGCAATTTGCGCATGCTCTGGGACATGCCCGCTCGCGTGGAAATGCTCAAACAATTCCCAGACGTTCAACAAATCATTTCCCTGGCCGTTCCTTCGCCTGAAATGATGGGCACACCCGACGAGTCTCCTGCCTATGCCCGCGTTGCCAACGAAGGCATGGCGGCCATTTGCCGTGAGTGGCCCAAGCAGTTCCCCACCTTTGTGGCCTCGTTGCCCATGAACAACCCCAAGGCAGCACTGATCGAGATGGACTACGCCATTGATGTGCTCGGTGCCAAAGGCATCCAAGTGCTCTCGCATGCCAGCGGAAAAGCGCTGGACCACCCAGAGATTTTCCCCATCTTTGAGCGCATCACCAACCACCACCATTTGCCCGTTTGGATGCACCCCACTCGCCCAGGCCACAAGCCCGACTACGACACCGAAGACCGCTCCAAATACGAGATTTGGCAAGTTTTGGGCTGGCCCTTTGAGACCAGCGTTGCCATGTCGCGCATGGTGTTCTCAGGTCTTTTTGATCGCTTGCCTGAGCTCAAACTGATCACACACCACTGTGGTGGCATGTTGCCCTATTTTGAAGGGCGAGCTGAGACTTTGTGGGCCCAGTTGGGTTCTCGGAGTGCCGATGGCAGCGAAGACCATGTCTTGGCCAGTTTAAAAAAGAAACCCATGGAATATTTCAAAATGTTCTACGGTGATACGGTCCTTGGGGGATCCTCATCGGCACTGCGGTGTGGCTTGGATTTCTTTGGCCCTGAGCACGTGGTCTTTGCCAGCGACTGTCCTTTTGACCCCGAGGAAGGCCCCATGTTCATACGCGAAGGCATTCGCTCCATTGAAACGCTCAACCTCGGCGCTGAAGATGCCAGGCGCATTTACTTTGGCAACGCCTTTAAACTCCTTCGTTGGGACGAAGACGCCAAAAAAGAGCAGCCCCAATAAGAGCCAAAACGCCATCACCCCCAAACATCTATACAGATTGGCCTACGCGATGAAGATTTGCACACCCCGTTTTTTTGCTGCAGCACTGATGGGTGTTGCCCTCTGGAGCAGCGCCCTCACCTCCACCACTTGGGCGGCTTATCCGGACCGCGTGGTCACCTTGGTGGTGCCTTTCACCGCAGGATCAGGCAGTGATATTTTGGCTCGCATCATCAGTCCAAAACTGGCTGAGCGGTGGCAGCAAGCGGTGATTGTGGACAATCGCCCAGGCGCCAGCGGCAACATTGGCGCCGATTATGTGGCCAAGGCGCCAGCCGATGGACACAATTTGCTCATGGCCATCAACACCATCACCATGGCGCCCAATTTGTACAAAAAGCCAGGCTTTGATCCGGTCACTGACTTTTCACCCGTGATGAAGTTGACGGTGGCCAACTTTGCCATCGTGACCAATCCAGTGCTCGCGCCCAGTGATTTAAAAAGCCTGATTCAGTGGCTCAAAGCCCACCCCGATCAATACAACTATGGATCCCCAGGAAACGGCACACCCCACCACTTGGCCATGGAACTCATGAAAATGCAACTCGGCCTTGAGATGCTGCACGTGCCCTACAAAGGCATCAGTGGAGCCACCACCGATTTGCTGGGTGGACAAGTTCAATTGATGTTTGCCAGTGTGCACTCCATGCTGCCCCATGTCAAAGCGGGCAAACTCAAAATGATTGCTGTGACAGGTGCGACTCGTTGGGCTCTCTTACCGAATGTGGGCACCTTCAAAGAGCAAGGGGTGGACTTCATGGATGCAGTCGACGCTTGGTATGCCATGTTTGCCCCCCCCAAAACGTCGCCTGAGATCATCAATAAATTGATCAAAGATCTGACCGCTGTCGTCAACATGCCTGACGTCAAAGAGCAACTGGGCGCACAAGGCCTCACGGTGCAACTGAGCACCCCAGAGCAACTCGCACAACTGGTTGCCAACGACACGGCTCGTTGGAAAAAAACCATTGCCGATGCACACATCACTGCGGATTAGTTTCTTCAAGTCCAGAGATCTCATGGCCATGAAAATTTTGGAATTTGATGGCACACGCTTTTGACGGGATTGTCTATTTATGAGGCGACAACGACTGGTGTTTACTCTAAAGGCAAAACCCTCAGTTTACGAAGTAATTCATGCGCCTCGGGACAAAACCAAATTGCTTTGACAAAAAACAACCTTTAATTTCAAAAAAATGATGATTTTGAAATTTTTTAATTAAGATGTCAAAACGTTGAATTTGGTACACATCAGGTTGGCCTTCAAAACCATGCCATTAGCATGACGATCGATCGCAGACTGTTGTCATCAAAATTCACGAATAACATCAAAGTATTTTGCAAAAAAACCAAGGAAGAAATGACATGAAACCCATTTTCAAATTAACACTGTTGGCCGCCCTCATCTCAGGTGCTGGCATGGCATGGTCGCAAGAGACCATCAAAATTGGCGTGAGCGGGCCCTTCACCGGCGGCTCGTCCTCCATGGGCGTGAGCATGCGCGACGGCGTGCGTTTGGCCGCAGAGGAGATCAACAAAGCAGGCGGCGTTTTGGGTAAAAAATTCGAACTCATTGAGCGCGATGATGAAGCCAAGAATGAGCGTGGCGTACAAATTGCCCAGGAACTCATCAACAAAGAGCACGTCGTGGCCAACTTGGGATTCATCAACACGGGCGTTGCCCAAGCGTCACAACGCTTTTATCAAGAAGCGAAAATTCCAGTCTTCAACAACGTTGCCACTGGCTCGATTTTGACCAAGCAGTTCTTGGCCCCCGAGTTCACCGAAAATTACATTTTCAGAAATGCAGCCAACGACAGCATTCAAGCGCCCATGATTGTGGAAGAAGCCGTGGTACGCCGAGGCTTCAAGAAAGTTGCCATTTTGGCCGACTCCACCAACTATGGTCAGTTGGGACTGGCTGATTTGGAAAAAGCCCTGGCTGCCAAAAACCTCAAGGCCGTGGCCACTGAAAAATTCAACATCAAAGACATTGACATGACGGCCCAGTTGCTCAAAGCAAAAGAGGCTGGTGCTGAGGTGATTTTGACCTATGGCATTGGTCCAGAGTTGGCACAAATCGCCAACGGCATGACCAAGCTAGGCTGGAAAGTGCCCATGATTGGAAGTTGGACCCTCTCCATGGCCAATTTCATTGACAACGCAGGACAAGGCGGTCAAGGCGCGCGCATGCCACAAACGTTCATCCAAGAGCCCAACACGGTCAAGAGAAAAACATTCATTGATGCTTATATCAAAGCCTTCAAGCCCAAAAACAATCGCATTGACTCGCCCGTCTCTGCGGCTCAGGCCTATGACTCGGTCTACATTTTGGCTGCCGCCATCAAACAAGCTGGATCGACCGATGGCGTCAAAATTCGTGAAGCGCTAGAAAACCTCCAAGCCAAGGTTGAAGGCGTGGTGACCGTCTATGATCACCCCTTCACCAAAGATGACCACGAAGCCATCACGGCCAACATTCCAGTCTTTGGCGAAGTCAAGTCAGGCCGGGTGGTCTATGCCTATGAGGAAGATCGTCAAAAAGGTGCCGACCTTCGATTGAAAGACGGCAAATCTGGAGCCAAAGCCAAGTAAGGCCGTTCGCAGACTTTGCCCACCGTGCTGCCAACACCAGCACGGTGTTTTTTTTTATAAGATCTACAATAACCAAGACCCCTTCAAGCACAAAAGCTTAACAACAGACCACTTATGGAAATTCTTCTACAACTCGTTTATAGCGGTATTGCGTTGGGCATGATCTATGCCGTCATTGCGTTTGGTTACCAATTGACTTTCGCCACCTCCGACACATTGAACTTTGGTCAAGGTGAGGCGTTGATGCTCGGTGCATTGGTCGGACTGTCTTTGGTCGATACCGGTGGAATGAATTATTGGCTGGCCATCCCGCTCGTGGGTGTTTTTGGATTGTTCCAAGGCGCTTTGGTCGAGCGCGTGGGAGTCAGACCCGCCATCAAGCTTAAAAGTGAATTTGGCTGGATCATGTCCACCATTGCACTGGGCATTATTTTTAAAAATGTCGCTGAAAACATTTGGGGCCGTGACGACTTGCGCTTCCCCTCGCCTTTGGACGAGTCTCCCATCAAACTCTTTGGTGCCAACGTGTTGCCCATGGAGCTCTTGGTGATTGGTGGGGCTTTGCTCATGATGGTGCTCATCGAATTCTTCAATAGAAAAACCATTTTCGGCAAAGCGGTCGTGGCCACGTTCAATGATCGCGAAGCTGCAAGACTCATGGGCATCAACACCTCGATTGTGATCACATTTTCCTACGCCTTGTCATCCATGACCGCTGCATTTGCGGGGATCTTGGTCGCACCCCTCACTCTCACAGGGGCCACCATGGGCTCGGTGCTCGGACTCAAAGCCTTTGCCGTGGCCATCATTGGTGGACTCACGAGTGGGCTCGGGATTGTGGTGGGCGGCATTCTCTTGGGTGTGGCGGAGACCACCACCGGTTTTTATATTTCAACCGGCTACAAGGACGTCCCGGGTTTGGTCCTGCTCTTATTGGTGCTGGCGGTCAGACCGGCTGGCTTGTTTGGTAAATCAGCGATTAAAAAAGTATAACCATGCGTCAACACTCTTCTACTTGGGCTGCATTGGTCTGGGTCTTGGCCGTATCAATTCCACTGGCCATTCATAACCCGTATTACATTCACTTGGTCGAAACCATCATGATCTATTCGATCTTGCTCTTTGGTCTTGACATTGTGGTGGGGTATACCGGACAAGTCTCATTGGGCCATGCAGGGCTCTTTGGCATCGGCGCATACACCGCCGGTGTGATGTTCATGAAGCTCTCGGCCAGCGTGTGGTTGGTCTTGCCATGTTCCATTGCTGTGACCGCCGTGTTTGGTGCTATTTTGGCCTTGCCAGCCTTGCGTGTCTCGGGCCCTTACTTGGCCATGGTGACGCTCGCCTTTGGCACGATCATTCAGATCTTGATCAATGAGATGACTTTTTTAACCGAAGGTCCTTTGGGCATCAAAATCTCCAAACCCATCTTGTTTGGCGAGAAACTCTCAGAGCGAGAATTCTATTGGGTGGTCTGCGTGATGCTGGGGCTGGCCTTGATTTTTGTGCACCGCGTTTTGCGCTCTCATCTAGGGCGGGCATTTGAAGCACTCAAGGGCTCCCCAGTCGCTTCCGACTGCATGGGGGTGTCGGTGTATCGCTACAAAGTTTATGCATTCGTGGTGAGTGCAGGTTTGGCTGGTTTGGCGGGCAGTTTGTATGCCTACTCTGAGCAGTACATCTCGCCCAACACCTATAACTTTGAGCTCACCGTGCTCTTTTTGCTGGCCATCATCATGGGTGGGCGCAAAACCAGAAGTGGCGCCATCATTGGAGCCTCGATCATCGTGATGCTCCCCAAGCTCTTGGATGACATTGAACTCTTTCGCTGGGTGGCCACCACAGCGGCAGTGGTGATTGCTGCAGGTGCAGTCATTGGCCTTAGAAAACAGTGGACCACGCCCAAAGCCGTGGTCATCCCGGTGGTGGGCACCTTGACCTTGGCCGCCTTCTCCTACCAACTCCAGAACATGACCGACTGGCGTTTGAGTATTTTTGGGCTGATGATTTTATTCGTGGTGTATTACTTGCAAGACGGCATTGTGGGTTTCCTCTCCAAGTTGAGTCACTTGGGAGACACCGATGGAGCTCAATCGTCTGCATTGACTTCACCCGCGAGCCAGCAAAGCACAACCACTGCCTCGAATGCGCTTGGCGGCAATGACCCGCAGGCGATGCCTCTTGGGGCTTCGAGCCCGGTGATTTTGAGTGCTCAATCTGTCTTGATGCAGTTTGGTGGTTTGAAGGCCATCAACGATGTGAATTTGGTGATCAAGCGTGGTGAAATCCATGGACTCATTGGTCCCAACGGTTCTGGCAAAAGCACCATGATGAATGTGCTCACCGGCATCTACCAACCAACAGCTGGACACATCGAATTCAACGGCAAAACAGTGGTGGGCCGCACCAGCTCTGATATTGCCTTGTCTGGGATTGCGCGGACTTTTCAAAACGTGCAGCTCTTTGGTGACATGACGGTGCTGCAAAACGTGTTGGTTGGCCTGCACCACACTTTTGCGAGCCCCTTGTGGAATGTGGCCCTGCACGCGTCGTCCTACTTGCGCGAGGAGTCACAGGCCAACGCACGGGCTCACGCCTTGCTGGAATTCGTGGGCCTTGATGCCTTGTCGGACGAACTTGCCCACAACTTGCCCTACGGCAAACAGCGTTTATTGGAAATTGCCAGGGCCTTGGCGTTGAATCCTGAGTTGCTGCTGCTCGATGAGCCTGCTGCCGGCCTCACCGCTCCAGATATCAAAGAGCTCATCAGCTATATTCGAAAAATCAGAGACAGTGGAGTCACTGTGATTTTGATCGAACACCACATGGATGTGGTGATGGGAATATGTGACACCGTGTCTGTGCTTGATTTTGGTCAAAAAATCGCAGAAGGCAAGCCTGCACAGGTTCAAGCCGACGAGAAAGTGATCACCGCCTACTTGGGTGGTTCGACCATCACTGTATAACTTGGCCACCAACATCACGATCACACTTCGCAAAAGAAAATCATGTTAAAAATCCATCAACTCGAAGCAGGTTACGGCAAAGTTCATGTGTTGCACAGCATCTCCTTGCATGTCCCCAAAGGCCAAGTGGTCACCTTGATTGGATCCAATGGTGCGGGCAAAACCACGACCATGCGATCCATTTGTGGGATGATCAAACCGTCCTCAGGCGAAATCACACTCAATGGCCGCGCCATCCACGGCATGGAGTCCAACCAAATCGCCAGGCTTGGAATTGCACATTCGCCTGAAGGTCGACGCGTCTTTGCCACCATGAGCGTGACGGACAATCTACTCTTGGGCGCTTTTCCTCGATTGACTGGCGCGAGACCCAAGGGGGACGTCAGTGCGGATTTGGAAAAAGCCATGGAGCTTTTCCCTCGACTCAAAGAAAGACGTCAACAATTGGCAGGCACTCTTTCGGGTGGAGAGCAACAAATGTTGGCCATGGCACGGGCCGTGATGCTCAACCCCGATGTCATCTTGCTCGATGAGCCCTCCATGGGCTTGGCTCCTATTTTGGTCGAAGAGGTCTTTAAAATCATTGCCAGACTCAAACAAGAGGGCATGACCATGCTGCTGGTGGAACAATTTGCTGCGGCAGCACTGAACGTGGCCGACTACGGCTATGTCTTAGAAAATGGACGGATCTCCGTTCATGGGCCAGCCCAACAACTCAAAAACGATCCGGCCGTGGTGGCGTCTTATTTGGGTGGAGCGAGCTCCCACTAGAACTGGCTTGCATTCAAGTGTTGCGCATCAACCGTTGGTAATAAACCCGCCTGCTCTGACCAATTCAGCGGCAATGCCTAAGCGTTCGATACGCCTTGCACACTCAAGTGGGAATTCTCGCTCGAAGAGTGCAAAGAAGGCGGCTTGACCCCCAAGCGCATCAACGCCAGCGCCCTCTTCCACCATAATACCCACCAAAGCCAAAGCCAATCCCCACCGACACAGGATAGGGGTTGTATGCTGGGCCATAGTAAGCCCCGTAGGGGTAAGGGTTGACGTAGACGGGCTGAGCAGAATACACCGCTGTGGGTGCTTGCAGGTAATGAGGGGCAGGAGCAACACTTTGAGCCGTGTTGACGCCCTCGATGGGCCCAGGAGGCACACCCGCACCCAGCGAAGAAGGTGGGATGGCAGGCATGGTGGCCGACACGGGAGAGATGTCTACACTCAATGTTGGACCAGGGTCTTTTGCCATTTGTACGCTGTACTGCTTGCCAGCGTATTCATAGACCACGTTGTAGTGGGTGACTTGGCTGCTCAGGGTGTACTGAATACTGCATTGTTGTGCCGTGCCGACGCTCGTGGCATTGCCCTCAATGCGGTCTCCAAGCATTGCGCCACCCATCACGCCAAGTGCAGTGGCCGCAGCGTTGCCAGCCCCTTGCCCAATGGCATTGCCAATGACCCCGCCCGCAATCGCCCCCATCACTGCGCCAGCGCCTGTTTTGGGCTCTTGTACCGCGACTGGGACGTTGTTACACACACGTTGGGGAACATTGACTTGTTGCACCACGGGTGTGCTTGAGACCACTTTGGCTTGCTCAAGCGCCCAAGATGCGTTGGCAAGTCCTGTGAAAAAAATCACACTCAAAGTTTTCAAGGGATGGTGTTTCATATTTTTTTCTCGTGATGGAAATAATTGAAATGATTATCCTTGGCTTTGCCGATCAAGGGCATCAATTTTAGTGGCTTGGGAGTAAAGAATTTTAAACTCCCCCAATCCGATGCACACCCAAAAGAGTTCCAAAGTATTCAAAATACACTACATGACTTGAGCCACTGACTGATAAGGGGTGAAACTGGAAACAATTCGTGAAAACGGATTCCAAAAAATATCATCTCAATAAGAAAACCGACAACATTCCTTAAAGAAGTTAAAATCAATTTCTAAACTAATCTTTGCACTTGCCCGAGCGCGTTTGAGAGTTTCTTGAACCTCCATCAAGGATGGTCCTGAAGGTGGGCTCCTTGAAGGGCCAAAAACTTGCAAAAGCTGTCCTATACCTTGGCGCTCAAACGCTTGCGAGCACAATGCAGTTCAAACGCAAAACATCACTTTTCACGAACAGACCATGACCGTCATTGCAGTGGCAAATATCAAAGGAGGTGTTGGCAAGTCCACACTCGCCACCAATATGGCGGGCTATTTTGCAGCTCAAGGACAACGCGTGGCATTGGGTGACATCGACCGCCAACAATCCTCTCAACTTTGGTTGGGATTGAGACCCAGCAACTTGTCAAAGATTGAGAGTTGGCCCATCAATTTTGATCACATCACGGCTTCGCCCAAACACGTGACCCACGCAGTGATGGACACGCCAGCTGGCTTACACGGCTGGCGCCTGAGAACCGTGTTGGAGATGAGTGACAAAATTTTGATCCCCATTCAACCCAGCATATTTGACATCTTTGCATCTCGCGAGTTTTTGAATCAACTCAAAAGCTACAAACAATTGAAAAATATTTCATTGGGCATCATTGGCATGCGTGTGGATGAGCGCACCATTGCTGCGGCCAAGCTCAAAGAATTCATGGACGCCTTGGACATTCCAGTGGTGGGCTTTATCAGAGACACGCAGTACTACATCCAAATGGCGGCGCATGGGTTTTCTCTCTTTGACATGAGCCCCCAACGGGTTGAGCGCGATCTCCAGCAGTGGGAACCCATCACGAAGTGGCTAGAGGAATAATCGATGCACAAGGTGCACGATGCTTCACAATCCGATTGAGCTCGATTCAAGCTTGGAGTTCAAGAGAACGACAAACCACTTCAAAATCGAGAATTTGTCTGGCCGAACATGGCGGGAAATTAAACTGGTGAATCCAGTCCCTCATGCTTGACCACTTGGAGCAAAGATTGCTCAAACATGGCGCGGCAAGTGGAGGAGACCTGGTGCAAGGAACGATGCAGTGCTTCATCTTGAGGGCTCTTGTTCAAACAGTGCAAACTGTACTGCTCAAAACTGGCAAGTTGCTCAACGATTTGCGCCAAATGTTTTGGACACTCGCATAGCAACGGGTTGTCAAGTTGGGCAAAATGGGCCAAGGCTTCATTGGAGAACAGTCGCTTTGTGGCGCTATAAGGATGGAGCGGTTGGCCCTTGGATGGTGGACCACCTCGCAAAAGATCTTTGACCCAAGCGAGCATTTCCTCGCTCGATAAAATCTCCCTCTTTAGCTCAACACCCAAATCACGCATGCTTTGAAGTTCCTGTGCTAGCGCATAATGATAAAGCACCGCTATGCGAGAACTTGGCAAATGCGCTCGAAGCGCCTGAAGCTCTCTCAGGCTATCACTCGAGGTGGAGTTGAGTTTAATGAGATAGCAATCGGGCTCACTGCGAGCAAGGTGTGCATCACGCTCAAGCGTTTGGAGCAATTGCGAAAGGCTGCTTTCTTGCTGGAGCTCAAGATTGATGTGTGCCAAACCAAAGGAGTAGCGCAGCGCATTCATGCGAGCCATGAGCCCACCTCCCACCAAGCAAATGGTCTTGGCTTGAGCACCGGACCATGCGTCTTGCGAGGCGTGCATTGACTCGGGCGTGGGGGTCGCACTCAACGTGGGTGTCGTGCCCAATTGCTGGTGTTTGAAGGCCAATTCTTGGAGTTGCTCCAAGCTCAACCCTGAGATCAAACCAATCGAGTGTCCCGCTTGGTTCAGACCCTTGATCAAGGCCAATTTTTTAACCTCTTGGTCGCTGTACAAACGCTGACCGCCTTGACTCATCACAGGCTTCACCACATGATGCCGGATTTGCCACACCCTCAAGGTGGCCACTGCGATACCCGTCATCTTCGCAACAGCCCCAATTCGGTATTGCCCCTGTGAGGCATTCATGAAATCTTGCACCATACACGTCCTATTTGAAGTACTGAACTCTATAAAGGCTTCATTGTATAGGTTTTGTTTAGGTATTTATTGCTATTTCAATAAAAAAGATGATTATTTGTAGATTTACTGATCATGTTTAGATAATAATATATATATCTACTTTAAAACCCTCTATTGAATACCCATTATGTTGTCAAAAAAATCAGTCAATGCCATCAATGCTTTGGTCTGGCTTGGGGTACTGCAAGCCACTGGTCCCGTGAGTCTGCAAAAAATCAGCGACGCCATGGGTGTATCTATTTCGTGCTTAGAGCAGATTTTCTCAACCCTCAAGTCCTGTGAGCTGATCGACTCTTACAAGGGACCCGGTGGTGGTTACGTCACCCGTTCCCCTTTGGCCAACACCGCCTTGTGGTCCATAGCAAAGCCGTTTGAGCGTGAAGCCACCTTGAATGAGAAAATCACATTGGGGAGCAAGGATCATCCTGAAAAATTGTCCCCTGAGTTGATTTTTGATCAGTTTCAGCACGCCTCAGAGGTCTTATTGAGCGAGATGTCGCTTCAAGAGGCGGTGAAAATGAGCCAAGCCCAACCCAACACCCAAGAGTTCCGACCGGCCATGCAAGCAAACCGCTTCAAGCTCAAACCCTTGCCCCACAATACCTCCCCCAGAGGCCCCAACTCTGTGTTCAGCTGGGCTCAAATGTAGAGCGCATATTGCTGGCTTGAGTCACACGACCCTGAAGTGGTGGGAGCCATCTTTTCGCAACTGCTCGACCAAGCCAAATTCCCAGTCTAAATAAGCTTGCATTGCCTGTTGAGAATTTTCCACGCCTTCATAAGGTCGTTGATAACGGTCAATTCGTGGACTGGCAAGATAGGACTCTCCTTGCTGAAGTGAAAACCCCAAATCGCTCCAAGCCTGTGTACCACCCACCAGCACAAACACCTCCACATTGGCCTTCACACAAGATCTCAACTCCTGCCAAGCGTAGCGAGCACTCAATCCATCTTCACTCGTGAGCACGTAACGGTTGGCTTTGTGTACGCGATTGAAGTCTTGCTTCATCTGAGAGCGCAACAACCACCATGCGCCAGGAATATGCCGCTTCACATAATGCGCGCTTGAACAGACATCGATCACCATGGTCAAGTTGTTGCGCTGGCCCAACCACTCTTTGAGCACTTCAGGTGTCACCTCTGTGCATTCACCGCTGGCGGGGGGTGGACTCAAGTAGCGTGTGTCTTTGCGGGTCAAGTCACCCAAACGAACGTCCTTGATCACATAAACCTCCCAGGCCATTTGTGCCAGCCAAGATGCGCTCATCATGGCCCTCACCCCTTCCGTGTCGTAGAGCACAACACGCGCGCCCCTCACAGGCGCAAAATGATCCGTTTCTTGGACCAATTGACCACCTGGTGCATGGACTGCTTTGGGGAGATGACCTTCTTCAAATTCTTGCAAACTGCGCACATCAAACAAATACGTCGTGCGAGAGACCTCCGCGCTCATGGCCTGAAACTCTTGCAAATCAATGCGTTTGACTCCACTGCGAATGGCCAAGGCCAAAGCGCTCATCTTGGCTTTCGTCAAGTCCGCATCATTGACAGCACCAAAGGTGCGATCACACCCAGTTTCAAGCGCTTGACCCGCCAACACCCATCCAATGGTTCCATTCTCAAGCGCACAAACTGGATTGGGAATCCCCGCATTGAGCAAGGACTGCGCTCCAATGCTGCTGCGAGTGCGTCCTGCGCAATTGACCACAATGCGTGTGGTCACCCGTGGAGCAAGAGCCCGTGCCCGAAGGACCAACTCGGCACCCGGAACACTGGTGGCCTTGGGAATGGACATGGTTTGGTATTCTTCAAAGCGTCGGGCATCGAGCACCACCAAGTCTGCATTTTGGTCCAGCCAAAACTTCAGTTGCGTGGCACTCACGTGGGGGGTGTGTTTTTGCGCAGCCACCAATTCACCAAATGCTTTACTGGGCACATTGACATCGATGAACATTTCTTGACCCGCTTGATGCCAGCCCCTCAGACCTTGATCCAAAAGATAAACAGCCTTGTAGCCCATTTCCAGCAAAATCGCTTGAACCCGTTTGGCAACCTCGACATCATCGTGGTACAGGACTATGGGAGACTCCAAACACGGTAAACGTCGATAAGCGTCGATCTCGACACGTGAGATCGACATTTGAGCCGCAAACAAGGGATGCCCTCGGGCAAAGGGATCCTCTTCGCGCAAGTCAATGAGTGCCACTTCTTGCCGAGCCAGCAATCGCTCGCGCACCCAAAGAGCAGTCTTGGAGGAGGGATTGGTCAAAGAATGGGATGGATCCCCGCTTGAAACAGCAGGACCATTTGGAGACACCACTGCTGAAACATGCATGGCCACATTCGCGGTCAATGCGTGAACCTCACGCGGCGCAACAACACAAGCATGCTCTTGAACAGCACTGCGCGAGGGGTTTGTGCTTGCACTTTGATCGAGTGGCGCGTTTTGTAGGGTTGGTGGCCTTTGCTGGGGCGCAAATGAGGGCGCAATGGAGGGTGCAGTTGTGGGTGTGGTACTCGCAGGATTGACCGAATTGGGCCGAGAACGAATCGACAGTCCCGAGCCATTGGATGCGAATGCAGTTTGAGAAGGGCGAACACTGTTGGAGCTCAAAGCCGTGTTGGTGGTGTTGGGCTGATTTGCAGGTGTCCCCATCGCCGAATTGGGCTCTGATGAACCATGGATCAGTGGATTGCTCGTCGGGTTTGAGGCCACTGCCACTGGAGGTGTCGTGAGCACAGGAGCCAAGCCCAACAGCGATTCTTGGGGCAGACTTTTACCTTGCGCACTCGCTTTGGGGGCCAGCGCACTGACTTGATCGATTGCTTTCTTGGACATCCAAGACTTCACTGCACTGGGTGGGGCAACTGGGTGTTGTGGAGAAGTTGCAGCCTCAAGATGCGCCATCGAGCTTGGCGGCGAATCAATCGGTGGGTTTGCGATGCCCGACCCACGGTTGGGAAAGCCGCCTTGAGGAGGGCTCTGGGCAGTTGCTGGTTGGGCCACAAAACGTGGGACAGGGCTGTAGCCGGAGATGAAGTCTTTCATCTGTCCATCAAGTTGATAGACATGTCTTGAAATGCGTCCGATATTGCCACCATACACATGGATGCTGATGGAGCTTTGGTCCAAAAAAGCATTCCAAACTTTGTGCACATCACCCAACCT
Organism: uncultured Burkholderiales bacterium; assembly: GCA_903864315.1. GTDB lineage: Bacteria > Pseudomonadota > Gammaproteobacteria > Burkholderiales > Burkholderiaceae_C > Limnohabitans. The sequence goes on along the minus strand of CAIPFK010000061.1, from coordinate 19,042 downwards.
CGGGGAGATGAGCTCAACGTCTCCAGGCAACAAATCCAACTGCAGTCCCGCTGGCACCCACCTGCCATCGGACATGCGTGAGTAGGGTTGACACTTCTCAGACCCCACCAGCATACCAATGAGACCCCAAACGGTGTGGTCGTGAATGGGGGTGGATTGACCAGGACCCCACACAAAACTCACCACACTAAAGCGCTCTTTGGGGTCAAGGTACAACAAATACTGCTGATAATGAACGGCATGGGGCTCACGCAAAGGTAAATCGAGCCAGTCATCTTGTTTGACCAACTCATGTAAAAGCTCACGCCCTTGACTCAACAGCGTTGCTTCTTTGGGTTGAGATTCAATGAGGCGTGTAAAACGTGCTACAAAATTCTCGAGTCTCTGCGTATTGATCTCTTGCATCCTGTGTATTGGTTGAGTGGTTCTGGCTCAAAAAAGTGCTCAAAGAGCTCCCACCGCTCATGTCAATCCTCTGCCCTTGCACAAAGCCCAAGTCTGAGGCCCTGAGGGGAAAAGAGGTCTGAACAATTGATCAGTGGCAAGGCCACTATTGTCACCTAAAAATCCAATTCAGGTGGAAGGCGCCAAGAGTTCTTGGCGCAAAAAAAGGTTTCCTCAGAGACAGGCAGGACGTCTTGGGCGTATTGGGAAGGTAGGGCGACAAATCGGTGGCAATTCAAGAGCGCAAAGTCCGACTTGCCACAAGAAGGATAGGAATTGAATCCAAGCTCAAGGGCGTGGAAATGCAGTCACGCCAACACAGGAAGAATGCTCAGTTGCCCGAAAGACAACGAGATCCTATTCAAACATGGATCAAGCCTTGATGGCTCTAAATCCAGAATAGATTCTGGCCACAGGACGGGTCTTTTGTTCTGCTTCTTGTGCCATCTCAGCTCGAATGCGATCAAAGGTCTCTTTGATATTGGTGCGCTCGGAGCTCACGTAATGACAGCCTCTTTCCATGACCGTGCGGGTGGATTGAGCTAAAAAGGATGACTTTTTCATGTGAATGCCTCTTATTGTCATTCTTTAACGCCCCAAGCCTTGGGCAGGTTTACAGACAGTTGATTTTTTTACAATTTATTTTTTCAACCCAGCTCAAACCGCAAAATATGAGTACTTAGTATTTAATATAAGTGCTTTCCAGCGCAATTGGCAACCTGTGAGTTGACTTTAAAACACGGTGAATTGAGGACAAAGCGTTCGAACGGCTCAAGACTTGGTGAACCGCAGGCCTTCAATGAGCACATCGATGCCGTGGCTGTACATCAACATGAGCCACTGGGTGCGTTTATAAACGCTCAAGCGGTGCTCAACACCTCCTTTGAGGGTGATGCATATTTTGGAGGAGGATTGTGCCAAAGGGAGTTGTTCTAACCCTGAGACCGAATCGATATTGGATTTTTCGATGAACAGGAAATAAGCATGTCCCAAAAAAGAATAGGATTTAAAGAAAAATCCATCGTCAAGAAAGTAAAACATGCCAAAAGAAACGATGAACAGCCCTGATTTGCTAGCGGGCCCATAGGCAATGATATTTTTGGAAAGAATCTCTGTGGGGATGGGCTGGGTGATGGCCTGGTGAAAAGCGTGCGGAATATACCAAGCGACAAACCAGGCCAGCGCCAAAACACCGGCGGTGATTTGGTGATCATGCCAAATCCATTCAGCCCCTACGCCCAGTAAAGTTGCCAATACAAAATAAAAGATCCGTCGGTAAAACAAATCAATGGTGATGAGGACACTGTCGTGCTTTAAGGTGTTGATATAAACCGGAGCAATATCGGAATCTGACAAGTTAAAGCCACATCCCTCACAAAAGAGGTGATCACTGGGGTTCAAGACGCCACAAGACAAACAAGGTTTATCGCTCATCGTTGTCTCGTTATTCTGCGGCTTTCTCGACAGATTTACCCGAGGCCTTTTCAGTAGAGTTATGAGCTGACTCGTGTTTTATGTTTTTGGTTTCAGACACTTGATGAGCGCTGTGAACAGCAAAATCGTCCTTGAATGCAAGGTTATAAATCGCCATTCCACCCAGTAGGAATGTAAAGCCACATAGCAAACCTGTCGCAAAGGTAATGATGGTGTTTTTCTCAACATCAGCAGCACCCAATGGGTCACTCGCCTCGGTAGAACTGGACGCTTTGGCGGACGAAGACACTTTGAGCTTGAGGAGTTGGTCAATCTTGCCCGACTGGTTCAATAAGCTAGAGAGTTTTTCTTGATCCAACTTCACTTGGGTTTCAAAATCCAACAAATTGCCCTGCAAATCAGACTTCAGGGCTTGGAGTTTTTGATCCAACAATTGACCAATCTCAGCAGTCACCACATTGGCCATGGTCTTGTTGTTGTTGGACATGAGGGTAGAGATTTTCTCCACCCCGGTGAGTGCTTGGGATTTGATATGCTTGGCGATCAAGTCCACGGTTTGGGTTGAGGTCTCTGCAGAAGAGAGTTGACCCACGCCTTGCAAGGATATCTCAAGGGCTTGAATTCTCTCTTGCGTGACGCGATTGGCATCGAGATTTTGTTGCTTGACCTCGGTGATGTGGTCCAACAAACGAGACTCAAAATTGATATTTTGAACCACATCGGTGGACTCAAACTGGGTGAGCACGGATTTGAGGGTCTGTGCCAACTCTTCGTTTTTATGGCTAAATTGATCTTGAACCAATTCATAAACGGAGGCATTTTGATGATCGATGTTGTGTATCACCGACTGGAAATTATTCATCAATTGCTGGTTGTGCGACAGCAGCAGTGAATTGATTTTCTCAAACAAGAAATGGGTTTTGTCGTCCACATCACTCAGCAAGGAATCCATCTCCTCTGAGGGTTTGAAATTGGGCGAGAAAAACTTCTCGTTGATGCTTTGTGTGATGGCGTTGTACTTGTCGTTGATCTCATTGATGATCAACTCATAATTGATGGTGGCTTGAAAGTTTTTGATACTCTCGAGCTGAAAGGTGATGGACTTCAACTGCTCAGTGTGTGCATCGAGGTACTTTTTAATCGCCGCTTGATTGGAGTAATTGTTGTTGAACTGACTGTTGATCAATGACTTCAACTCGTCGGGCGAGACGGCAGAGCCGTCTCCCAAATTCATTTTTGATTCATTGGTGTTGACCAAAGCCATTTGCACCGCAGGTGTTGGCAAGCTTGGTGCCGGACTGCTGGTTGGTGGCGGGGGATCTTGCATGTCTTCACGGCCAGTGTTGAATGGGGATGCTTTGTGACTGGCGCTTGAAGCCTCAACTGTATCGCTTGACGCAGAGCTTCGGGCATAAGACTGCTCACCCACCGCTGCACCGACGGTTTCTTCTTGGCGAGTGGATTCTTTGGTGAGTTTGGACTCACTCTCCATGGCCTGAACCGGCTCAGACTTCAATTCGGCAGACTCTTGTGCCACCAAGGACTGATCTTCAGCGACCAACGCTTTGAGCGTGAAGCCACATTTGCCACAAAATTTGGCTTGAGCTGAATTGGACTTTCCACATTTATCGCAGTTCATTTTCTGACCTTTGACTAGTTATTGGAATAGATAAAACAGGGTGCATAACCATCCACATTTAATTTGTTCTTTTCACAATCTTTGAGCGCTACTTCTTGGGCCAACTTTAACGAACTCTGAGCACCCGAGTCAGCGCAATATCCACTTTTCCCATCAAAACTATACGCAAACGCATGAAACTGACTGGGTTCGATCTTTTGCAAACTGAATTGGGTAAACAGCACCTTGCATCGACCGATGATGCGAGGGCGGTATTTGGTCCCGAATTCTTCGCTTTTTTTGTCCACCTCGACAAGCTCTTCATGCGCCTTGCTCTCATGACCTTTGTCAACAAGCTCAGCGTGTTTTCCAGCGTTTTGCTCCACCCCTTGCTCAGCCCCTTTGCGTGCGTCTTTTGGAGCACGCGCATCATGGGCTATCTCTTTGCCTTGCGCATCGGGCGACTGCTCAGCCACAGGCACTTTGGATGTCTCTTCCTTACTCGAATGGCTTACACCACCATCGGCATGAGCCTCGTGAGCATTCCCCGTCTCAGCCTCCTTGCCAGATTCTTTTTCCATGACCTTCTCTGGCTCGGGATCAAGCTCTTTGGCCAACTCTTGACCTTGGACGGGTTCGCTGCTCGATGAGATCGCACCAAGGCTATAGATGTAAAGCACCAAGCTCAACACCATCAAAACACAAGCCAACGCCAGACCCAAAATTCTTTTGTTTTTAAACATGTTGACTCAAACCCATCAACCCTTTACCTGTTGAAATACACCATGAACACGCGGTGTGCAAGACATATTGCACAAGCAAATTTCAAACCAATTCAGCAACACATACCCCTGACATGGTGGTCACGACTTGAGTTTTTATCGACACAGAACAGACAAGCTAAAGGTCGGGACGATCCACAACCCTTAATTTAATTTAAAAGTATTAACTTCAATCAATGCAATGCATTTTAAAGTCGAGAATTTGATTAGGCAAGAGAGAGCATCCATCAACTTAGTACTAAAGGATCTATAATGCAACTTGTTGCACTCAAGTCAAGGCCTTGAAACGTTATCATTTGCTTTTTTATCCTAGGCTCGAGCATGAACATGACACCAGAAAACCATCAATTGATTGAAGACTTGAGCATTGCCAATCGAATTTTGTACCTTGAAGGTGTCGTTGACGGGTTTGGCCACATCAGTGCAAGAGATGCAGTGGATCCGACACGGTTTTGGATTGCCAAAAGCATGGCGCCCGCTTTGGTCACGCCGCAAGACATTTTGCAGTGCGACCTTGACGGTGTGGTGCATGATCCACAAAACAGAACTTGCTATGTCGAGCGCTTCATTCACAGTGAAATCTATCGTGCCCGCCCCGACGTTCATGCCGTCGTCCACTCTCATTCTTCATCGGTGATTCCATTTGGCGTCACCTCACAACGCCTCAGACCCATTTGCCACATGAGTGGATTTTTGGGCTCACAAACTCCCATCTACGAAATCCGTCAAACCATCGGTGAGACGTCCGATTTACTCATCACCAGCCAAGCCTTGGGCCGCTCGCTTGCACAGTCCTTGGGTTCGCACACAGTCGCCTTGATGCGTGGCCACGGCAGTGTAGCCGTTGGGGTGAGCATCCCCCAAGTGGTTTACCGAGCCATTTACACCGAGCTCAATGCCAAGCTTCAACTCGAGTCGATGAAAATTGGCAGCATTGAGTTTTTGACTGAGGGCGAGGCCCAAGCCACCGCATTGATGAACGACCAACATCTCAAGAGACCGTGGGAACTTTGGAAACAAAAAGCCCTCCAAACACCGCAACTTCTATAGCCCAATCGCTTGGGCGCACTTGCCCCAGGCGGCCTCAATCACCCTTTCAAAATCACAGGAGTATTCATTGACTTCATCACAACCCAAGCTGGACGTTTTGGTCGTTGGAGGCGGCAATGCCGCTCTTTGCGCAGCCCTCATGGCGCGTGAGGCCGGCTGCAGCGTTCGAATCCTCGAATCCGCGCCCAAGCTTTGGCGTGGCGGCAACTCCACACATACCAGGAACTTGCGATGCATGCACGATGCCCCCCAAGACGTTTTGGTCGAGGCCTACCCTGAGGAGGAGTTTTGGCAAGACTTGCTCAAAGTCACCGGTGGTCTTACCAATGAAGAGATGGCGCGTCTTGCGATTCGTCATTCCGCCACTTGCCGACCCTGGATGTACAAACACGGCGTGCGCTTTCAACCCTCACTCTCAGGCGCTTTGCACACGGCACGCACCAATGCGTTTTTCATGGGTGGCGGCAAAGCCTTGATCAATGCTTACTTTAGAAGTGCTCAAGAGCTGGGCATTGCCATTGACTATGACTGCACCGTGGTCGACCTTGAAGTGAAAGACGGACAATTTCAAGCCGCCAAGGCCATTCATCAGTTGCCCGATGGCAGCCAACGTGAAGAACGGATTCAGGCCAAGAGTTGTGTATTGGCCTGCGGTGGTTTTGAGTCCAACTTGGAAAAGCTCAAGGCGGCTTGGGGCCAAAACGAATGGGGCGAGTGGACGGCGGAGAACTTTCTTGTTCGCGGCACCCGCTACAACCACGGTGTGCTGATCGATGTCTTGAGAGATCTGGGCGCAGACATGATTGGCGATGCCACCCAGGCTCACATGGTGGCCATTGACGCACGAGCCCCCCTGTACGATGGTGGCATTTGCACCCGCATTGATTGCGTGTCCCTGGGCGTGGTGGTCAACAAATTGGCCAAGCGCTTTTATGACGAAGGCGAAGACTTTTGGCCCAAACGATACGCCATTTGGGGCCGTTTGGTGGCACTGCAACCCGGTCAAATTGCCTACTCCATCACGGACGCCAAAGCCGTGGGTCGCTTCATGCCCCCAGTCTTCGATGGGACGGTGTGCAACACCTTGGAAGAGTTGGCAGCAACCTTGGGGCTCGATACCCACACCTTCATGCAAACACTCAACGAGTACAACCAAGCCTGTCAGGTGGGGCACTTCGATCACACCGCACTCGATGACTGTCACACAGAGGGCATCACCCCAGTCAAGAGCCACTGGGCTTTGCCAATCAACACGCCACCCTTTTACGCCTACCCGGTCAAACCGGGCATCACGTTCACCTATTTGGGCCTCAAAACCGATAAAACGACAGCCGTTCATTTCGCTGGACGAGCCAGCCAAAATCTCTTTGTGGCGGGCGAAATGATGTCAGGCAATGTGCTTGGCAAAGGCTACACGGCCGGCGTGGGCATGACCATCGGCACAGCGTTTGGCCGCATTGCCGGCACCTCTGCCGCCTTGAGCGTCAAGTCACAAACTGGTCAACATCGTGGTCCAGAAATCGACAATCTCTCCTCATCGAAAGAAGAACATGCAAGTGCTTGAGCAATTGGTCAAAGAGGCCCAAGACCTCTCCCGCCCCTCCTTGGTTTTGGCCGACAGTGAACGTGAGGTGGCCAGACAACTCCAAATTTGCAATGCTTGTCGCTATTGCGAGAGCTTTTGTGCCGTATTCCCGGCCATGACGCGCCGATTGAGTTTTGCGCAAAATGACATCCACTACATGGCCAATCTTTGCCACAACTGTGGCTCGTGTTTGCATGCGTGCCAGTATGCCGAACCGCATGATTTTGCCGTGAACATTCCACGCTCCATGGCACAAGTGAGGGTTAAAACTTATGAAACCTATGCTTGGCCCGCTTTCATGGGAGCAACCTACGCCAAAAACGGCCTGTGGGTGGCCTTGTGTTTGTTTGCCAGTTTGGCACTGTTCATCTCACTCCTGTTGCCATCCCCCACCCAAGAGGCGAGCAACTTTTATGGCCTCATGAGCCACGACACCATGGTGTCGTGGTTTGCACCGGTCTTTCTCTTTGACGTGTTGGCGCTGGGCATCGGTGTATACCGCTTCATGAGCAACATCACCCCGGCCACTTCAGGCGCGGCAGTGACCACGCCAGCCGCCTTGGAGGCCACGCACAACATCATGAGCTTGAAGTATTTGGATGGCGGTCACCACGAAGGCTGCAACAACGAAGACGACGCCTTTACCCTTTGGCGCCAGCGCATGCACCACTTCACGTTTTATGGCTTTTTGCTGTGCTTTGCCTCCACCAGCGTTGCAACGCTTTATCACTACCTCTTGGGCGAACACGCGCCCTACGCTTGGGGGACCTTGCCCAAGGTCTTGGGAGTGATGGGAGGGCTCAGCCTTTTGGTGGGTACTCTTGGACTAGGCTGGCTCAACTTAAAACGCCACCCATGGCACGGCGACTTGAAACAAAAACCCATGGATTTGGGTTTCATTGCTCTTTTAGCGTTGTGTGCCGCAACTGGGCTACTGCTGTGGCTCAGCCATGGCAGTTCGTACTTGCCCGTCATGCTGGCGACACATTTGGCGAGCATCATGGCACTCTTTTTGACCTTGCCCTACGGTAAATTTGCCCATGGCATTTATCGAAGCGCGGCATTGATTCGTTTTTCAGTGGAGAAACGCCAACCCACTGGATTGGTCCTCAAAGAAAACTAAACCACCAGAACCAAACCATGACGTTGTCCAAATCGCCACCAGCGCCGAGCAAGAGCTTTACCTCTCCTCGTGCATTGCAGGCGTGGGAGAAGCTCGAACGCTTGGCGCTGCCTGGCGCTGTAGAACACTTGCGGGAGCTCTTGACCGACTCGCAAAGATCTCAGGCCATGAGCGCCAAACTTCATGGATTGGAATTGGACTTTTCGCACCAACGAGTAACGCCTGAGGTGCTCTCGGCCTTGGCCGAATTGGGGCAGGCCTCCAATTTGAACCTGCACATCCACAGTCTCTTTGGCGGTGAGCGGGTCAACGTCACCGAGCAGCGAGCTGCCCTTCACGTGGCGCTTCGTGGCCAAGGCATTCAAAATCCTCCTTGGGGCGAAGCCATCCAATTGCAAGTGGCCACAGAGCTCGAGCGCATTTGCAATTTCGTGACCCGCTTCGAGTCCGACCAACTGTTGGGGTTCGGCGGTGAGCCATTCACCGATGTCGTGAACCTGGGCATTGGGGGTTCAGCACTGGGCCCGCTCACGTGTGTACAAGCACTGGAGGGGTTCAATCAAGACTCATTGGCCAAGGCGCAACGTGCCCGGGTTCATTTTGTGTCCAACGTGGACGCTTGGAGTTTGTGGCAAACCCTCAAAAGCCTGAACCCTCGCACAACCCTCTTCATCGTTCAAAGCAAGACCTTCACCACGCAAGAAACAACGCTGTTGGCGCAATCGGCCCAACGCTGGCTCCAGGACCATGGCTGCCCTTTGGAGTCGCTGCCACTGCACATGGTGGCCGTCACTGCTCGCGCGGACTTGGCCTTGACACAAGGCTTTTTGCCAGATCAAACGTTTCACTTTTGGGACTGGGTTGGGGGACGCTACTCGGTCTGGTCGGCAATAGGACTGCCTGTTGCGTTGGCTGTCGGCAATGAGAATTTCAAACGCTTGCTCGCTGGCGCTCGGGCCATGGATGAGCACTTTGTCAGTGCACCCATCTTACAAAACATCCCGATCTTGATGGGGCTCTTGGGGGTATGGAATCGCAATTTCTTACAAGCACCAACTCACCACATCGCCACTTACGCCTATCGCTTGCGGGGACTCACCCCCTATATCCAACAACTCGACATGGAGTCCAACGGAAAAGGCACGCACGTGAATGGCAGCCCAGTTCAAGTGCAAACCGCCCCCATTGTTTGGGGCGGTCTGGGAATTGATGGCCAACACGCCTACTTTCAATTGATCCACCAAGGTGAGCATTTGCTGGCTGTCGATTTCATCGGTGTGAGACAAGACCCCTCCTGCCCACTGCCCTTGGCAAAGGAGCACATGCAGTGCTTGCATCTGAGCATGATGGCACAAGCCCATGCAATGGCTGTAGGGCGAGATGAACTGCATACACGCCAAGAGATGCAATCGAATGGACTCAACGGTGAGGCCATTGACGCGCTCGCTCCCCACCGGTCGTTCAAGGGCAATACGCCTAGCTCCAGTCTATGGCTAGAAGAGTTGGATGCGTTCAGCTTAGGAATGCTCATGGCGCTTTATGAGCACAAAACCTTTGTTCAAGCCACCATTTGGGGCATCAACCCCTTTGATCAATGGGGAGTGGAGTTGGGAAAAACGATGGCCAACCAACTCGCCATGCCGCTCAAACCTTGACAGCGCCTTCAAGGTGCAACCTGTGCACCTTCTATTTTGTGTGCAGCGAGTGAAGTGGCCACTTGGCCAGACCTCTTCATGTCTTGCACAAACTCCATCAAGTAGGCATGTGCTTTGGTGTCTCTTGACTTGGGCAGTCCCATGGCTTGCTCAATCACCATGAAGCGACCAGGCAACAGCCTCAAATGATCAAACCGCTTCAAATCAGCTTGCAACTGTTGAGTAACACCTGCGGCCACTTCAAAGCCTCGATTGACAAATACATCCACCACGGTGGGAGACGTTGGAGCGCGCACAATCAATGCCTTTTTAATCTCACGGGTCAAAAATAAATCATAGGCCGAACCCTGACCCACAACCACCCGGTTGTGCGCTTGATCCACTTCATCATTGCTGCGCAAAGGAGAATCGTCTCTCACCAAGTAACTGCCCTCGATGGAGACATAGGGTTTGGTGAAGTTGATGCCCTCACCTCGTTTGGGATCGATGGCAAAAAAACCGATATCGGCCTTGTCTTCTTGAACGGCTTGAACCGACTTGCCAGCCGAATCAAAAACCACCAATTCCAACTTCAGATGAAGTTTTTGCGCCAAGGCACGGGCCAAGTCCACCGAAACACCCACGGGGAGTCCTGTCGCTGGATCCTTGTTGGCCAAAATCGGATTTCCCAAATTGATCGAGGCACGCAATTGACCATTGGCGTGAGGTGCCATCAATTGAGCCATATTGGCGGACTCGGACTGGGCAAAACCATTTGCAAAAGCAAAGAATGACATGTAAACCAACAACGAATTTCTCAGCGCTGAATGCATAAAGCCCCCTTATGGTCTTTGGAGTAAAAGACTCTTCAAAAAATGTATCACCGCCCAGGCCTTTCAAAAAGGGACCTAACCCTAATGGGTCCCAATCAATTTGAGCTCAACTCTTGCAATGATCAAAACCACGTCCAGTCAATCCTAGGGTCAACTCGGTTTGTCCACCTGGGCGAAGAGTATTAAGATATAGGGGTCAAGAGCATCGCCTGCTCTACCCCGAAAAAATCAAATCGAGCACACCATGAGCACACTCAAACTAGACACCCAATTCAAATCGGTTCAGTCCCAAGTCAGCCCAGAAGAGTGGCAAGCAAGGGTTGAACTTGCGGCGTGCTATCGCTTGGTAGATTTGTACGATATGTCTGACTTGATCTACAACCACATCACGTTAAAAATACCCGGTACTGAACACTTGTTGATCAATTTGTATGGACTCCTTTACAAAGAAATCACCGCTTCAAGTCTTGCCAAAATAGACATCGATGGCAACATCCTCTCCAAGCCTGATACCGATTACGGTATCAATAAATCGGGCTATGTCATCCACGGCGCCATCCACCAAGCTCGCAGCGACGTCAACAGTGTGATTCACACCCACACCCGTGCTGGGATGGCGGTCTCGAGTATGGCGTGCGGGTTGTTGCCCATGACACAAACGTCAATGCGATTTGTTGGCCACATGGGCTACCACGATTTTCAAGGACCGGCCATTGACTTGAAAGAGCGTGAGAGTTTGGTCCATGACTTGGGGGCCCATGACGCCATGGTGCTTCGCAATCATGGGCTGCTCACTTGCGGAGCAACAGTGCAACAAGCCTTCAACACCATGTACCAATTGGAATTGTCTTGCAGGGCTCAAGTCGATGTGATGGCCGCCAAAACTGACATGGTGCTACCAGGCCAAGATGTGCTTGAAAAAACAGCCCACCTGTACCAACCTGGCACCCGCAGACCCTATGGCGTTCTCGAATGGCCGTCTTTGATTCGTCGACTCGAAGCCGAGAGCGCGCACTCAACGTATCCAAGATACGACTCTTGAGCTTGCAGTGAAGGCTTGCAGTGCTTTGGAGCGCTTCACAAGCCAAATGACAAAGGATGGCTTGGGTCCCGACTTCAGAAGTTGTACAAGACACTGGGATTGGTGACCAATATCCTTTCTAGCATCTCTGGGGTTTGCGCCCACCGTTTCAATCGATTCAAGGCCGCCCCATCGTCGATGGGGTTGAAGGGCTCGCTTTGCTCAATGTTGCGAGGCCCACTCATGTGCCCCCCAGGATGAGGCCAGTCACTGCCCCAGACCATTCGCTCAGGATTGCACTTGATGAGCGCTTGCGCCAACTGCGTCACAGCCTCACCATCAGGCACGGATGAAATTCTGTGCGGCGCAGACAATTTGATCCAAACCTTGCCGTTTGCAATCATGTTCAAGAGGATCTTCAAATCTGCTTGATCAAGACCAAGATCGGGATTGATGAGTCCAAAATGATCGACCACAAATTCAGTGCTGTAGTGGTTAAAAACACCTTCAAGCCTGGCGATCACGTCGACCTGGGTGAAGAGTTGAATATGCCACCCCAAATCCTCGATCATCTTGGCAGTCCAATCGATTTGTGCTTGCGCGAGAGACAAATCATGGATCCCTTCAGTCTGCAAATTGATCCTCACCCCCCGCACACCCAGGTCATGCATGCGCTTGAGCTCGGCCTTGGAGACCGTTTTATCAATCACCACCACGCCTCGACCTCTGCCCTTGAGAGCGTGCAAAGCGCGCAATGTGCAAGAGTTGTCACTTCCATAGGGGGAAGGATGAACGATCACCACGCGGTCAATGCCAAGCCCATCGTGCAACGCCACCAAGTCCAAGAGCAGCGCTTGCGGTGGGGTGTATTTTCGGTTCTTCGATAGTGCGAACTCATCGTGAGGGCCAAAAACATGGGTGTGACAATCACACGCCCCTTTGGGCATGGTGAAGTCTAGAGCGGTGTGCTCAACACCTAAAACAGAAAAAGTTGGGTTCATTTCAATACCGTTGAGTTTCAAAAACAAGTGAACAAAGTGTAACCAAATTAGAAGTTGACTTTTCAATCGCAAAACCTTGCGACAACGCAATATCTTACTGCGTCTCACGCCTCATACTGAATCTTTGACCTCGTGAAAGACCGCGCCCTTGCAATCATTGAACATGGGATTTTTACATCCAATGGAAAAAACAAGGCACTGGGCTTGCTATGATGGAGGTCTTTGTTTGAATTGAATCGAGATGACGATGAAAATTGTAGTGATTCCTGGTGATGGTATTGGACCTGAAACCATGGCCGCGTGCGATGAAGTGATGATGGCTGCTTCAAAACGCTTTGAACTGGGTTTGGAGCTCGAACACGAAATTGCCGGTCACGAAAGCCTCAAAAAACGCGGTGCGACGGTCACCCAAGAGCTCCTTGACAAGGTCAAGTCCCGCGATGGTTTGATGCTAGGCCCCATGTCAACCTATGAGTTCAAGGACGAGTCCAAGGGCGAGATCAATCCGTCGATGTTTTTCCGAAAAAAACTCGATCTATTTGCCAATATCAGGCCCTCCAAAACCTATCCTGGCCTCGCCAAGCGTGTGCCACAAGATTTCGATTTGATCGTGGTTCGTGAAAACACCGAAGGCTTTTACGCCGATCGCAATGTGGAGTCGGGGGGCAGTGAAATGCTCATCACCCCCGACGTGGTGATTTCTTTGAGGCGCATCACGCGACTGTGCTGTGAGCGCATCGCCAAAAGTGCGTTTGAACTGGCACAGCACCGAAAAAAACACGTGACCATTGTCCACAAGGCCAACGTGCTCAAAATTGGTGACGGCATGTTCATTGACATCTGTCACGCCACCGCAAAAAACTACCCCGACGTCTCGGTTGACGATTTCATCGTGGACGCCATGATGGCCCATGTGGTGAGAGCGCCAGAGCGGTTTGACGTGATTGTCACGACCAATATGTTTGGCGACATTTTGTCGGACCTCACCTCCGAGCTGTCTGGCAGCTTGGGTCTGGCTGGAACCTTGAACGCGGGCACCGAGTACGCCATGGGCCAAGCAGCTCACGGCTCTGCTCCCGATATTGCGGGACAAAACATTGCCAACCCTTTGTCGCAAATCATCTCAGGGGCGATGCTGCTCACGTGGCATGGCCAAAAAACCAGCCAGCCCAAGTTCTTGGCCGCCGCCAAAGCGATTGAGGACTCGGCCCTGTACTTGATGCAAACCGGACAAGTCACACCCGATGTGGGCGGACATCTCAAAACCGACACAACAGCCCAAGCCTTGGTCAAGCACCTCTTGGCCACACAACACTGAAAGCCACCCATTCATGCACGCCATTCCCGCCCATGTCGTTGACACCCATTGCCATGTCATCTCTAGCGACAACACGCTTTTTCCCATCACCACCCCCATGGGAGGCAAACAGTCCGATTGGTCCAAAGAGCGCCCCGTGAGCGACTCGGGCATGACGGCGGCCATGAAAGCTGGAGGGGTCAGCAAATCAGTGTTGGTCCAAGCCTCCACCTGTTATGGTCACGACAACCGCTATGTTGCTCAAAGCGTGGCCCATCACCCCGAGGCATTTGCAGGGGTGTTCTCAGTGGATTTGGTGAGCCCTCAATCGGTCGAACAAATCGCTCACTGGATGGAGCAAGGCTTGTCTGGCGTTCGGGTCTTCATTGCGGGGCACACCGCCCAGGACCAAACCCTACAAATCGATGACCCACGTGCGGATGCCTTGTGGGAGTACGTGTCGTCTCACGGCATTCCCATTTGCGTGCAATTGCGCTCTTTTGGCCTTGCGGCCCTGGCCACTGTGCTCAAGCGCCACCCAAAACTCACCGTGCTGTTGGATCATTTCGCCAGGCCCGAACTTGAAGACGGCGCGCCTTACGCAGCAGCTCAAGGTCTATTTGACTTGGCCAAATTTGATGGCCTTCACTTCAAGCTCACCACCCACAATATTCGCGATGCCAAGCTTGGATTGGCCACGCCAGGGTCTTTTATCAAGCGCGTGATCGACGTCTTTGGACCTTCTCGCATAGCCTGGGGCTCCAATTTCCCAGCTTGCTCTGGCACCTTGGGCGAACAACTGCAAGAGTCCTTGGCGGCCACCCAGGCCCTGAGCCCATCAGACCAAGACTGGATCTACTCCAAAACCGCCCATGCTTTGTACCCCTCTTTGAACCAGGTGACAGGCGTCGTCTAAAACCGATTTCAGCAAACGAACAATGAACCCTTCCCCCTTCACCTTCAACACGCTATTGGGTGACTACCCCAACACATTGGCCCTCAAGAGCGGTCAAGTTCACGCCCAACCCATTGCCTTTGAATTTGTTCACGCACCCGTGCCCAACCGCTTGTTCAAACGCGTGGTGAGAGATTTGGAATTTGATTTGGCCGAACTCGCCTTGGTCACCGCCTTTCAGGCCAAAGCCTACAACAAACCCCTGATCATGCTCCCCGCGGTCGTGGGCGCTGGCCGCTTTCAACACCACTGCTTGGTCTATAACCAAGAAAGAGGCAAGCTCGGTGTCTCGCAACTCAAGGGCAAACGCATCGGCATTCGAGCCCACGCTCAAACCACCGTGACATGGGTCAGGGGTATTTTGATGAACGAGTATGGCGTGGATTTGCGAGGCATTCATTGGATCACCTTTGAGCATGGGCACTTGGCCGAATTTCCTGACCCCAAGGGTGTGGTGCGGGCAAAGCCTGAACAAAACATGGTTCAAATGTTGCTGAGCGGTGAGCTCGATGCAGCCATCATTGGCACTGATTTGCCCGATGATCCACGCTTGCAGCCCGTGATCCCTGACCCCCACGAGGCGGCCCAGGCTTGGGGAGAGCGTCACCAATTGGTGCCCATCAACCACATGATGATGGTCAAGAAATCCATCGCCAAGGCTCACCCTGACATGGTGCAACAAGCCTATCAATTGCTCAGACAAAGTAAGGCCATTGCTGATTCGCACAAGAAAGAAAGCCCAAAGAAAGATCTCACACCCTTTGGTGTGGAAGCGAACCGAGCGGCTCTTGAATTGCTTTTGAAATATTCGACTCAGCAAGGCCTCATCCCCAAAGCCTACACCATGAAAGAGCTCTTTGGTGACCTTGAGCTGCCTGCATAAAACGTTGACTGGACCCAAGCCGTGGTTCAAAGTTTCAACACCCTTAAACCGCCAGCACCAATCAAACCCATGCATTCCAACACCGCTCAAAAAAGACTCTTTCTTCTTGCACTATTGACATGGGCGAGTGTTCTAACCGTGCACCTGTCGTCCATCGCCCAGACCGCGAGCAATACCATTGGCCGAATCATCGTGCCTTTTGCGCCCGGTGGAGCACGAGAAATGCCAGCGCGTGCAGTCTATCAAGAAATGGCCCAGGCCCTGGGTGAGCACTGGATCATTGAATCACACCAAGGAGCAGGCGGGGCCATTGGGACGGTGTTTGTTGCCAAGTCGGACCCTGATGGAAAGACTCTTTTGATGGCCGCCTCCAGTCATTTTGTAACGGCGGCCTTGGGTGCAAAGCCGCATTACGATCCGATCAAAGATTTTGTGCCCGTGGGCAACATAGGAACCCAAAGCTACGTCTTGCTGGTCAATGCCAAACTGCCCTTCAACACCATAGCAGACTTCATTGCGTATGCAAAAAAACATCCTGGCGAGATGAATTACAACTCCGCAGGAATTGGCAGCTCAACCCATTTGGCGATGGCCTATTTTTGCAAACAAGCTGGCATTGATCTATTGCACATCCCTTACAAGGGCACGCAAGAGGCTGCCAACGATGTATTGGCAGGACGCTCCCAAGCGGTGATCATCCCTACAGCGGGTGTGGGCGTCTACTTGGCAGACCCGCGTATCAAAGCGTTGGCGATCACGTCTCGACGCCGCGCGAGCCTTCGACCACAAATCCCCACCATTGACGAGTCTGGACTCAAGGACTTTTATTTTGAGTCATGGTTTGGCTTTTTGGCGACCAGTGGCACCCCCAAAGCCGTCGTACAACGCATCAACACCGCATTGAACCAGGCCATCTCACAAGAGGCAGTTCGTCAACGGCTCATCTCCCAAGGAATTGAGCCCGCGCGTGAAAATGCAGAAGAATTTGAAAAGGTCTTTTTGGCCGATAAAATTCTCATGACCCGACTGGTTCAAGAAGTTGGGCTCAAGGCGGAATAGTCCCCAAGACACGTCCTGATCCATGAGGATTCGGATCAATCGATTGTTGCGCCTGAATCCTTGACGATTTTGGCCCAGCGCACCAAATCAAAATGCACCAATTGATTGAGTGACTCTTGGCTTCCCTTGTAAGGCTCACAACCCAACGTGGCGAGTTTTGCAATGGCGTCATGGTCGTCCAACACTTTGTTGACCTCCACTTGCAGCCATGCCGTGATCGCCTTGGGTGTGCCAGCGGGAGCAAACATGGCGTACCAAGGCGTGGCACCAAAGCCTTTGATGGTTTCTCCAATGGTGGGTGAATCGGGCAAAGAGGCCAGCCTTTTTTCGTTGACCACACCAATGACTTTGAGCTTGCCCGCACGGATGAAGGCCAGCGAAGAAGGCGTGCTTTGAACCGACAAGGGCACTTGACCACTCACCACATCGGTGGCCGCACCGGCTGCGCCTTTGTAGGGAATATGCTGCAACTTGATGTCAGCTGCTTTTTGCAGCATCTCACCTATCAGGTGATTCATCGTGCCGTTGCCAGCCGATGCATAAGGCACCTGCCCAGGTTGCGCCTTGGCGTAGGCAATGAGCTCGGCCATGGTGTTGGGTGGGAATGCGGGATTGGCAACCACGACATAACCCGCCTTGGCAAGGGGGGTCACCGCATCAAAATCCTTGACCGGGTCAAACCCAGTTTTTTGATACAAAGCTGGATTGATGACTTGGGCACTATCGGCCGTCACCAACAAGGTGTAACCATCGGGTTTTGATTTTGCAACGAGTGCCGTCCCGACATTGCCGCCAGCGCCTGGATGGTTGTCCACCAAGAAAGTTTGACCACTGGTCTCGGTGAGCTTTTGAGCAATGACACGTGCAATGGCATCATTGGCCCCCCCAGCCGCTTGAGGCACTAAAAAAGTGACGGGTCGACTCGGGTATTTATCCTGAGCAATGCTGGCTTGCAAAGAAACCAAGGCAACAACGCCGGTGATCAAAGTCCCCAACAGTTGGGCTTTACGTGTCATGACATTCTCCAATTGAAAAAAGGGAATTGATGGGTCTAGGTTAATAGAAACAAAGCACTTCACTGCTAGGGTTTACGCTTGCTTGGATTGCCGGCTTGGGGTCATGGACAACACCAAGGGCAATGCTGTTCTAAACCTTTAAAATCTGACCCATGACCATTGATAAATTGATCAAAGCCAACTTGCCCATCTTGATTGGCATCTCGCTCATGCTCACACTGAGCATGGGGATGCGACAAAGCTTGGGGGTGTTCATGCTTGCCCTCACCAAAGACACCGGCATTTCAATTTCCGAATTCACATTGGCCATTGCAATTCAAAATTTAACTTGGGGATTTTTACAACCATGGGTGGGTGCGTGGGCTGGCAAACACGGCTATCGGTATTTGTTGATGTCGGGCTCGTTGCTCTACGTTGCCGGATTGACCATGCTTGCCATGGCACACAGTTTTCTAATGGTCTTGATTGGCGCAGGGGTCTTGATCGGCTTGTCTTTGTCATGCACAGGCTCGGCCATGGCCATGGCCGTGGCAACGCGGTGTGTATCAGCGAACATGCGCAGCACCATTTTGGGTGTTGTATCAGCAGCAGGATCGATTGGCGCACTCATCGCGGCCCCCATTGGTCAAACGCTCTCACAGGGGGACGGATGGAGAATTGGCGTGATGGGATTCATTGCCATGGGGCTTTGCATGGTTCCAGCCACATGGTTTGGCTCGAAAGTTGATCAGCTACCGATTCCCCCAAACCCAGGTTTTGACAACAAGAATGCGGCGGCGGTTGCCAAGCATGCACTCAAGCATCCACCCTTTTTGGTGATGACAATTGCTTATTTTGTTTGCGGCATGCAACTGGTGTTTTTGACAACACACTTGCCCACGTATCTCGAGATCTGCGGCCTTGACCCGATGCTCAGTGCAAAGGCATTGGGCACCATCGGCGGCTTCAACGCGCTGGGTAGTTTGTTCTTTGGTTGGTTGGGAGATCGAAGCAATAAGTTATTCGTCTTGGGCTTGATCTATATTCTTCGCTCCATTGGCCTGGGTTTATATTTTTACCTCGACCCGACACCGAACACGACTTTGGTCTTTGCCGCATTCATGGGATTTTTGTGGCTTGGGGTTGCACCCTTGGTCACGGGCTGGCTCAGTATTGCCTTTGGACTGCGCTGGCAAGCCATGCTCAGTGGCATCGCGTTCATGAGCCACCAGATGGGCAGTTTTGTGGGCGCACTGGGAGGTGGACTCATTTATGACGCCCTTGGCTCTTACAATTTGGCCATCCAAGTCGGCGTGTGGGTCGGACTG
>CAIPFK010000060.1 GCA_903864315.1 uncultured Burkholderiales bacterium | reverse complement strand
GTTGCGCCTTCATGAGAAATTAGGCCTTCACTGCCCACAAGGCGAGAGGGTCTGGGACTGGCATGAACAACTTGCCCGTCACTCTGAGGACGAAGAACTCGACACCCACACTCGAACACCAAAACTCACCGCCACCTATTTGAGCGCTGCACACCAAGCCGTGGCGCAAGATATTCGCCACTTGATGCTCAGCAGTGGCTTTGACGAAGTGACGCTGGACGCTGTTGGCAATGTCGTTGGCAAGTACCACGCCAAAGCAGCCAGCCACCCTGGCCGATCACCAACCGTGATGATCGGGTCGCACTATGACACGGTTCGAAATGGTGGCAAATACGACGGTCGCCTGGGTATTTTGAGCGCGGTGGCCTGCGTGGAAATGCTTCATGCACAACAAACCCGTTTGAACGTGGCGCTGGAGGTGGTGGCTTTCTCGGAAGAGGAAGGACAACGTTTTGCGGCCACCTTCTTGTCCTCTAGCGCCTTGTGTGGCCAATTTCAATCGGAGTGGCTCGACCAAACCGATGCCCATGGCGTGACGCTATCCCAAGCGATGCAAGGCGCTGGGCTCGACCCTCAAGAGATCGCGGGACTCCAGCGCGACCCAAGCCAATATCTAGGGTACCTGGAGGTGCACATCGAGCAAGGACCCGTGTTGTGCCACCAGCACCTCCCCTTGGGAATCGTGAGCTCCATCAATGGTTCAGTTCGCTACACGGGACAAATTGTAGGACGAGCGTCCCACGCCGGGACCACCCCCATGGATGACCGACAAGACGCTGTTTGTGCGGCCGCCGACATCGCACTTTGCATGGAGCGTTTTGCCCGTGAAATGCCCACCAGCGTCGCCACCATGGGACTTTTCAACGTTCCCAAAGGCTCGATCAATGTGGTGCCTGGTCAGGTTCAATTCAGCATGGATATGCGAGCGCCCAGTGACGACTTGCGCGACGCTTTGGCCAAAAGGGTTTTGGATGAAGCCCACCTCATCTGCAGCGAACGCGGTGTGAACTTGGAGCTCACCCAGACCTTAAAAATCAGCGCGGCCCCCAGTGACGAAAAGCTCAAAAGCTATTGGCACCGAGCCCTTGAACACTTGGGACTGCCAGAGTTCGAGCTCCCAAGCGGTGCGGGTCACGATGCGATGAAAATGCACGACATCATGCCCCAAGCCATGCTGTTTGTTCGAGGACTGAACTCAGGGATCAGCCACAACCCGCTTGAGAGCACCAGCGCACAAGACATTCAACTTGGCGTTGACGCATTGGCACATGTATTGCACCAAATTGATGCATCAATGCAATCCACGCACTAAAACAGCACATTTCAATCCGTATTTGTCGATCCAATTGGTGACCCACACTCCCAACTCAATTCGATCCTTGTCAGGGTTTTGACGGTCGAAGGCTGTTCAAACCCTTCATCAAACGCACCAAATTCGAGCGTTTATTGTCTACAATAGAAACATGCAGGCACTGATATTGCTAAGTTGTGATCAATTCTTACTGGAGTACAAGATGAACAAATTTTCTGTTGGCAAGATTAAAAGCGGTCTTGTTTTGGCGTTGAGCTTGAGTGGTGCAATGGCCATGGCACAAAACACCCCGTTGAAGTTTCAACTCGATTGGCGATTCGAAGGTCCTGCGGCCTTGTTCTTGGTGCCCGAGACCAAGGGTTACTACAAGGAAGAAAAACTGGATGTGACCGTGGACGCGGGCAACGGCTCTGGCGGCACAGTCACACGGGTGGCTTCTGGCTCTTATGACTTGGGATTTGCAGACTTGGCCTCCCTCATGGAGTTTCATGCCAACAACCCAGATGCACCCAATAAGCCTGTGGCCATCATGATGGTGTACAACAACACCCCCGCTTCGGTGATGGCACTCAAAAAATCCGGCATCAGCACTCCCGCCGACTTGAACGGTAAAAAACTAGGCGCTCCCGTCTTCGATGCAGGTCGTCGTGCGTTCCCCATCTTTGCCAAAGCCAACAACATCTCCAATGTGACTTGGACAGCGATGGATCCCACCTTGCGTGAAACCATGTTGGTGAGAGGAGACTTGGATGCCATCACTGGTTTCACGTTCACATCGCTACTTAACATTGAAGCGCGTGGCGTCAAAGCAAGCGATGTGGTGGTGTTGCAGTACCCCGACTACGGCGTGAAACTTTATGGCAATGCGGTCATCGCCTCACCCAAAATTTTGAAAGAAAATCCTGCTGCTGTTCGCGCTTTCTTGAGAGCGTTCAGCAAAGGCATGAAGGACGTGCTGGCCAACCCTGCACAATCCATCCAAAGCGTCAAAGCCCGCGACGGCATCATCGATGTGGATTTGGAGACTCGCCGCTTGAAGTTATGCCTCGATACGGTGGTCAATAGTCCAGACGCACGCAGCGAAGGTTTTGGTCAAGTCAATGCGCCTCGCTTGGCGCTGATGTCAAGCCAAGTCTCTGACGCCTTCAATACCAAAACTCGCGTCAACCCTGACACCATTTGGAACGCATCCTATCTCCCGAGTGCCAAAGAACTCAACGTGTTGCCCAAAAAATAATGGTGGCGTCAACCACTCCATTCGTTGAGTTCAACAATGTCTGGCTGGCCTACAACGACGAGTTGTTGGCCAAGCAGCAGTTTGCCGTTGAGGATATCAATTTAGAGATCCAAAGCGGTGAATTTGTGGCCATTGTGGGGCCCTCGGGTTGTGGGAAATCCACATTCATGAAGCTCACCACAGGGCTCAGGCGCCCAACGCGTGGTCTGATCCGAGTCAACGGCGAAGAGGTCACGGGGCCCCTCAAAATCAGTGGCATGGCCTTCCAAGCGTCCTCCTTGTTGCCGTGGCGCACAACACTGGACAACGTGTTGTTGCCTTTGGAAATTGTCGAGCCCCATCGAACGCATTTCAAAGCCAAAAAAGCCGAATACGAGCACCGCGCCATTGAGCTCTTAAAGCGAGTGGGACTCGGGGGCTATGAGCGCCAATACCCTTGGCAACTCTCAGGCGGCATGCAGCAGCGCGCAAGCATTTGTCGCGCCTTGATTCATGAGCCCAAAATGCTGCTCTTGGATGAGCCCTTTGGCGCCTTGGATGCATTCACCCGTGAGGAGTTGTGGTGCATTTTGCGAGACTTGTGGACCGAGCAGCGTTTTAACGTCATTTTGGTGACCCATGATTTGCGTGAATCGGTGTTTCTGGCCGACACGGTGTATGTCATGTCCAAAAGCCCAGGACGCTTCATCGTCAAACGCGAAATTGATCTGCCTAGACCTCGCGATCTAGAGCTCACCTACACCAGTGGCTTTGCCGACGTGGTGCACGAACTCAGGAGTCACATTGGTGCCTTGCGCACCGGTCAAACTGCCTCCTCTTCAACGTTGACGCCAACGCCCAATGCAAAAGCATGACGCCTTGTTGGTCACACACCAAGCCCATTGGCACACCACTCAACTCAAAAAGACATCCGCATGAAATGGTCTAAAAAGCTTGAAGCCAGCTCCCCTTGGATTTTGCTCGTGATCACCTTGCTATTGTGGCAAGGGGTTTGCAGTGTATTTTCAGTCTCGGAATTTATTTTCCCCGGTCCCATCAAAATTGCCCAAGAGCTCATGCAGTACAGCGCCATCATTGCTGGACACGCCTGGAGAACCTATTGGGTCACCATGGCCGGCTTTGGACTGGCCATTGTGGTGGGAGTGCTCCTGGGGTTTGTGATTGGCAGCTCACGGCTTGCCTACACCGCTGTCTACCCCCTCATGACCGCCTTCAATGCGTTGCCCAAGGCCGCTTTTGTTCCCATTTTGGTGGTCTGGTTTGGGATTGGTGTGGGGCCCGCGATTTTGACCGCCTTTCTCATCAGTTTTTTCCCCATCATGGTCAACATCGCCACTGGATTGGCCACGCTTGAGCCCGAACTCGAAGACGTGCTGAGAGTGCTCGGTGCCAAACGATGGGATGTGCTGATCAAAGTGGGTTTGCCACGTTCTTTGCCCTATTTTTATGCCTCCCTCAAAGTGGCCATCACCTTGGCTTTCGTGGGCACCACCGTCTCGGAGATGACGGCGGCCAATGAGGGCATCGGCTATTTGCTCATTTCTGCAGGTTCTTCGATGCGCATGGGCTTGGCCTTCGCAGGCTTGGTGGTGGTGGGCGCGATGGCCATGATCATGTACGAGCTCTTTAGCTACGTTGAAAAACACACCACCGCATGGGCTCACCAAGGCTCAAACAACCGTTAACCAGGCGGATCAAGCACTTCTTGTGCTTAAAAGTGGCTGGGTCTGCATTAAAAATGACTTATTTGATGTCGATCAACTCGACTAGAATGCATCGGTGCCTTGGTGTATCGATTTGATGACTTGAATACCCTGTTGTTTTGAGAGGTTCCGCCGTTTGCGGCAGCACTTTTCATACACCGGTTAACAAGGAATGAATCCATCAACACCCCATTCAACTCGACTATTTTGGATGCCTTATGGATAAACCCGATGAGATCGTGACACACAAGGTCAAAACCTTGACCTTTTCAGATGTCTTGTTTCTGTGCTTCATGGTGTTTGTGGTCATTGCGGTTGCCTATGTGGGCAGACTGGCATACTTAGAAGGCATGAAAACCGAAGGCTCCAAGCAAAATGGCGAGGCCATCGCCGCTTGGCTCACACAAGCCTCGCTTGATCGCTACAAAGACAATTTCAATCCCACGCAATGTGCTGCAGGCATGCTGCCTGCCCTGCCCGTGCTCACGGTGGCTGAGCAGTCCACTGCGACGAGCGCAAAACCTGGTGAAGAGGCCATTGCAGCGCCAGAGCAAGAAGCTGTTGGCTCAGCCAAGCCTGACGTCGCCACGCCAAGTGCGCCAACTCCAGCGGCCAGTGCTTCTGCAGAAGAGCCCAAAAGTGCCGACTCAGCCAATGGGCAAAATGTGGCCAGAAACTGGGGGGAGTGCTTGAGGTATTTGACTGGTGAAAAAGGTCCCTGGGCGCAACTGAAAAACCCCTTCAATGACCAAGCAATCACGTTCATTGAAAAGTGCGACCCGACCAACCACGACATTCCTGGATTCATCGTTTTAGAGTCCATCAACCCAACGCCACCAGGATCGGCCGTTCCGAGCTACACCAATGCTTTGGCAAGCTCAGACGCCATCGATAAAAAAATGCTGTTGCGAGTGACCATCTGCGACAAAGGGTCCTACCCCATCCCCATTGCTGACATCGAATTCTAAGGAACTGAGATCATGGACAACATCGATCACATGCGAGCGTTGCTGCACGGCAAAAAAAGCGTAATTGAAGAAGTGATCCCATCCGGTCAGGGATTCAGAAAACTGCTCTACGACTGGTTGCTCAACCCCAACTACGAGACCAATTACCACAAAGAAGTGGACAACTGGATTGGTCTCTTGATTGTCACGAACTTGTTTGCCATGCTCTTTGAGCATGTCCCCCAAGTCTTCGAGCCCAACAAAGAGCTCTTTCACGTCTTTGACGTGTTCTCGGTGGTGATCTTCACGATCGAGTACTTTTTGCGGTTTTACTTGGCCCCGGAAGACGAGGAATTCGCCAAGAAAAAAATGCCTCGCTTGCGCTATATCTTCAGCCCCTTTGCGCTGATTGATTTCTTTGCAGTGGCGCCGTTTTATCTGCAATCGTTCTTGCCGATCGATCTGCGCGTCTTGCGGTTTTTGCGACTGCTGCGGATGCTCAAACTGTTTCGCGTGTTGCTGCCAGCCATCACCGAGTTCAGGGCGCTCAATGCCGGGCGCACCTTCCGACAAAAACTCCATGCCTTGGTCTACAACTCGGGATACGGCGGGGCATTGCACAATCTGTTTGACAACTTCATCGTCGTCTGGGTGGTGATCTCCGTGATCGCTGTGGTGTTCGAGTCGGTTCAAAGCATTCACTATATTTTG
The DNA here is from genome assembly GCA_903864315.1 of uncultured Burkholderiales bacterium. GTDB lineage: Bacteria > Pseudomonadota > Gammaproteobacteria > Burkholderiales > Burkholderiaceae_C > Limnohabitans. The sequence goes on along the minus strand of CAIPFK010000060.1, from coordinate 9,182 downwards.
AACACCGAGTTCATCATTTTGGACACGGTGGCCGTGACCATCTTTACCCTGGAATATTTCATGCGCCTTTACTGTTGCGTGGAAGAACCTGGGTTTCAACACTTTTTGATTGGCCGACTCAAACAAGCCAAGACCACGGGGTCCATCATCGACTTTTTGGCCGTGTTGCCGTTCTTTTTGGAAGTGTTTTTACACCACCTCTTTGACTTGCGGTTCTTGCGGGTGTTTCGACTCTTGCGACTCTTGAAACTGACCCGATACACAGGGGCGACTGCCACCTTGGCCAAGGTCATCGTGCGCGAGTGGCCGGTGATGGCCGCCGCTGGCTTTGTGATGATGCTCTTGGTGGTGCTCACCGCGAGTTTGGGCTACCTCTTTGAGCACGAAGCACAACCGGATAAGTTTGAAAATATCCCTCAAGCGGTTTACTGGGCCGTGATCACCTTGGCCTCGGTGGGTTATGGCGACATCACACCGGTGACACCTGTTGGGCGATTTTTGACCATCATTTTGGCCTTGATCGGCATTGGTATTTTTGCCATTCCTGCCGCCCTTCTCTCCTCGGCCTTCAGTGACCAATTGATCACCGAGCGCGAGGAGCTCAAAGACAGTTTGATCAAAATCATCGGTGAAGGCGACATCACCGACGAGAAAGCTGAAATAATTCGTGCTGAAGCGGAACGGTTGCACCTGACCGAGCATGAGGTGGACAAGCTCTTGGACCGAGCGATTCAAGAGCGTGACGACATCGATCATGGCGCCAAACTGCCCTTGAGTCAAATTGCCCAGGATCCGGCTCACGCGGTTGAGCACTTCAAGGTGCTGGTCTCTGAAATTCGACAACTCACCATCTTGTCAAACCACACTCAGTTTGAGACCTTTGCCAAAGACAATGATCGCCTCACACAAAGTGAATTGGCGCTTTGGCAGCAGTTGGGCAGCACGGTCACGCCCAGTTCAGCCAGCTCGCAAGGCACTACCACTGCGCCCGCCACCAAAGCCGTGGAGCCTCACAGCGATCAGCCCAAACCTGAGGGTGGTACTCACTCTGCAAGCTGATCCATCGAAGGTGGACGCCTTGTGGCACGCCTGCCTGGACCTGCGCTACAGCTTGGAGCATGAGCGCACGGTGGTGAGACATCACCACCGTGGGCCTTTGCGTGTTCTCAAGAGCTTGTACCCCGAGGGTGACGCCATTTGCCACAACATACTCGTTCACCCGCCCAGCGGATTGGTCGGTGGGGATCACTTGAACATTCAAGTCGATCTTGGGCCTCACAGCCATGCACTGGTGACCACCCCAGGTGCAACTCGCTTTTATGGAGAAACAGACCGTCAAGCTCAGCAACACGTGCTGGCGCATGTGAGGGATCACGCCAAGCTTGAGTGGCTACCCATGGAAGCGTTGGCCTACAACGGCTCACACGGGGTGAACCAGGCCGTCTTCGAGCTCGATGAGCACGCGAGCTTGATTGCATGGGATGTCACCCAACTCGGACTGCCACAAGCCCGACAACCCTTTGTCAAAGGCATCTTTGAGCAACATTTGGAAATCAAAGGCGTGTGGCTTGACAAAGCCCAACTGGATGCGTTGGACCACCGACTGCTCAACAGTCCCGTGGGGCTGGCCGGACAACGCTGCTTTTCCTCACTCGTCTTTGCCCAAGGCCAGGCATTGACCCAGCAAACCCGTGAGACGGCCTTGGACGGAATTCGCGCCCTCATTGCACAGCACGACACGGGCGAGTCTCACCTGAAGGCTGGTGTCACCTCACCGCATCCACAAGTGGTGGTCTTGAGAGTGCTCAGTGACTTGGTCGAGCCCAGCATGCAGTTGTTCAAAGCATCATGGGCTTTGCTTCGCAGGGATGTCTGGGGGCTATCCCATACGCCACCCAGGATTTGGGCGTCCTAGGTTGGGCTTGAAGCAGATCGCTCTGGCGTGTCGGTCATTTCATCTCGTTGGGCCAAGTCTTTGAACAAGTAAGCCCAAGACAGGGCCACCACCAAGGTGCCCAAACCACCGATAAAAGCAGCCCACACCGGACCGAACCAAGCCGCCGTGGCGCCGGACTCGAATTCTCCCAACTGATTGCTCGCCCCCACAAACACCATATTGACCGCACTCACGCGTCCACGCATATCGGCGGGGGTGTCAATTTGAACCAAGGTGTGCCGGATCACCACACTCACCATGTCGGCGGCTCCGCTGATCATGAGCGCAAAAAATGACAACAAAAATATTTGAGAAAAAGCAAACACCATGATGCTCACACCAAATACGCCCACGGAGACGAGTAACTTCATGCCCACTCGTTTCCTCAAAGGCCAGCGGGCCAAAAACAAAGAGACCGCAATGGCACCAAACGCTGGTGCAGCCCGCAACACCCCCAGGCCCCATGGGCCCGTGTGAAAGATATCTTTGGCGTAAATCGGCAAAAGCGCTGTGGCTCCGCCAAGCAACACGGCAAACAAATCCAAGGAGATGGATCCCAAAATCATTTTCTCCCGCCAAACGTACACCACACCCGCCAAGACCGATTCAAGAGTGGCCGCTTTTTCTTCACGCGCAATGGGATGGGTTTTTAAACCCGAGAACCAAAAACTAGAAATGGCATATAGAAATAAGCACAGGCCGTACACCGCATTGGCATGAACGGCATACAGCACACCGCCTAGTGCAGGACCCGCCACCACGCTGGCTTGATAGCCCATGGAGTTCAAGGCCATGGCACGGGTGAGCACCCGAGTCTCGACCAGGCTGGGCAGCAAGGCTTGCTGCGCTGGGTTTTGGAATGCCCTCACCACACCCAGCACCAAGGACACGCCCAGCAAAAAAGATCGACTCAAGGCGTTTTGCGTGATGGCCAAGATGATGACCAACACCACCAAGGATTGGATAGCCCAACACACCGTCACAATCTTTTCCCGTGGCAAACGGTCTGCCACATGCCCCGCCCAGAGGGTCAAGACCAGCGCTGGACAAAACTGATACAAACCCACCAAGCCCAAGTCCCAGGCACTTCCCGTGAGGTCATACATCTGCCAAGCCAACGCCACCATGAGCATTTGGCTCGCAGAGTTTGCCGCAATTTTGGACCACCAAAACCGCACAAAGCCTTTGTCGGCAAAAAGCGCTTGGAGCTCCGGCGAGGACTCCCGCCAGCCCTTGAGGCGCTGGGCAAATGAAACATTAAACAGAAAACTTAACCTTTATTGTTTACAACGAGGTCTCACCGTGCCCCTGCAGCACTGGAACTTTGATCGTCCAGAGATCGAGCAGGAAGCTCCAAGACATCTCCAAAAGATACCACAAAGCGAGCAGCTCTGGATCAAGTCTTGAATTTCAAGGCTCTCCATAGACGTTTGAGTCCCAAGCGCTGCTGCTGCCAGACCCCTTCACCGTAAGACTCCTTCTCACTGGACTCTTGTCGAATGCCCGTGGGCTCATAGCGATCGTCAAAATTGGCCGTACCAAATAGGACATCCCACCACGGCAACAAAACACCAAAATTGTGACCGCCCAGGACCCCTGGAGAGAACTCATGCCCCGCCCCGATGCTGTGATGAAAGCGATGAAACCGCGGGCTCACCCAAAGCCAATCCAACGGACCCCAACTCCACCGAACATTGGCATGCTGCAAACTTTGACTGAGTTGGGTCAACACGACGAGGAGAACAAATTGTGAGGGCGGCACACCAATGCATTGAGCGATCACCACCCCCAAGAGGGCCATCACCACATCGTCCAAGAGGTGGTTGCGACTGTCACTCCAAAACGTCATCACCCTTTGCGAGTGGTGCACTGAGTGCAAGGCCCACCAAAATGACCATTGGTGCTGCGCGCGGTGGATCCAGTAATTGAAGAAATCAAGCACCACAACGTAAACCATGAACGTGAGCACAGCAGAGTTTGCCAGTCCCGGTAGCCATTGCTCCAAATGGTAGGTGGGCCAACCCTGAACATGCAAAGAGCCCATGACAGTATCAATGGGCTCATTGAGGAGAACAAAAAACCCCAAGCGAAAAAGTCCCAATCGGTGAATCAAGGTGTAGATCACATCTGAGCGAATGGCCATGTGCTTTTGATGCCCAACAAGAGCACTTGCACGTTCAGCAGGCCAGAGTTTTTGTATCGGCCACATGAGGCACACCATCACCGTGAGTTCAATGAGTCCCCATACAACCCATTCACACGCTTCAAAGCTGTCTTCAACCCACCCACCCAAGCCGAGCGCGAGCATGAGAGGTTGCGCGATCCACTCCATGAGAAAATCGGTGCCTTGGGGCAAGAGATTGGACCAGTCGACCATCACGAACTCCCTTTGGGTAAATTGGTGCTTGGCTTTGGCAAGGGATTGAGAGAGGGCGTGGGAGAAGTCCTTGCATGCTGTGCGATCCATGCTCGATAACGCGGATGCTCCTGCAGGGTTCTAAAACAAAAGCCCTGCTGCAGTAAGCCCTGCACCAAGGGCTCCAACACGGCGGGCGCCCAGGGGTCTTGTCTTGACCAAATGCCCAGATGGGCCATCAAGATGTCTCCGGCACGGATATGATCCAGTGCTTTTTTGAGCAAGAGCGCATTGGGATACGCTTGGCTTGGCAACTCGTCTCCCAAAAACCCCGCATCACTCCAGCCCACGTGATCAAACCCACACGCGCGCGCGCTTGCAATCAACTGTGCGGAGGTCTTGCCACCGGGTGCCCTGAACAAAGCAAGCGCTGGCTTACCCGTGAATTGCTCAATGCGCTGGGCTGCACCCTCAAGGGCTTGACAGTATTGCGCGGCAGTGAAGTTGCTCACTTGCCCCGTGTGCGCTCCTGCCGAGGGCTTCACACGAAAGCCAGCGCTGTGAGGCAAATCGGCAAGCCAATAGACATGGTCCAGCGTGTGAGACGCGAATTGGTGACCCTCCAAGGCCCTCTCTCTCCACCAAGGCTGCCACGCCTGCCCCAGGCTCGAGCCGCCTGTCTGGGCGGGCTCATCGGCAACAAAAAAAGTCACCTTCACCTCGTGGCGCTCAAGCACTTGCGCAATCAAGGGTGCCACACCCATGTGGCCCGTGTCAAAGGTCAAATACAGGGGTTTGTCACAGGCCTTGGGGGCACTGGTGTTGCTGGTCACAGGCTCACTCGCCCAGGCCAAACTCAAAACCACACTTGATAAAAGACCGATGACACAAGCCGATACAAGCAGCGATGAAAGTCTCAAACCTCGGGGCAAAAGATCCCTAGAGCTCAACCCAATCATGTGAAGACCTTGAACGCTTTTCATAGAATTTGAACACTAAGAACGGTTTGAATGCTGGGGCAGCCTCATTGCCTTGGAGCGTGCTCTAAGGTCCACACCCCATGGGGGGACTTGCCCACGTTGATTTGGTTGAGCAGTTTGCCAGATGCCAAATCGATGATGCTGAGTTTTTTGATCCAACGCGAAGAAACATAGACGGTTTTACGATCGACTGAAATCTCCATGTCGTCGGGACCGCCTGGGGCGGCAAACGTACGCTCCACCGTGAGTGAGGGCAAATCAATCACACTCACCGTATTGGCAGCACGATTGCTCACCAAGACATGTTGGCCATCCCCCAAAGCTCTGAAGGAGTGCGCGCCTTTGCCCGTGGCAATGGTTTTGATCAATGGTGCGGGAGACTGGGTGATGTCATAGACTTGCACCTCTTGCCCTCCGGTCAAGGCCACGAGCAAGGATTTGTCATCTGCAGTTCCAAACACATCGGCTGGGGTCGATCCAGTTTTGACGCGCCACTTGAGGGTTTGCGTGGCCAAGTCAACACTCACCAACTCGTCAGAGTCTTGCATGGAGGCGTAGATCGTGGTGCTTTTGGAGTCGATCCACAAGTGACTGGGAGTTTTGCCCGTGGGGACGCGCTTGACCAAGGTCAACGCTTGGCCATCCCAGCGATAGATATCAACATGGTTCAATCGGTTGGCCAAGGTCACGAACCACTTCATGTCTGGGGAGAAGCGCAACTGGTAGGGGTCAAGCGTGCCTTTGACCACTCGCTGGATTTCGGCGGTTTTGGGGTCAACAAAGGTGAGTGAATCTCCCCCCGCATTGGCCACAATCATGGAGCGCTCATCCGGGGTCAAGTACAAGTGATGGGGCTCTTTGCCCGTGGCGATGGTCTTGATGAGGTGCCAGTCTCTTGGGTCGATCACGCTCACCGTGGAATCGAGTGAGTTGAGCACAAACACGGGAGTCCAAGCCTTGGCCGATGCACAACACAAACCCAGGCCCAAGATCAAGACACGACCCAGTGCCGACAACGAAAAACGATCCATGGTGTTTTTTCCAAAAATTGATGGTCTCAGTTTAATGGAAGTTTGTGCCAAGCCCAAGACCCCACGAGAAGTTTAGTCAATTGACCAGGCGGTTCAAAGCCATTTCATGAGATGGTTTTTGTTTTAAAACAAAGTTGTCCCTGGTGGGCCGGCGTTTGGGAGGCAAGGCACCCTGGCTAAGCGCTTTGTCGGATCAAGTCCAACTCCGCCAAGCCCAGTGCTCGCCACTGGCCGGCCAACAACTCGGCAGGCAGACTCAAAGCGCCGATCTTGGAGCGGTGCAAGCCCACCACCAAGTGTCCAACGCTGGCCAACATGCGTTTGACTTGGTGGTATTTGCCTTGGGTGAGGGTCATGAGGATGACCCTGTCACTAATTTGTTCAATGGCTTGGGCGCGAACCGGCACAGGACTGTCGTTGAGCACGACGCCCGCCAACAAGCGCTCAATGGCGTCTGGCTCAATGGGGTCTTCGGTCGTGATGTCATACACCTTGGGAACGTGGTGCTTGGGCGAGGCGAGTTGATGGATCAAAGTGCCATCGTCGGTCATGAGCAACAGGCCCGTGGTGTCTTGGTCCAATCGACCCACCGCTTGCACCCCTTGTACGGCAGATTTTTGTGGTCGCTGGCGCAGTGGCGCGGGGAGCAATGAGTAGACGCTGGGCCAATGGGACGGTTTTTGTGAGCACTCAGTCGATGCGGGCTTGTGCATCATCAAATAAGCCTTGGGCCAATAAAACCATTGCTCGCCTTGAACCACAAAGGGCCAATCGCGCTGCACTTCGACCTCAGCCCAAGGGTCGTCACAAACAGTGGCTTGATCCAACCAACCCACACGGGTGTAGCCTTGCTCGATCAAGCCTTGACAAATCCGCCGTGTTCCAAAGCCTTGAGAAAACAAGAGGTCTTGGAGTTGCATGCGAACGGGCTTGTTGGCGCCTCCCCGACCCTGTGCCTTTGCACTCACTCAAGACACTCCATCAGACGAGACTTCATTGCTTGGAGTTTTAACAACATGGCCTGGGCCTTTTCAATCGAATTGGAAATGGGTGCCTTGGTGTCCAGTCACTCGCGTGCACTCATTGCAACAGCAAATCCATGGGACCAGGGCAAAACAAAAGCCCAATTTTATGCCCTCTCTGGTCTTGGCTCACCAACCCAGAACAATCTTGCTGATCACCCGAGAGCCCGTCAGTGAATGCCAAGCTGGTCTGAAGTTCGTCATTCTTGCAATTTCATGCCCGTTGAATGCACCAACTCTTGCATGGCTTTGGCATCGTCTTGGATAAAGCGAAGTGTTTGCTCGCGCGTGAAATTGAAAATCTCCGCGTTTTGTTGCGCAGCCGATGCTTGAAAATCTGCACTGGCCAGCACGCCTTGAAATGCTTTGAAGAGTCGATCACACACACTGAGTGGCGTGCCCGCAGGAGCAGCCAAACTGTACCAACTGCCAGAGACGAAATTGGGCAAACCCGCCTCCATGAATGTGGGAACATCGGGGAGTGTGGGACTGCGCTTGGAGCCGGCATACGCAATGGCTTTGAGTTGGCCGGTTTTGACAAAAGGTTGGACCACGGAGATGTTGAGCAAACCCACTGGCACAGAACCGGCCACCATGTCTGTGAGTGCTGGACCGGCACCGCGGTAGGGGATGTGGGTCATCTCCAGACCCGCTCGGTGTTTGAGCATTTCTGCGCCAATGTGGGGTGAGCTGCCCATGCCAGCCGAGCCGTAACTCAAGGCGCCAGGCTTGGCTTTGACCATGGCGATGAAGTCCTTCAATGTGTCGACCTTGATGCTGGGGTGAACGGTCAAGATATTGGGCACATTGCCAATGATGCCGATGAACTCAAACCCTTTGATGCCATCGTAGGGCACAGTCGTGGCCATGGGGGTGACCACGTGGGCCGCCGATGTCCCCATGAGGAGTGTGTAGCCGTCGGGTGCAGACTTGGCCACAAAAGCGGCGCCAATCGAGGCACCACCGCCAGCTTTGTTTTCCACCACCACACTTTGCGACAGTTGCTCACCCAAGCCTTTGGCCATCATTCGCGAGAGCAAATCGGTGGGTCCTCCCGGGGCATAGGGATTGATGAGCAAAACGGGTTTATTGGGGTAGGCCAAGGTCTGGGCATTGGAGGATGTCACCCACGTGGCCAGGGGACCCAAGAGAAAGGACAGCAGCAAAATTCGAGCTTGTTTGATCACAATGGTCTCCAGTTTTGAGGAGGCGGGTGAGGCCACCCACGCATCGGTGCTAGGCCCATCGCGCTGCCGTTTAAAAACAGCATTCCTCTGGGATCTCTGTCTCAATTATGCCGTGATTTGTCCACACCTTGGATGCTCTTTCATGAGGGAGAACCAGTGCCTCCTCTCATCCTTGCGACGCAACCCAAGATCGCATGCAATGAACGGCGCGTTTTTGCACCTTGTTGATTTGAATCAATGGCCAAGCTGTTTATAGAACGTGAAATTCAATCCATCTGCGCGACAAGACGATTTCAACAATTGCGTCCACTAAAATGGGGCCATGCCCAACACACTCGCACCAACCCAAGACGCTCAGGCGTCCAAGCCCACTCCAAGACTCACCTCACTCTCGCATGGCGGTGGGTGTGGTTGCAAGATTGCACCTGCGGTGTTGCAAGATATTTTGCGACGCACTCAAAGCGCGAGCGCCGCCTTGCCCATCCCCAAGGAGCTCTTGGTGGGGATGGAAACCTCCGACGACGCAGCCGTGTATCAAATCAACGAGCACCAAGCTTTGGTGGCGACCACCGATTTCTTCATGCCCATCGTGGACGACCCGTTTGAGTTTGGTCGCATCGCAGCAACCAATGCCCTGAGCGACGTCTACGCCATGGGAGGACAGCCCATT
>CAIPFK010000059.1 GCA_903864315.1 uncultured Burkholderiales bacterium | reverse complement strand
GTGGTGGCGGACCCGAGTGGCGAGGTGGCTCAAATTTACCAGGCCATGGCGCGCCAAGTGGCCATCAAAATTGCCGCGAAGGCACGTGACTTCTCCTCAGTCTTTCCGTCCATCAAAATCTCCAAAGAGACCTGAGCCCTCCTTTTTTTTCTTGCCAAGACGCGTCGCACAAAACTGCGCGCACAAGGGCCCATGTTCCACCCTCACTTGGGAGGGCAAGCGTCTTTCATTCAAGCGACTTTATCGTTGGGCCAATTCTCTGGCGTGAGCCGCCAGCACCAAGCGATCAATCCCAGTGCTTGGCAAGCTCACCAAATGTTCTAGCCGCTCGCGCAAGAGCATGAGTGTGCGCTTGAACGACTCGCGTTGGTGGCGCTCACCCCCTGGGGCTTTCATTGGGTCGGCATAGCCCCAGTGTGCACTGGCTGGGTGTCCCGGCCACACGGGGCAGACCTCGTTGGCCGCATCATCGCACACGGTGATGATCAAATCCATGTGGGGGGCATTGGCCTGGGCAAACACATCCCAGCGCTTGCTCGCAAGGCCCTGGGTGCTCAGCCCAGCGCGGCTCAACTCCTCGAGCGCCAAAGGATGGGGGCGTTGCTCAGTCGTCACGGTGCTGCCGGCAGAGTAAGCTTTGAATTGTCCTTGCCCGAGCTCGTTCAAAATGGCCTCGGCCAAAATGCTGCGCGCCGAGTTGTGCGTGGACAAAAACAAAACATGGATGGGGTGCTTGAGTGTCATCGTGGTCTCCACATCAAAGGGGTTGCGGCTCTGTAAACGCTTGCATCTCTTGGAACTGCAACTTGGCCAGTTTGGCATACAACCCCTGCTGGGCCACCAAGGTCTCGTGCTCGCCTTGTTCGACCAATTGACCGTTTTCTAAAACCAAGAGGGGACTGGCTTTTTTGACGGTCGCCAACCGGTGTGCAATGACCAAGGTGGTGCGGTCTTGCATCGCGCGCTCGAGGGCTGCTTGCACCATGCGCTCGCTGTTGGCATCCAAGGCACTCGTGGCCTCGTCCAAGAGCAGCAGCGGTGGGTTTTTCAAAATCGCCCGTGCAATGGCAATGCGCTGGCGCTGTCCGCCAGAAATTCTCACGCCCCGTTCACCCAAAAAGGTGTCATAGCCGGCGGGCCACTGTTCGATGAATTCATCGGCAAAAGCAGCCTTGGCAGCGGCCAACACTTGGGCTTTGCTGGCCGAGGGGTTGCCGTACAAAATGTTTTCATAAGCGCTGGTGGAAAAAATCACCGGGTCTTGCGGCACCAAGCCGATGCGCTCACGCAAGTCCCGCAGTCGCATGGATTTGATGGGAACGCCATCGAGTTCGATCTCGCCTTCTTGTGGGTCGTAAAAGCGCAGCAGTAGCGAGAACACGCTGGTTTTACCCGCACCACTGGGACCCACCAATGCTGCGTTGTGACCTGAAGGGACGTTGAAGCTGACATTCTTCAATGCCGCTCTCTCTAGTCGCGAGGGGTAGTAAAAACTCACCCCCTTGAGTTCCAAATGCGCGCCGGTGTGCCACAGCTTGAGGATGGCTGGGCTTTGTGGCTCCTTCACACTCGAGCGGGTGTTGAGCAGCTCAATGAGTCGCTCGGTGGCACCGGCCGCTCTGAGCAAGTCACCATAGACCTCACCGAGGACTGCAAAGGCCGACGCCAAGAGGAGCACATAGACCAAGGTTTGACCCAAAACACCTGCGGTGGTGGTGCCCTCCATCACCGCCAATGCACCCTTGTACAGACCCCAGAGCAAAGCGCCAGAGGTGGCGGTGATGATGAACCCCACCAATAAAGAGCGCGCGCGCACGCGCCGAATGGCGGTCTTGAAGGCCTGGGTGCTGGCGTTTTTGTAGCGCTCAGACTCGCGTGCTTCGGCCGTGTAGCTTTGCACCACTGGAATGGCGTTCAGCACCTCTTGGGCAATGGCGCTGGTGTCGGCCACCCGGTCTTGGCTGGCGCGCGAGAGTTTGCGCACCCTTCGACCCATCCCAACGCTGGGGATCACCACCACGACCAGTACCGCGATGACTTGCAGCATGAGCCAAGGGTTGGTCCACACCAGCATGATGAGCGCGCCCAAGCCCATCACCAAATTGCGCAGTCCCATGGACAGTGACGAGCCCACCACGGTTTGGACCAAGGTGGTGTCGCTGCTCAAGCGCGAGAGGACTTCGCCGGTTTGGGTGATTTCAAAAAAAGCAGGACTTTGATTGAGAACATGCGTGTACACCGCTTGGCGCAAATCGGTCGTGATGCGCTCACCGAGCCAACTCACCGAATAAAAGCGCGCCGATGAAAAAAAGGCCAAGGCGCAAGACACCCAAAAGAGCTGGAAAAATTCCCAAGCGAGCGTTTCGCGACTGGCGCTTGCACTCAGTCCTTGGTCAATGAGTTGCCTCAAGGCCCAAGGGAAACACAAGGTGGTGGCCGCGGCCAGGATCAAAAATAAGCCCGCCAAACTCACCTCCAGGGTGTAGGGTCGAATAAAGGGCACGAGGCCCAAGAGGCCTGTGGCCGAAGGTTTCGTGGCTTGGGTTGGCGTTGGGTGTTGCCCGGTGGCCTCGCCGGTGTGGGGTGGGGGCGCGTTGTGCAGTGGGTTATGCAGTGGGTTGGGCAGTGGGTTGGGCATGGGTCTTTGAATGATGGGGTGTGGAGAGGTCAAACGGCGATGTCTGCTCAGAGGTCCAGAGCGATGTCCAGCGTGATGTCTTGTGTGATGTCTTGTTCGACTAAGATGGCGCGCTCCATTGTGATGCAGCGAGCGACATGAATGCAGACACTGGGATCGATTGGGCTGGGGTGAGCGAAGTTGTCCGCCCCCACAGTCTAGTCCCAAAGCGTGTCCACTTGGTGAAGCAGTGTCATCAATGGGTGGTCAAATCATGCCAAAATACGC
>CAIPFK010000058.1 GCA_903864315.1 uncultured Burkholderiales bacterium | reverse complement strand
TGAGGCACCACGCCTGCGAGGGTTGACCGTGAACATGGGCCATGAGGAGGTGCTGGCAGTCATGCACCACAACTTGCGTGTCATGATGCTCGCCCATGACGAGAGCATTGACCCTTTCACTTTGGAGATTCAACGCGCCAATGTGAGCATGGACCGATTGAGAAAGCGCCGCTTGGCCAGTGGCGATGCGCTCTTGGCCCTCATGCCAAAGTGGCGTTGCGAGGTGCATTCCATTTGGGGAAGCCGTGACACGCTCTATTTGAACTCACAAAAGGCGTCCTTTGATGTTTGGGCCGCTTGCAATCACCGCAGTGAAACCGTGATTGACAATGCAGGACACTGGGTGATGTACGAGGCGACGAGCGAGTTCCATGAGGCCATACACCGCATCTTGGTCGCTTGAGGTGTCTGGTCTAGTGAGTGTGGTTTGCGCCCAGGTGCTCACTGCAGTATTGCACCCAAGGCCAGAGTGAGGCTATAGTCCACCCATGCTCTACAAATTCAAATCCAAAGCCGCTGGCAACTTGATCATGTTTCAAGCCCACGCAGACCAAGTCCTTCGACTCATTGGCAAAGAGCCCTCGGCCAAAGGCATTTTGACGGTGGAAGAACTCCCGGCTGCCATCGCTATTCTTGAGCGTTTGAGACAAGAGAGTGTTGAGGTCAGCAAGTCTGGCGGTCAAATTGCCAACAAACCGGCCCATGAAGTGAGTTTGGCCCAACGCGCCCAGCCCTTTCGTGTGATGCTGGAGCGCAGCTTCAAAGAGGGCCATGAGGTGGTCTGGGGCGTATGAGTGGCCCTCAGAGCGCGCACGATGGGCCTCTACCCAACACCGACACCAACACAGACACCGACCCCCACCCCTTTGCCAGCCTGACCCCCGAAGCCGTGCTCGATGCGGTGTCTGGGCTCGGTGTTGACGTGGACGGCCGATTGCACGCCTTGAGCTCCTATGAAAACCGGGTCTATGAGCTGTGTGGCAACGAGGGCCAGGGCAGCGTGATTGCCAAATTTTATCGACCCAAGCGTTGGAGTCGTGAACAAATCTTGGAGGAGCACGACTTTGCCGCAGAGCTCATGGCGGCTGACGTGCCCATGGTGGGCCCACTCAGTGTGCACGCGAGCACCTTGCACGAGGTGAGGCTTGAGTCCTCAGAGCGCGATGTGTCAGAGGATCAGGCGGGTGTGCCGAGCGCAGAAACTTTTTACATGAGTTTGAGCCCCAAGCGAGGCGGGCGTTGGCCAGAACTTGACGATCCAGACGTGTTGGCTTGGCTTGGGAGACTCTTGGCGCGGATACACCAAGTGGGCGAGAGGGCACCCTTTGCGTCCAGACCCACGCTGAACTGTCAAAGTTTTGGGTGGGAGCCCAGGCGGTGGTTGTTGGAAGATTTCAGCTTGCCCAGCGAGTGCCGCGATGAATGGGCACAGGTGAGCCAAACGGCGCTTCATCAGGTGCAAGAGGCCATGGCCAAAGGCGTCAAGCACTTGAGGCTGCATGGGGACTTTCATCCAGGCAATATTTTGTGGACCCCCAGTGGACCCAACACACCAGGGGGGCCACATTTTGTGGATCTCGACGACGCTCGCATGGGGCCGGCGGTGCAAGACCTGTGGATGCTCTTGAGCGGTGAGAGGGCCGACCAAACCTTTGGACTCTCGTGTTTGTTGGAAGGCTATGAAAGCCTGCGTGAGTTTGATCGGCGAGAGCTGGCCCTGATCGAGCCACTTCGAACCTTGCGCTTGATCCACTACAGCGCGTGGCTTGCACAGCGCATGGCCGACCCCGCCTTTGTCCGGGCGTTTGATTGGTTTGGGAGCACCAGTTACTGGAAAGACCAAATTGTGGTGTTGACCGATCAATGCGAGCGCATGCAGGATCCACCGTTGGTGGTTTAGAAGAACACATGTCCTGCACCTGTTCCGCGCATGACCTGCGCATGTTCTGCGCATGTTCCGCAGTGGTCCTGCCGGTGTTTTGCTTCAAGCCTAAAATGAGACTGGCGTAGAGATGGGGCAGCGGTCAACGCAACCCCCCATCTGCCAAACGCCATCTCGCCATCTCCCCATCTCCCGCCTTGAGCGCGGAACCCTCGACTAGACCCATCCTTATTTCCCAGATGAACACCACCTCACTCACAAGACTCAACAAACGCATGGCCGAATTGGGGCTGTGCTCCAGGCGCGAGGCCGATGACTGGATCGACAAGGGCTGGGTGTACGTGAACAAAGCCCAGGCGCAAATGGGCATGAAGGTGAGCGAGCAAGACGTGATTGAGGTCAAGCACTTGGCAACCCAAGAGCAAGACGCGCGCGTGACGATTTTGCTCAACAAGCCCGTGGGTTATGTGAGCGCCCAAGCCGAGGATGGGCACACGCCTGCGATTGCCTTGATTCAGGCGCAAAACCATTGGTCCCAAGACCGCTCAACGGTGCGGTTTCATCATGGACAACTCAAGGGCTTGGCGCCTGCTGGACGCTTGGACATCGACTCGGTGGGGCTTTTGGTGCTGACCCAAGACGGCCGAGTGGCGCGCCAACTCATCGGAGAAGACTCTGACATGGAAAAAGAATACTTGGTGCGGGTGCAGTATGTGGGCGAGGGTCAGAACCCGGCTCAAAGGGGTTATTTGAAAGATTTCCCCGACCATGAGTGGGATGCAAAGCCATCGAGCAATGTGGCCAAGACCAATCCGACCAGTGCCCAGGCACTTTTCCCCGCGGCCAAACTCGCACTCTTGCGCCATGGGCTGAGCCTGGAGGGCCAAGCCTTGAGGCCTGCTGGGGTTGAATGGCAAAACCCCGATCAACTGCGCTTTGTGCTCAAAGAGGGTAAAAAGCGCCAAATCCGCCGAATGTGTGAGTTGGTGGGCTTGAGCGTGGTGGGCTTGAAGCGCATCCGCATGGGCCAAGTGAGCCTGGGCGCATTGCCCACTGGGCAGTGGCGTTATTTGGGAGCCCATGAGCGGTTTTAGTGGTGAGATTGCAGACCATTGTCGAAACCAATGGGCCAACGCGAAGGTGTCTAGACTGCATCTCAATCTGAGCCTCTGCGATCCTCAAGGAGGACTGGACTCAACGGTAGGCCCTAGAGGGTCAGGGGCTACTCTTGATTTTTCCATGGGGGGGTGGACGACTCGATGGGAATCATTTGAGCCATGTTTTTGCCATGTTTTTTTCATGTTTTTGCCCAGTCCAAAAACACGAACGCTCTCGCCTATTCAACCGCATCGAAATAGGATTTTGTATGAGCGCGCAATTCGGTGAAAGTTGCTTCTTGCGTGATGTTGCATTGGATCGATAGAACCACCAAAGGGTTTGTCAATCTTGGTGACAAGTCTAGCGTCAGAAAAAGTGCATTGTTGGCCCCTTGAAACTCGGCTGGCCCGCCCCATATAAACCAGACCAACTTTTTCTGAACACGCGCAGGAAGAGATTTCTCATTTACCCCTTTATTCATCGATCATGACCAAGCAAACCCATGCCTTTCAAGCCGAGGTGGCCCAGCTTTTGCACCTTGTCACCCATTCCTTGTACTCCAACAAAGAGATTTTTTTACGTGAACTCATCTCCAATGCGTCGGATGCTTGTGACAAACTGCGCTACGAGGCCTTGAACAAGGGCGATTTGTACGAAGACCAGCCCAATTTGGAAATTCGGGTGAGTTTTGACAAAGAGAAAAAAACCCTCACCATCCACGACAACGGCATTGGCATGAGCCAGGCCGAAGCCATTGACCACCTGGGCACGATTGCCAAAAGCGGGACCAAGGACTTCATGTCACGCCTGGAGTCGACCCAAAAAAGTGACGCCAAAGAGCAAGGCGCGTTGATTGGCCAGTTTGGCGTGGGGTTTTATTCGGGCTATATCGTGGCCGACAAAATCGAGGTGCTCACACGCCGTGCCGGTGCACCCGCCAGCGAGGGCGTGCGTTGGACCTCGCCTGGAACGGGTGAGTTTGAGGTCGAGACGATTGACTTGCCCAAGAGAGGCACGTCGGTCGTCCTCCATTTGCGAGACGATGCTGAGGAGTATTTGAGCACTTGGAAGATCAAGTCCATCATCTCCAAGTATTCAGACCACATTTCATTGCCCATTTTGATGACCAAAGAGGTCTGGAAAGACGGCGAGAACGATCAGCCCGGCGAGATGGTGGTGACCGACGAGTGGGAGACCGTGAACAAGGCCAACGCCTTGTGGACACGCGCCAAAAAAGACATCACCACCGAAGAGTACCAAGAGTTCTACAAAGCGGTCTCGCACGACTTTGAGGCCCCTTTGAGCTGGAGTCACAACCGGGTGGAGGGCTCCACCGAGTACACGCAACTGCTCTACATCCCAGCCAAGGCCCCATTTGATTTGTGGAACCGTGAAAAAAGAGCCGGCATCAAGCTCTATGTCAAACGCGTCTTCATCATGGACGATGCCGAGAGTTTGATGCCAGTGTATTTGCGCTTTGTCAAAGGCGTGATCGATTCGGCCGATTTGCCCCTCAATGTGAGCCGTGAGCTCCTCCAAGAAAGTCGCGATGTGAAGGCCATTCGCGAGGGCAACACGCGCCGCGTGCTCTCCATGCTCGAGGATTTGGCAAACAAAGACACCGCGACCGAGGGGGCCAGCGATGAGGACCAAGCACAGGCGGGTCAATACACCAAGTTCTACGATGCCTTTGGTGCAGTGATCAAAGAGGGCTTGGGCGAGGACTTCAGCAATCAAGACAAAATTGCGAAATTGCTGCGTTTTGCGTCCACCCATGACAATGAAACCCAAGCCAAGGCATGTGTGTCCTTTGCCCAATACAAAGCACGCATGAAAGAAGGCCAAGAGGCGATTTACTACATCACGGCCGAGACACTGGCCGCGGCCAAGAACAGCCCACAACTTGAAGTGTTCAAGAAAAAAGGCCTCGAAGTCTTGTTGATGGCGGACCGTGTGGACGAATGGGCCTTGGGCTTTTTGACGCAGTTTGATGGCACTCCCTTGCAAAGTGTGGCCAAGGGTGCGGTCGACTTGGGTAAGTTGCAAGATGAGGGGGAAAAAGCAGCTGCAGAAAAAGCGGCTGAATCCTTCAAGCCCATTTTGGCCAAGCTCAAAGAGGCCTTGAAAGACAAGGCCGAGGATGTGCGAGTGACCACCCGGTTGGTGGACTCACCTGCGTGTTTGGTGGTGAAGGACCAAGGAATGTCCTTGCAAATGTCACGCATGCTCAAGCAAGCCGGACAAGAAGCCCCAGAGGTCAAGCCCGTGCTCGAGGTCAACCCCGATCACCCCTTGGTCAAGAAGTTGGAGAGCACCGAAGCGGCCATGCACTTCCATGATTTGGCGCACATTGTGTTTGACCAGGCCGTTCTGGCCGAAGGCGGACTTCCAGAAGACCCTGCCGCTTACGTCAAGCGCGTGAACGCATTGTTGGTCTAAGCACAGGGCTTTTTAAAGCTCGTTGTTGATCTAAGCAACTTCACTCAGCGCCCAATTACTCAAAACCACTCTCAGCCCTGAGCTTTGCGAGCTCGGGGCTGACCAGTTGATCTAAAAACGCTTGAGCCAAGGTCACTTGCTCGGTGCTTGAGTGAGCGGATGAATCGTCCAGGCAGCGCACCACGCTGTAGAGTGTTTTCAAGGCATGCTCCTCGGGCAAGGGTTCAACCCACTCCACGCCTTGGGTGAACAAGATTTCAGTTTTTTGTGTGCAGCCCAAGGCGCCGGGTCGTGCGTCTTTGGCCAATTGGGCCATGGCGGCGGCACCATTGGGGAAACTTTGAAGTTTTGAAGCACTGGACTCCCACAGTCCCAAACGGGTGAGCACGGCCTTCACGTGTATCCCTGCGGTGGACTTGATCGGGTCAGGAATGTAGATGTGGGTGGCACTCTTGAGGGTCTGAACCAAATGGTCGCTGGCGTTGGCGTTGGGTGGACAAGCTCCCCAGATGGCGCTGGTATCAGAGCCCAAGCGGGCAAGGCCCGTGCTCACCAATCCCAATGGGCTCAAGGTGCTGGCTTGCACCAAGCCTTCGTGGCCCAAGGCCGCCAAAATACCTTGCGACGAGATCATCAAGTCGCAGGGCATCAAAGAAGACCCTTGGCTGATTTGTGCCAACTCGGCTTTGAAGAGATCCACCATGGCACCCACAGCACCAAAGCTTGCATGGAGTTGCAGTGCCTGTGAGTTGGCGCCGCGGTTGATGAGGTCCGTCAAGGACAGCACCAAGCTTTGGGCGGCGCCGGCGCTGATGATGCGCAAGCATCCCCTGAAGACCTGCGGTGTGGGTGTGGTGTTTGTCGTGTTCATGCTGCAAGCTTACCAGAGCACGTGAGGCTTGGACGGGCCCCGAGGGCCTTGGGGAGTGCCGAGTGGTGGCTCTTAGGACGCAGAGTGGGTCGCCTTGACTTCGAGTGTGTTCTTTCAGTTGACTTCGTTCAGTTGAGTTCAGTTTAGAGCGTTCAGTTTAGTGCGCTCAGTTTTGTTTGCCCATTTTCTTCACCACCTCGCCCATGCGTTGAATGTCTCCAGCCAAGTAACGCTCAAAATCAGCGCTGTCCAAGTAAGCCATGGGCGAGCCGGCCCCAAGAATCGCCTCGATCACTTTGGGGTCAAGGGCTGCGGCTTTGGCGGCCAAGCGTATTTTTTGTGCGATGGCCTCGGGCGTGGCACTCGGGATGAACAGTCCTGACCACTGCGCGTATTCGGCATTGAAGCCTTGGGATTTGAGGCTGCTCACCTCTGGCAACGCGTTCAATGGGCTCACTCCCCAGTGACCCAAAGCCCGCAATTTGCCAGCCCGGATGTGTTGCAGCACGGTGGCCGGCCCCGTGGAGACCGCATCGATTTGACCTCCCAGGAGTGCCACCACGGCCGGACCCGCGCCGGTGTACGGGATGTGATTCAAATGGATGTCGCTGCTTTGAGCCAAAATCTCCATGGGCACATGCATGGTGCCATAGTTGCCCGAGGAGCCGTAGCTGATGAGTTCAGGACGCTTTTTGGCATCATCGATGAAGTCTTGGGTGGTTTTCCAGGGTGAATCGGCCCGAACCGCCAAGACGGTCGGGTCTGCCGTGTAGCGCGCGATGGCCCTGAGTTCTTTGTGCTGGAACATGGGACTGCGCCCAAGCACCACGTCTGCGGTGGGCAAGACGCTCAAGGAGGAGAGCGCCATCAATAGGGTGTGCCCGTCGGCCTTGGCATGGGCTGCGTAGGCCATGCCGATGCCGCCTCCAGCCCCCGGCTTATTCTCGATCACCACGGCTTGACCGAGCTCTCGCCCCATCGCTTCGGCCACGGGTCTGGCCACGATGTCGGCAACCCCTCCTGGCGGGAAAGGCACCACCATGGTGATGGTTTTACTGGGGTAACCCATCGCAAGGCTTGCATTGCTGGCGCCCGTTTGAGCCCAAAGAGTTGGTGTCAATCCGAAAAATAGGGCCAAGAGGGTCAAAAAACGAGAGAGGAGTTTGCGTCGCATCAAAGTGTCTTTCTGAATTGATGCCATTATGGGGCGTTGGTGTTTGGGGTCATATCGGTGAAAACAGGGGGCATCAACGTGCCACATAGATCCAGGGGACTGGAGGACTGAGAACAGTAAACCTCAAAAAAGAAGGTCAAAAATCAAGAGATCATCGACAAATGATGAAATTTTCATGACAATGAGAATCTGAATGGTAAGTATTGACCCTTTGGATTCCAGTCGAAAAGGGTTTTCGCGTATAAAAACAGGAGAGACAGACATGAATAGATTTAGAGTCATCGCTCGTTCAATGACGGCCTTGTTGGGCCTGGGGACTTTGTTGGGCTGTGGATTGAATGCCAACGCTGCCGACTACCCCAACAAAGACAAGTCCATCACCTTGATCGTGCCCTTTGCTGCGGGTGGCCCCACCGATCGCGTGGCTCGCGATTTGTCAGAAGCACTCAGAAAAAGCTTGGGTGGCAATGTTGTGGTGGAAAACGACGCGGGTGGTCCTGGAGGACTGATCGGTGCGAGCAAACTGCTGCGCTCAACACCCGATGGGCACACTTTGTTGGTGCACCACATTGCGATGGGGATATTTCCGTCCTTGGTGAGAAATTTGCCCTTCAATGTGGAATCAGATTTTGAGTATTTGGGCATGATCAACGATGTGCCCATGACCTTGATTGGCAAGCCCCAATTGCCCGCCAACACCTACAAGGAGTTGCTCACGTGGGTCGCCGCCAACAAGGGTCACATCAATTTGGCCAACGCCGGTTTGGCCAGTGCATCACAGCTGTGTGGCATGCTCTGGCAGGCTTCCATTCAAGTGGACATGACCAGCGTGCCTTACAAAGGCACGGCGCCAGCGATGACCGATTTGATTGGCGGACAAGTGGATTTGATGTGTGACCAAACCACCAGCACCACCTCGCAAATTGAGGGCAAAAAAGTCAAGGCCTTTGGCGTGACGACTTTGAAGAGACTCAATATTCCTGCACTCAAAGATTTGGCCACGTTGGACGAGTTGGGTGAAAAGGGCTTCCAAGTGACGATTTGGCATGGTCTTTATGGCCCCAAAGGAATGCCTGCTGACGTGATCGCCAAAATCAACGCAGGCCTCAAAGCTGCCTTGAAGGATCCCGAGTTCGTCAAAAAGCAAGAAGGATTGGGTGCCGTGGTGATCACCGACAAGCGGTCTGATCCTGCGGAGCACAAGAAATTTGTCGCCAGCGAAATTGCCCGCTGGACGCCAGTGATCAAGGCCGCCAACGTCTACGCCGATTGAACCGGCATCCCTGGGCGGCAAGCGGGCCAAAACCCGCAAACTGGGCTCCAGTCTGAAGCCAGACTGGAGGCCCTTGGACGCCTCAGGTCATCGGTGAGTACCTCACGCGCATTTGATGGTCGGATT
>CAIPFK010000057.1 GCA_903864315.1 uncultured Burkholderiales bacterium | reverse complement strand
GCACCACTCGCCAATGGCCTTCTCATCGAGCCCTCGGCCCTCATTGGTGACCAAACTCGAACCCACTTTGACCACCCAGCGGCGAGACAGTTCAATGGCACCTCGCGCACGCTCACGCGTGTCTTCATCAGGGCCCAATAAATTCACAGTATCGAGTGCTGGCATAGGGTCAAGGCATGAAATGTGTGAGCAAAAAAGAATGAGGATTCAAATGACCTCGGGTCATGGGCGTTTGCCAGGAGTGGAGGCGGATTTTTTAACGGGTGTTTTTTTAATCGTTGCTTTTTTTGCAGGTGCTTTTTTGAGTGCTGCTTTTTTTGCAGGTGTTTTTTGGGCAGATGCAGTTTTGGCAGGTGCTATTTTTTCTTTGGCCAATTTGACCTTGGATGCTTGAGCCTTGGGTGTTTTCAGCACAGACTTTTTCGCAGCGACTTTTTGCAAGACCGTGGGCTTACTAGAAGACGTTTTAGCAGTGCTTGCTTTGGCTGGAATCTTCTTAGCCGTGGGTTTTACATCGGTTTTGAGCGCTTTGGGTTTTGCGTTGAGCGGCTTTTTCAACTCGGTCGGCGCAACACGCTCAAGAGTCGCACCAACGCCATTGAGCTCAAGGCCTGCCACAAAGCGCGGGTCCACGTACTCGGGCTCCGCCATGGCAACTTGAATCGATTTGATGTGCTCAAAAACAGACTTGACCAAATGATCACAACCGTCTTTGCTCAATGCCGAGACCTGAAACACAGGTCCCTTGAATTTGAATGCTTTTAAAAACGCACTGACTCGCTGCTCTCGCTCCTCTTTGGGCACCATGTCCATTTTGTTGAGCACCAACCACCTGGGCTTGGCATACAGCGCTGGATCATACTTTTTGAGCTCGGCAACAATGGCTTTGGCTTGAGCTGCTGGATCCACGGCATCATCAAATGGAGCCATGTCGACCAAGTGAAGCAAGAGTCTGGTGCGTTGCAAATGCCTTAAAAATTGGTGCCCAAGGCCTGCGCCTTGAGATGCGCCCTCAATGAGGCCAGGGACATCGGCCACCACAAAACTTTGACTTGGACCCACCCGCACCACCCCCAAATTGGGATGCAAGGTGGTGAACGGATAGTCGGCGATTTTGGGCCGGGCATTTGAGATGGCTGTGATCAAGGTGGACTTGCCCGCATTGGGCATCCCCAGTAAACCCACATCGGCCAAGACCTTGAGCTCGAGCTTGACCAAGCGTTTCTCGCCCAGTTGTCCCGGTGTTTTTTGACGAGGGGCACGGTTGATGGAGCTCTTAAATCGCATGTTGCCAAAGCCACCATCTCCGCCCTTGGCCACCATGATGAGCTCACCAGGGGTCAACAACTCATGCAAAACCTCGCCCGTTTCGGCGTCGGCGATGATGGTGCCCACTGGCATTTTGAGAACAATATCGTCCCCAGCAGCGCCAAACATATCCGAGCCCATCCCATGCTGTCCACGTTTGGCCTCATGGCGTCTGGCAAACCTAAAATCCACCAAGGTGTTGAGGCTGACATCGGCCATGGCATATACATGCCCGCCCCGTCCGCCATCCCCTCCGTTGGGGCCTCCAAATTCTTTGTACTTTTCGTGACGGAACGACACGCAGCCGTTGCCCCCATCGCCTGCGGCAATGTCTATGATGGCTTCGTCAACAAATTTCATGATGTTTGTTCGCTCTTTGCGCTATGGTACCCAATATTGCATGGGAGATGCGATGCTCATCCAGACTTTTTCAGCGGTCCGGTCATCGCAAAAAATGGCTGCGGTCATGGAAAAACTCGACGACTCAAATAAATTAGCCCCGACCAGCGGGGCTAATTCACAGCTCGTTAGGCTTTGCCCTGGGTCTGTTTCAAACAGGGGTGATGTCCACCATGTGTTTGTTCAATGCACCACGGGTGCTGAAACTCACGTGACCATCGACCAAAGCAAACAAAGTGTGGTCTTTGCCAATGCCGACATTCACGCCGGGATGGAATTTGGTTCCACGCTGACGAACAATGATTGCACCAGCGGTGATGTTCTCACCACCGAACTTCTTCACCCCAAGCATCTTTGGCTTGGAGTCACGTCCATTTCGCGTCGAGCCGCCGCCTTTTTTCTGTGCCATTTCTAATGCTCCTTCTTGGACTTAAGCGTGGATCGAGGCAATGTGCAATTCTGTGAATTGCTGGCGATGGCCTTGGCGCTTTTGATAATGTTTACGACGACGCATTTTGAAGATGCGCACTTTGTCGTGCAAACCATGGGCCACGACTGTGACCGTGACCGTTGCGCCGGACACCAAGGGTGTGCCAACCTTGAGATTGGCGCCGTCTCCGACAGCCAACACCTGGTCAATCACAATCTCTTGGCCAACGTCCGCAGCAATCTGTTCTACTTTAATTTTTTCGCCTGCAGCAACACGATACTGTTTGCCACCGGTTTTTATGACCGCGTACATAAGGACCTCTTGGAATACTGTGTAATCTTTGAACCCTGCAAAAGGATTTTTACAGAGCTCTCCATTGTAGCATCTGTGGCTTTTTGGGTCTACTTGTCTGTGTCATTCTAGGCAGTGGAGGTCGATTTTGTATAAAAACAAAGATATAAAATAATATTTTAGTATTCATTTTGACCATTATTTAATCTCACTGATCACCGATCATCGATGAGTTTTCGCCAAACTTGCTGAAAGCCACAGTCCTTATAATGCTCAATCTCTTCAGGTGAATGCCCTTGACTCTCGAACACCCATCCAACGCCTACGCCACTTTGATCGCCCAAGACATGAACCATGTCGATGCCGTCATCTCTAAGCGTTTAAGCTCCGCTGTGCCCTTGGTGGGCGAGGTTGCCAAATACATCATCTCAGCAGGTGGCAAGCGAATTCGACCGGCGCTTTTACTGTTGATCTCGGGTGCCTTGTCCTACACTCATGAGGACCGCTTTGAAATCGCTGCCGTGATCGAATTCATCCATACCGCCACATTGCTGCACGATGACGTGGTCGACGACTCCACGTTGCGCCGTGGACGCGCCACCGCCAATGTGTCCTTTGGTAATCCAGCAAGCGTCTTGGTGGGTGACTTTTTGTATTCGAGAGCGTTTCAGATGATGGTGGACTGCGGCAATATGCAGGTGATGGAAGTCTTGGCCAATGCCACCAACGTCATTGCAGAAGGCGAGGTTCAACAACTCATGAACTTGCACAATGCCAACTTGAACCAAGAAGATTATTTGCAAGTCATTCGTTCAAAAACTGCCAAACTCTTTGAAGCCAGCGCCAGACTACCCGCCATCATGGCTGGATGTTCACCCTCGATGCAACAGTCCTGCGCTGACTTCGGTGTTGCATTGGGAACTGCGTTTCAAGTGATCGATGATGCGCTTGATTACGAAGGGGAGAGTTCTTTGCTAGGGAAGAATTTGGGGGATGATTTGCGCGAGGGCAAAACCACACTCCCGCTTATTTTTGCCATGCAAAAAGCCGATGCACGAGAGCGTCAACTCATCAAGAATGCCATTGAGCAAGACACTGAAGTTGAACTCGAGCCCATACTTCAGGTCATCCAACACACTGGAGCCATGCAAGCCACGCGAGCTGTTGCGCACGACCAAGCGCTCTTGGCCATTGAAGCCTTGAATCCTATGCCAGATTCAGTTTACAAATCAGCCTTGCGCGAGTTGGCCGCTCAGTTGCTCATCCGTACCAGTTGATAGCGGATTCAAGGTTATCGTCGTACGCAGTGGGTCAGGTCTGGTTCTTGCCACTGTTGATGTTGTAGAGTCAAACTTGCTTGAGTCAAACGCAATAGCATCACACTCAGAAGTATCAATGCTTTAACAAACTCAGCACAAGTTGGCTGCTGACGTTGGCCTGGGCCAGCATGGCCGTTGAAGCTTGCTGAATGATTTGTGACTTCGCCAATTGTGTGGTGGTTTGGGCGTAGTCTGTGGCCACCAAATTACTTTCAGACATTTGCAAATTCATTTTGCTGCTGGTCAGGTAACTGCTTTGATAATCCATGCTGTTCAAAACGCCACCAACAGCGGCTTGTTGGTTCGAGACATATGTCATTGCCGCATTGATCACGTTGAGTGCATTTTTGGCACCCGACTGAGTCTGAATATTTTGTTTGGCAAGCGTAACGATGTCCGTGGATGCACCAAAAGACCCATTTTTAAACCCCAATGCAGTGAAATTGCCATTTCCTGCACTTCCACTGCTGACCGAAAAAGCACTGGATGAACTCAAAGTGACGCTGGAAATATAAGACATGGCGGTATCTGCAGAGGCCAAGGGTGCGGTTGAACCCAATACATTGGACATCCCCAAAGTAGCTCCATCCACGGCAGCACCTTGATAGCTTGCCCCGATAGAGATGGTTCTGCCATCGCTGGCAGCCAGCGAAACTCCGCTGCCATTGCTACTGGCGCTCACCCCAGTCTGACCTGTTTTTTGATTCAAAAGCGTCACCACACTGCCAATACTGGAACTGGTCGTCAAATTGGCAGCAATGGTCACACCATTGAGGTATACAGAGTCAACATTGCCAGCTTGAAATCCGGTGCCCACCAATACATTGGAATTGGCCACAGCAGTCACATTGGTAGAACCCGAGACGGCGTTGATGGCAGCCGCCATCGAAATGGCACTCGACACTTTGGTGGCGGAAGTGGTCGTCGCCTGTGTTGACGTATCTGAACTGGCCAGTGGAGCGGACACGGCATACCCATTGATGACCAAATCGTTGCCTGTCAAGGTGATGGGTGCAAGCGTTGAGCCTGAGCGTTTTGAGGTGGTGTACATCGCAGACGTTGCAGAGTAAACCCCTCTATCAAAACCAACATCTGAGATGTTGCCACTGGTCGAGCTGCTCAATACGATTGGATTTCCGTTGGTACTTCTAAGCGTCAAGCCACCCGCGTAAGTTCCTGCCGCGGCCAAACCAGTGTTTGACGCACTCAAATTGGCATCATAAGAGATGCTGATATTTCTGCCATCGCTGGCCTGGAGATAAATGCCATGCGTGGAATCCCCAGAATCAACTGCAATCACACCAGTGACTCCATTGTTTGAATTGATGGCGGCAACGATTGAGGCACGGTTAACTGACATAGTGCTATTGACCGACTGAGCGACTGATATCGCAAATCCATTGATCGTGACCGTGCCAGATGCTGCGCCCGCGCTACTGGCCACTGCACTGCCGGCGACCAAATTGGTGCCCACGGATGCGGACACACCACTATTGAATGAAATGGAATTGATCGCTGTCGCTTTTGCAATGGCAGAACCTGAATTCGAAGCAAACGACAAAGCATCACTGGTTGCTTGAGAACCAGGAACGGTATAACCATTGATCACCAAGTCGCCAGAGACCAAAGGATTGATGGACGAGCCCGATGAGCTCAAACCAATGGGCGCCATGACACCCAAATTGGATGACAAGGCATTGGGGAAAGACTCTTTGAAAACACTCCCCTGATGGATACCCACTTGAAAATTGGCTGTCCCCATGGATCCATCGAGCAAATTATTGCTGTTGAAGTTGGATGCGTTCGCAATGGCGTCTATTTGAGAGCGGTATTGCGTGTATAGGGCTTGATTGTTATTTCGATCGGTTACAGAAGATGTCGATGAAGCCGATGAAAGGGCCAAGTTTTTCATTTCCATCAAAATATTGTTGATGTTTTGTAGATCACTGCCCATTTGGGTGTTCATTCCCACCACTTGATGCACATTGTTCAATGCGGCGGCATAGCTCATGATTTGAGCATTCATACTGTTGTAAATGGCAATTCCAGCAGCGTTGTCAGCCGCACTGTTGATTTTTTTGCCGGTCGACAAGCTCTCCATCGCACTCGACATGGATTTCTTTGATGAAACCATCGAGTTTTGAGCAGTCAACGCATCCAAATTGGTGTAAATACTGAGCAATATCTTCTCCTATTGGCCCAAATTAACAAAAAAACAGTAACAACTCTCAAGTTTTGCAAATCTGAGTCGAAAACAGATTAAGCCCTGTTCAAACCCAGAAAATTAATCAGTATAAAAAAATGATCGTCTCTTGTATTTCGACGATCTTGAACTTTCGTGGTTTGATTATCTCCATTTAACTCCAATCCAACCACCGTAATAGGTGAAACATTCAGTAACACCCAACGCAATTTGATGGGGAAAGAACAAGCATGGGTTCAAAAACAATTTACATCATTGGAATTTCTCAATCTCAAAATTCATTTCTTTGAGAAACTATGTCGACTGGCAGTGGAATTGATGCAATGAATTCAACGCCTTGATGATTGAATTTTTAAAAATACTTGCAGACTTTACAATGGACGACTGTCCACCACATCACCCGCACTTTGCGCAAGCGTCTGTTCGATGATGAACCATTCATCTGAACTACTGCACATGGGGAATTTTTCCAAACCTCTCAGTGGGGTATCACAATGGCACTGAAAGCCGCTGGGCCGGCTCTACTCATAAAAACTGTCTTTGACTTCAAAGCCAGGATGTTCTCGCCACTCTTGTGAGCTCCAAATCGAAAAGGATTGGGTGTTTCTCCATCCGACAGAACACATCAAGTAAACAAACACATCGGGATAATCAATTGATATGGTGTCCACCACGCCCTTCCACCACAAAGGCTGGCGAACGGTGATGTGGGCATTCTCACCATTGGGTAACAAAGCAGCAGCGGAGTAACAAGCGACGTTGATGACCAGTAACTTGCCTGCATGGTCAAACAAGTCGCGAATGACCTTGCACACGTCCAGAATATGAATGTGTTCTAGTACATCGAAACAAATCACTGCATCAACCTTGGATCGTTCGTCCAAGCCCCTGGCTGGATCGTATTTTTTGACAGTTTCTACGTTGAAATATTCTCTTGCGCTTTGCCCATTATCATGAAAGCCTTTTAGATTCCAATTCGATCCGCCAGAACCATAATCAAGCAAAGATTTGGTTTCAAAAAATGAAATGATGGTTTTTAGCTGTATTCTGTAATGCTGTAATTCAAAATCTGAAAAAGCATTCTCTATATGTCCACCGTCTCTGGTTTCATACCCCTGTTGAGCCATTTGTTTGTAAAGCTCAATGAGTTCAAGGCCTTTTGTTGAATAATTGATTGACATAGAACAAAACCCATAAAACAATCTATCAATAGACTATACAGCAATTTATTACATACTGAAGCAACCGCCAGATGGGGAACCGCATTTGAATATTGACGCCTCTTCAATATCATTGAAAAACATCTTGATCTTGTCATCTAGAGAAATGTCCGGCAAACTCACGCCCATTCTCAAAACAAAGTTTCCCAAGTTAAACTTTGTTTCGGCAGTCTTTGCTGACGATCTTAAAGTATTTGAACCTGTTTTTTTAAAGCAAACTCGACTTCTATCCTTTTTATCAAACCAAATCGTACCGATTGATATTCTCAATCAACTTGGTTTTGGTGCGATCAATCTACACCCTGGAACTCCCAGGTATCCTGGGTGGCAAGCGTGGCAATTTGCCTTATATGACGGCGTGGATGACTTTGGGATCACGGCCCACTGGATGGAAGAAAAGGTAGACACTGGCAAAATTATTGCGCTGCACAACTACTCCGTCAGACATGTGAGGTCAGAACAAGAAATGGCAAAACTCACGATCAATATGGCATTGAATTTTTTGTATTCGTGGAGTTCTCAATTCTTCTCGCCAGCACCATTGGAGGCTCTTGATATTCAATGGTCAGCCCACAAAACCACAAAATCTACGTATCGACAAAAATGCGCCATTACACCCGATATCACCAACGAAGAACTCACGAAAATAGTCAGGGCATTTGGCAACGGGGATGGACTGACAAAGCCCAATATCACCATGGATGGAATCTGTTATGAGCTGCTCAATGGTCAAAATGTTTCACTTGATCGACCCTTCATTAAACTACACCACTATTTGTTCGCTCAAAAACAAGCTGGAGTGAGTTGAACACAATCATGAAAATTCAAAGGCTCATTGCGCTTTTGAATTTATTCCATAGTTGCCCCAGAAAATTTGATTAACTTGAGCCATTTTTCAGTTTCTTGTGAAATGTATTTGCCCATTTCCTCTTTGCTTCCTCCCATCGCATCCATTCCCTGGGTGAGGAGCAGGGTCTTCACCTCTGATGCCTGGAGAGATTGATTGAAACTTGAATTCAACTTCTCCACAATCTCTTTGGGTGTATTGACTGGCGCCAATATTCCAAACCAAACCGATGTATCGTAATTCACCAAGCCGGACTCAGACAGGGTGGGGAGTTTGGGGGCGATTGCACTTCTTTTTCCGGTCGAAACTGCCAATGCTTTCAATGAACCGTTGTTGATGTAGGGCAAAGCGGTTGATGCAGGTGAGAACATGATGGGCACCAGGCCCGAGAGCACATCGGTGATGGCTTGCGAGCTGCCTTTGTATGGAACATGGCTTAATTTCACGTTTGCGATTTGATTGAACAACTCACCCGATAAGTGTGGCGAAGTACCATTGCCAGATGAGGCGTAATTCAATTGCCCAGGCTTTTTCTGAGCCAACTCTATCAACCCTTGAACATTTGTAACGCCAAGAGATGGATGCACCACCAATATATTGGGAAGGTTGGTCAGCAAGACCACTGGAGTCAAATCGGCAGAGAAATTAAATGGTAAATTTTTCCCCATTCCAGCGTTGATGGTATTGGCCACTGTTCCCAATAGCAGTGTGTATCCATCGGCCACAGACCTCACCACCGCTTCTGTCGCAATGTTGCTACTTGCACCTGGCTTATTTTCAACAACAATACTTTGGCCTAAAATTTCAGAGCCTTTTTTTGCAACAATCCTG
>CAIPFK010000056.1 GCA_903864315.1 uncultured Burkholderiales bacterium | reverse complement strand
TTGCAGTTTGAAGTCGTGCAGCACCGACTCAAAGCCGAATACGATTGTGATGTGCGCATGGAGTCCTGCCCCTACACGGGCGCGCGCTGGATCACGGCCAAAACACCCCAAGAGCTCAAAGAGTTCATTGCCGCCTACCCCGCGCGCATGGCCAGCGACGCCGCCAACGCCTTGGCCTACTTGTGCACCTCGCCCTACGATGTGAGACTGGCGCAAGAGCGCTTTGCACACATCAGTTTTCACCCGCTGCGCGAGCACGCGGGCTTGGCACTGCAAAGCGCGCAATAAATCGTCCCGCCAGGCCCGAGGCCCCCTTCATGGGGCCTCGGGCCTTGAGGGCATTAACGCGCCAACACCGCTTCAAGCGCATTGCCCGTGTGGGTGCCACGCTTGACCAAGGTCTCGGGCGTGCCGGCAGCCACCAAATAGCCCCCCCCTTGGCCACCTTCGGGCCCCAAGTCGAGCACCCAATCGGCCTCGGCAATCACATCCAAATCGTGCTCAATGACGATGACGCTGTGGCCCGCGTCGACCAATCGATGAAGAACCCGAATGAGTTTGTCCACATCCGACATGTGCAGACCCACCGTGGGCTCATCGAGCACATACAAGGTGTGGGGCACCTTGTAGCCGCGTTTGCCCACATCGTCGCGCACTTTGCTCAGCTCGGTCACGAGTTTGATGCGTTGCGCCTCCCCGCCACTCAAAGTAGGCGAGGGCTGTCCAAGCGTCAAATACCCCAGGCCCACGTCTTTGAGCAGCGACAAAGGGTGGGCAATGACGGGCGTGCTGGCAAAGAAGTCGACCGCCTCATCGACTTGCATTTGCAGCACATCGCCGATGGTTTTGCCCCGCCACGTGACGCTCAGGGTCTCGGCATTGAAGCGTGCGCCCTTGCACACTTCGCACAGCACCTTCACGTCGGGGAGGAAACTCATCTCAATGGTGCGCATGCCTTGGCCTTCGCAGCCGTGACAGCGACCCTCGCCGGTGTTGAAGCTAAAGCGCGCCGGGCCGTACCCTCGGGCTTGGGCTTCCAGGGTTTGGGCAAACATTTTTCTGATCATGTCCCAAAAACCAATGTAGGTCGCTGGACAACTTCTCGGCGTCTTGCCAATCGGGGTTTGGTCCACCTCCAATACGCGGTCAAGTTGCTCCCAGCCCATGACGCCTGTGCAACCGAGCCACTGTGTGGGGGCTTTTCGGTTGGCCAAGGCTTGCTGAACGTTGGCGAGCAAAATATCCCGCGCCAATGTTGACTTGCCCGACCCCGACACCCCCGTCACCGCCACCAAGCGCTTCAAGGGGAAATCCACCTCCACGCCCTTCAAGTTGTGCAAGGCGGCCCCCATCAAGCGCAATGCGCCCGATGCGACCTCTGGGTGAGGGACAGCAGCAGACCGCGATTTGTCACTCGATCCCATGGCAGCACTGACTGGGCGGCGAAGTTGCAGAGGGTGGCGCATGGCGTCACGCAAGTAGCGCCCCGTCACCGACTCGCTTTGGTCCATCAAGTCTTGCACGCTGCCTTGGGCCACCAGGTGACCACCGCGTTTGCCCGCTCCTGGGCCGATGTCAATCAAGTGGTCCGCTCGGCGCATGGTCTCCTCATCGTGCTCGACCACCACCAAGGTGTTGCCCTTTTGACACAGGAGCGCCAAGGCATTCAAGAGCATGTGATTGTCGCGTGCGTGTAGACCGATGGTGGGCTCGTCCAGGACATAACACACCCCTTGCAACTGGCTGCCAAGCTGTGCGGCCAATCGGATGCGTTGGGACTCGCCGCCACTGAGCGTGGGTGCGCCGCGCTCGAGTGTCAAATACCCCAGCCCCACTTGATCCAAGAATTCAAGCCGAAGCGCGATCTCCGAGACCAAGTCGCGGGCAATGAGTTCCTCACGACCGATGAGCTGCAAGGACCCGACCCAGGTCCTCAAATCTCGCACACTGTGCTGGGCCAAATCGGTGATGGCCTGGTCGTGAAAACGCACATGGCGGGCCACTGCATTGAGTCTCGTGCCCGAGCACGTGGGGCAAGGCATCTCCTCGAATTCATCCAAGACCGGTTCGGCAAAGGTCTGCTCACGGCCCTTTTGTGAAGCGTCTTGGGTGGTGTCGTCCAAAACAGCGCGCTGTTTGGCGTTGAGCTTGACACCCGTGCCCACGCAACTCGCACACCAGCCGTGTTTGGAGTTGTAGGAAAAAAGCCTGGGGTCGAGCTCACTGTAGGACGCGGCGCACACAGGACACGCGCGCCGAGTGGAGTAGACCTGCAAAGCCCCAATGCGCGCCGTACTCGCCCCCACCATCATGGCCGAGGACAAGCCTTTGAGGGCACTCAAGACATGCACGACACCCTTGCCGTGCTCGAGCGCCAACAAAACAGCTTGTCGAAGTCCCTCCTCGCGGGCCGCGTCCACGGTGAGACTCAGAATGGGGAGCTCAATGGTGTGCTCTTTGAAGCGATCGATGCGGGGGAACTTTTGCGTTGGCAAAAACTCTCCATCCACGCGCAAATGGCTGTAGCCCTTGTTTTTCGCCCAATCGGCCAAATCGGTGTAGAGGCCTTTTCGGTTGATCACCAAGGGACTCAAGATCCCGATCTCTTGGCCCTTGAATCGCGTCATGAGTTGCGCACAAATGCTTTGCACGCTTTGCGGCATCACCGCTTGGCCGTCGTGCACGCAGTGCTGAACACCCAGCTTCACATAAAGCAGCCGCAAAAAATGCCACACCTCGGTGGTGGTGCCCACGGTGGACTTTCGACCGCCTCTTGAGAGCCGCTGCTCGATGGCCACCGTGGGCGGGATGCCGTAGACGGCGTCGACCTCGGGGCGCGAAGCGGGCTGCACGATGCTCCTGGCGTAGGCGTTCAAACTCTCCAAATAGCGGCGCTGTCCTTCATGGAACAAGATATCAAACGCCAAGGTCGATTTGCCCGAACCCGACACCCCCGTCACCACATTGAAGCGCCCGCGCGGGATATTGACCGTGAGGTTTTTGAGGTTGTGCTCTTTGGCATTGATGATTTGGATCTCGCCCGAGTGCAAGCGCTGAACCGGTGGGCGAGTGGACTCCCCTTGGCCCAACTGCCCCACTTGACCGAGTTCACCCAGATTGTGGTCATAGCTCCTGAGCGCCTGGGCGGTGTGTGAGCTTGGGTGTAACTTGAGATCGTCGGGTGAGCCTTGGGCCACCAAATGGCCCCCTGCTTCGCCGCCTTCAGGCCCCAAATCAATCACCCAGTCGCTCGATCGCACCACGTCCAAATTGTGTTCAATGAGCACAATCGAAGCACCGGAGTCGATGAGTTGGCGCATGGCGCGCATCAACTTGGCGATGTCATCAAAGTGCAGTCCCGTGGTGGGCTCGTCGAACAAAAACAAGGAGCCTTTTTTGGCAACGGCTTGGCGCATCTGCGCTCGCGCCTTGGCCGCTTGGGCCAAGTGACCCGCAAGCTTCAAGCGCTGCGATTCGCCCCCGCTCAAGGTCGGCACGGGCTGGCCGAGTTTCACGTACTCCAGTCCCACGTCAACGATGGGCTGCAAGGCCCGGATGACGTCCGAGTCGTGGCGAAAGAGGCTCACCGCTTGGCTCACGGTCAACTCCAAGACCGCAGAGACGGACAACGCCTGCGCGCTCTCACCGGGCAAAGCGCGCTCGAGCTTGACCTCCAATATTTCATGGCGATAACGCTCGCCTTGGCAGTCTTGGCAGCGCAAGTACACATCGCTCAAGAACTGCATCTCGATGTGCTCAAAGCCAGATCCTCCACACGTCGGGCAACGCCCGTCGCCGTGGTTGAAGCTGAACTTGGAGGCGGTGTAGCCGCGCTCCCGAGCCAAGGGGGTGGTGGCAAAGAGCTCGCGGATGGCGTCCCAAGCCCCGACATAACTCACGGGGTTGGAGCGTGCCGTTTTACCAATGGGGGACTGGTCCACAAAGACCACATCGCTCAAGTAGTCTGCCCCCAAGATGCGGTCATGCTCTCCAGGCGACTCGGTGCTTTGGCCAAAATAACGCAGCAATGCGGGGGCCAAAATATCTTGGATCAGGGTTGACTTGCCCGACCCAGACACCCCAGTGACACTCACCAGTCGGTGCAAGGGAAACTCGATGTCCAAGTTTTTCAAATTGTGTTCACGCGCCCCTTCAATGATCAAGCGAGGTGTTGCATCTTGCACCAAGCGCTTGAGCCCCAGGCCCACTTGTTTGCGCGCCCCCAAGTATTGGCCCGTCAAGGTGTCGCTCTTGGCCAGGTCTTGCAAACTGCCATCAAAGACAATTTGCCCGCCTTGGGCACCCGGCCCTGGCCCCATGTCAATGATGCGGTCAGCACAAAACATCACCATCGGGTCGTGCTCGACCACCACCAAGGTGTTGCCCGCGTCTCTCAAATTGAGCATGGCGCGGTTGATGCGCCCCATGTCCGTGGGGTGCAAGCCAATGCTGGGCTCATCAAGGACAAACAAGGTGTTGACCAAGGAGGTTCCCAAAGCGGTGGTCAAATTGATGCGCTGCACCTCCCCTCCACTCAACGTTCGGCTTTGCCGGTCCAAGTTCAAGTAACCAATGCCCACATCCACCAAGTACTTCAGGCGCGAGCGGATCTCGCCCAAGAGAAGATCCATGGCCTGCGCTTGCGCGCTTTGCGACTGCACTTGGGTGAGGGTGGCTTGCTCGCCATGCAAGCGATCAAAGAACACTTTCATGCGCTCGATGGGCAAGCGCATCAAGTCATGCAGCGAGAGTCCTGGCAAGGCCTCGAGCTGTTGCGCGCTCCAAGACACCCCCGAGGGCATGAAGCGGGCAATGCCACCGAGTGCTTCTTGGGCCTGCTCCTTGTTGCCGATGCGCCACAGTAGGCTTTGCGTTTGCAGCCGGGCACCCGAGCACGTCGTGCAACGGGTGTAACTGCGGTATTTGGAGAGGAGCACCCGGATGTGCATCTTGTAGGCCTTGGTCTCCAAGTACTCAAAGAAGCGGTCAATGCCGTACCACTGTTGCTTCCATTTGCCATTCCACTCGGGTGAGCCCTTGATCACCCACTCGCGTTGCTGAGGGGTGAGTTGGTACCAAGGGGTGTCGCGGGGAATGCCCGCTTTTTCTGCAAAGCGCATCAAATCGATTTGCTGCTCGGCCCAAGCCGGGGTTTGGATCGTCTTGATGGCGCCCGAGCGCAAGGTCAATTTTTCGTTGGGGATGACCAAACCGTAGTCCACCCCAATGATGCGGCCAAAGCCTCGGCACTTCTCACAGGCGCCCAAGGCCGAGTTGAAAGAAAACAAGGACGGGGTGGGCTCAAGATAGGTGAGATCACTTTGGGGGCAATGCAGTCCGGTGGAGAACTGCAAAACCTCAGGCGCTGGGTCCTTCGTTTGTGGCTCCCCCACAGAGGCGCCCTCTTGGACTTCAGGCAAGACATGAATCGACACGCGACCGTTGCCTCGCTTCAAAGCGGTCTCGAGGGCTTCGATCACACGAGAGCTCTCGACCGAGCCCAAACGGAAACGGTCCGCCACCACGTCCAAGATTTTTCTGGGACCCGTGGGCGTGGCTTTTTCACGGGTGGCTTGCACTTTGGTGAACCCGGAGGCACTGAGCCACTGCTCAATTTCTTGCTCCGAGATGGTGGCCGGCAACTCCACAGCAAAGGTCACCACAAGGCGGGGATCGCGGCCTGCGAGTTGAACCTTCAAGTCAGCGAGCAAGGTCTCGGAGCTGTCGCGCTTGACTTCGAGTGCGGTTTCGCGATCAAAGAGGCGGCCCAAGCGGGCAAAGAGCAACTTCAAGTGGTCGTTCAACTCCGTCATGGTGCCCACGGTGGAGCGTGAACTGCGAACCGGATTGGATTGGTCAATGGCAATGGCCGGGGGCACGCCTTCGACTTGATCGACTTGAGGGCGGTCCATGCGGTCCATGAACTGGCGCGCATAGGCGCTGAAGGTTTCCACGTAGCGGCGCTGCCCTTCGGCGTACAAGGTGTCAAACACCAAGCTCGATTTGCCCGAGCCGCTCGGTCCTGTGACCACGGTGAGCTCACCGGTTTTGATGTCCACATTCAAATTCTTTAAGTTGTGCTCTCGTGCACCTCGAATACGAATCAAACCTTGCGTCATGTCATCTCACGGTCATGGTGGTGGTGAAAAAAAGGGCGTGGAGCGGCATCACGCCAGAGGCTCACACCCAGAGGTATTTTGCGCTCAAATGCAAAAGCACAAAAAAATAGGCACATCTTTGGAGCCGCCTTTAAAAAGCCAGTCTCGACTTCGTTTCATTGTAGGACGAGAGCATGGCAAAGCCATGAAAGGGGCGTTTGCCCCGGGACCTGGGATTTGGCAGGCGTGGCCCCAAAAAAAAACCCCTGAAATCCTGTCGGAGATCAGAGGGTTGGCACGCATCAGCAAAGCCTCGCGCCCAGCGAGTGCTTCGCCCTTTGAAGGCTCAATCGTCGGCGTAAATGTCCACGTCCTTGGTTTCTTTGACGAAAATCATACCAATGACAAAACAAACCCCGGCCACCACGATGGGGTACCACAGCCCGCTGTACATGTCGCCCGTTTGCGCCACAATGGCAAAGGCGGTGGTGGGCAACAAGCCACCAAACCAACCATTGCCAATGTGATAAGGCAAGGACATCGAGGTGTATCGAATCCGGGTGGGGAACATCTCAACCAGCATGGCCGCAATGGGACCATAGACCATGGTCACCAAGATAACCAAATACGTGAGGATGATGGTCATGGTGACTTTGTCCATTTTGGCGGGATCGGCTTTGGCTGGATAACCCGCCTCCTTCAAGGCCGCGCTCAACTCTTTCTTAAAGTCGGCAATGGCCTTGACGCTGTCCTCGTCAAACTTGGAGTTGACCACATTGCCATTGGGGGCCAAGATCTCGACAGCGCCCACGACCACTTTCGCTTGGCTGCCCGCTGGGGCCACTTCATTGG